>JARLGR010000041.1 GCA_031292665.1 Mycobacterium sp. | reverse complement strand
CGACGAATGGCCCGGGGCCGGCCAGCACCGCGGGCAGGCTCGGGCGCTCCACAGGCGCATCGGTCGAGACCGTCTCACGACGGTCGTCGGCGGTTTCCAATCGGAGTTCGAACACGTGCTCCGGACGTGCGAGATTGCGCAGCTGGCGCATCCCGCGGTCGACGAGCACGACGTCATCGGCCGGTGAGTCAATGACCAGCTCGGCGGTCGCACCCGAGCACACGATCTGGCCGCCCGCAGCCAGCGATCGCAGGCGCGCGGCGCGGTTGACGGCGCGACCGAAGTAGTCGCCGTCGCGAAACTCGGCTTCTCCGCTGTGCAATGCCACCCGGATGCGCATGGGCTCCCGCAGCGTCCACGGCTCGCCGACGATCGCTTCTTGTAGCTCGATAGCGGCGGCTGTGGCGGCCGACGGCCGGTCGAAGACCGAAAACGTTGCATCGCCCTCGCCTCGCGTCTTGATCAGCCGCCCTCCGCGAGACGTGACGACCTGTTCGATGAGTTCGTCGTGTCGTGCGAGAGCCACCGCCATGGCGTCGGCGTCCGCCTCCCAGGCCGCCGTCGACCCCTCGATGTCGGTCAGCAGAAAGGTCACGGCGCGGGTGATCGATGAAATATCTTGTGCCGCAGGGACTTCGAGCGCGGAGTCCTGCGCGACGATCGCGCACTCGAGCCGGCGAAGCTCCTTTCCGGGGTCGACCCCCAGTTCCTCGGCGAGGAGCGTCCGCGCCCGTTGGTAAGCGCCGAGGGCTTCACCCTGCCTGCCGGCGCGGTAGAGGGCGAGCATCAGCTGACCCCATCGCCTCTCGCGCAGCGGCGCGTCCGCCACCGCGGCCTCGAGCTCGCCGATGATCTCCGCGGCGCGGCCCGTCGCAAGCAGTGCATCGGCCCGATCCTCTACGAGCGCGGCATGGCCCTCGATCCACCGCGTCTTTTCGGAGGTTCCCCGCCGGCCGTCGGGCAGTTCGGGGATTCCGCGCCAGAGGGCGAGCGCCTCCTCGAAGCGGGCCACCGCCTGGCTGGTCTCGCCGGCGGAGGCGGCATCGCGTCCCAGTCGAGCGGCCGATTTAAAACGCGAGGCGTCAACCTCGGCCTCGGCCAGGATCCAACCCGCGCCCTCCGTCAAGACAAAGCCGTCGCCCAGGGTGCGACGCACCGCGGAGATGTGGGTCTGCAGGGCCTTGGCGGCAGTGCGTGGCGGATTCTCGCCCCAGAGCAGCTCGATCAGCGTGTCGGCCGACACGATGGAACCCTTGTGTAGCCCGAGCATGCTAAGGATGGCGCGAGGCTTGGCGCCCGGGATCGGGACCGGCACGCCACCCTGCCGGACCTGGAGAGGTCCCAAAACCCCCAGTTCCACGATGTGAAGCGTAGTCACGTCCGCAATCGTCGGTGCGGTGATTCAAAACGCGGTCAAGGTCGAGTAAAGGTCGTCTCGCCGCACTTCATCGATGGCAACTGTCTGCGCGGCCCGCGCTTCGACCAGTGCTGCGTAGCGCCATTTACTGGGTAGTCAGACCGCAAGTCCGAGGAATACCAGCAGCGCGCGATTCAGCCGAATAAGGTCTCCGTCGGAGAGGCGACCGACTTGCCGGATCAGGCTAGCGCGGGGGACCGTGGTCACCTTGTCGACCATCAGTTGGCTGGTTTCCGCCAAACCGGTGGTGTCCGACGGCTGCACGGGGATTCGAAGCAATGGCGCATCGATGTCGCTCGTGGTGAACGGCACAACGGTGACCGAGGCCGTTGCGTCGAATCGGTTGTCTTGGATGACCACTACCGGACGGGGTTTTCCGCTGTAGGCACCGCGCGCCGCGGCGGTGTAGATATCGCCTCGTTGCACTTCTAGCTGGCGTCGTCCCAGTCGGCCGAGATCGCGTCGACAAAGGCTTGGTCGTCGACATCCTGTTCGGTGGCTGCGACGAGTGCCGATTGGCGGTGCGCTTCGCGCACGAACTCCGGGGCGCTCAGGTCGGGGACCCAGAATTGGATCGGCCGCAGGCCTCGTTGCCGTAGCCGTTCGCGGTGCCGTCGAACGCGATCCCGGGCGGGTGACATAAAACCATGTTACATGTAACGCGTGGGGCCGCGGCGGGCGGACATCGGTCGCATCACCTTGCCGAAAGGCAAGTTGGCGGTTGATCCAGACGCGACGTGGCTTTCTGCTAATCCGTTGGTCGCGGATCAAATGCCGGCACAAACCGTCTTGTCTACTGACCGGCCTGTCTAATGCGAACGACGGATATTTCGAGCATCTTGATGCTGGCTGCCGATGCTAAGATGTCGCATGCGCACGACAATCCGGATTGACGACGAGCTCTACCGTCAGGTGAAGGCGCTGGCCGCTCGTTCCGGGCGCACCGTAGCGGCGGTTCTCGAAGACGCGGTCCGGCGAGGTCTAAACCCGTCCGAACCGCGACCTGCCGGTCGCTACGCCGTCCGGCCGACGGGTCAGGGAGGGCTTCGGTCCGGCGTGGATCTGTCATCCAACGCCGCCGTCGCCGAGGCGCTGGAGGAAGGCGTGTCGATCGATGCTGTGCGTTGACGTCAGCGTCCTCATTTATGCGCACCGGGCCGACCTGCCCGAGCATTCGACCTATCGACGGTTGTTGGAACGGCTCGCCAACGATGAGGAGCCGCTGGGTCTGCCGGATCTGGCCCTCGGTGGCTTCGTGCGCGTCATGACTAATCGCCGGATCTTCGCCCAGCCGACGAAGCCAGACGAGGCGTGGCAGGCGGTCGATGCACTGCTCGAGGCTCCTGCAGCCATGGAGCTTCGTGCCGGACAACGGCATTGGACGGTGTTTCGTCAGCTCGCGACGGACATCGATGCGCGTGGCAACGACATCGCGGACGCCTATCTGGCCGCGTATGCGCTGGAGAATAACGCCAAGTTGTTAAGCGCCGACCGTGGTTTCGCGCGCTTCCAACGACTGCGCTGGACTCATCCGATGGACCTTTGAGTGATCAGTTGGTGCCGATCAGCCGAACGACGCCTCTCATGACACGGACCCACCTTTCCAGACTGCCGCCGACACTCGAGACTACAAGGCGATCCTCTCGTACATGACGAAATCATCATATACGAGTAATCCATCAGTAAATAGTCTGCCGGCTCTTGACTGATCTGTCCGTCGTATGTGACGATTTCGTCATTCACATGGAGAGGTCCAGAGATGAGCGATGTCGTGGGTGCGCACAACGAGCTGCACAGTGAGCAGGGGCCGCTGCCGGGCGAGCACCCGGGGCGATCCCGCAACCCGCTGATCAAGGTGACCGGCCTGGCCTGGCTGGAGTTCGACAAGCCGGACCTGTCGCGCGCGGAGAAGTTCGCCCTCGCCTTCGGTTTCCAGACCGCCGCCAGGAATGCCAACGAGTTGCAGCTGCGCGGGGTTGACGCCGGCTCACCTTGTCTGATCATTCGTCGGGGACCCCAGTCCCGATTCCGCGGCTTCGCCTTCCGCGCCGGCGACGAAGCCGACGTCCTGCGCCTGGCCGGCAAGACCGGCGCACCGGCCGTCCCGCTCCCCGAGAGTCTGGGCGGGTTGGCGGTGAACCTGGTCGATCCCAGCGGCACCCCGGTCAAAGTCGTTTCCGGAGTCCACGAGCTGACGGCGTCGCCCTGCCAGCAGCCGCACCTGTTCAACTTCGGACACGACTGCAAGCGGGTCAACGCCACTCAGCGCCCCCCGCGGGAACCGGCGCGCATCCAGCGACTCGGCCACGTCGTCCTGCAGTCGACCAAGTACGCCGAGTCCCTGAACTGGTACCTGGACCATTTCGGGTTGGTCGTCAGCGACTTCCAGTACTACGCCGGTCAGCGCGAGCGCGGCCCGACGATGAGCTTCATCCGCTGTGACCAGGGGGCCACACCGAGTGACCACCACACGCTGGCGATGGCCCTCGGCGCCGCGAATCGCTATGTGCACTCCGCCTATGAAGTCAGCGATCTCGACGCGCTCGCCGCCGGCGGGGAATACCTGCGCGACCGCGGCTACTTCCGGTCGTGGGGGATCGGCCGGCACATTCAGGGCAGCCAGATCTTCGACTACTGGCGTGACCCCGACGGATTCCTGGTCGAGCACTACACGGACGGGGACATGTTCGACAACACTCTCGAAACCGGGTGGGCACCGTTTACCGCGTCCGGCCTGGCGCAGTGGGGACCACCGGTCACGAAGGACTTCCTGGGGATCGAACCGAAGTACGCCCGCGAGGAAGTGGGCGCGATCGTCACCGCACTGCGCGGAAATAACGAGTTCGACGTCAAACGACTGATGGGAATGCTGAAGGTGGCCCGTTCATGACCCTCTCCGTGCTGCGCACCTCCGACGGATGGTGGATGAAGAAGGACGGCGGCGCCGTCAAGGTCGAGACGGCCGCCGTCACCACCAAGGAGTTGCTCAACGACCGGGATGCCCTCGACGCCGCGCGGGACGGTGCGGCCACCGTCCCGGTGGACACTCTGGCCCTGCTCTCACCCGTCACCGCGCCGTGCCGGGTGGTCGCCCAGATGACCAACTTCGCCTCCCACGTGCGGGATTCGGGAATGGATCCCAAGACCACACCGCTGACGTTCTTCCGCAAGTCTTCAGCCTCGATCAGCGGGCCGCTCGACCCCATCGTCAAACCGGACCACGTGCGTTTCCTCGACTACGAGGTCGAGATCGGTCTGGTCATCGGCCGCGACATCCCTGTCGGCACAAGCATTTCCGAACCCGATCTGGCTGATTACATCGCCGGCCTGGTGGTCACCAACGACGTCTCGGCGCGCGACATCCAGCTGCCCCAGACCCAGTTCTACGAGGCAAAGTCCTATCCCACGTTCACCCCGGTCGGCCCCGCACTGGTGCTGCTCGAAGACGGAGAACTCGGACGCTTCGGCGACCTGCGGCTGCGGCTTAGCGTCAACGGCCAGGAGCGCCAGAACGCCCTTGTTGCCGGCGACATGCTGTACCGGCCCCTGCAGGCACTGCAGTCACTCACCCGGTTCCAGGACCTGGCCGCCGGCGACCTGATCTTGACCGGCACACCGGTCGGCACCGCTCTGAGCGCGCCCCCCAAACCGGTCACGATGATCAGCAATCTGCTGCCGCCGGCGGTGAAGTGGAAGGCGTTCTTCAAGAGTCAGGCCGCCAACCCGAAGTACCTGCACGACGGCGACCTCGTCGAGGCGTCCGTGGCCACCGACGACGGCGCGATCGACCTCGGCACGCAACGAACGGCAGTCCGCTACTCGTAAGAGTCGATCGCCGGCAGCGGGCCGGTGCAAATCTTATGAGCCTCCCTGGCCGGCATCCCGAACAAGCGCAAGAGGTCTTCAGTGACCGCATCCGCGGTCCTGGCATCGTCGCGGTCGGGGTCTGCAGCCAGCAGTGAACCAAGGCCCAGAAGCACCCCGCCGGCGATTACCAATGCCCGCTCCGGGTCGTCGACCGTGAACCGCCCGGCCGCCACGGCGGCTTTGATGTCGCGTAAAGCGCGGGGTGCGAGCCCATGCTCGGAGGCCAGGGCTGCCTGCCAATTGGCAAGCAGAATCCTGGTCTCCTGAGGACGCCGACGGAAGAACCGACCGGTCAGACGGAAGCTGCTGGCGAAGATCTGCGCCGGGTCCTCCAATTGCGCCGTCAGCTCGTCCAGAAGAGCTCCGTGCGCGCCGAGAACGTCCATCACCGCCGCCTCGAAGAGCTCTTCCTTAGAGGAGAAGTGGTTGTAGAAAGAACCCATCCCGACATCAGCGGCCTGGGTGATCTCCAGGATCGGGACGTTGAGCCGGCCCTCGGCGATCAGTCCCTGCGCCGCCTTGAGCAACGCCGAACGGGTCCGCTGCTTGCGCCGCTCCAGCCGGTTGACCGGCGTCTCGACTGAGTTCATGGACAACTACCGCCTCCGTGTCTTTCGGTACGCGCCCTCTAAGAGTGGTCACTTGTGAGGATTTCGTCAACACTACTTGACTGAGGGCGCGGTCATGTGTGACGATTTCGTCACAAACTTGAGGAGTCGCGATGGGCACTGAGAGCCACTACCCGGTTGTGATCGTCGGTGCGGGACCGGTAGGCGTCACGGCGGCCACCCTGCTCGCTCAGTACGGAGTCAAGAGTCTGACCTTGGACCGGTGGGCCGACGTCTACCCGCAGCCGCGGGCCGTCCACCTCGACGATGAGGTGTACCGCATCCTCGAACGACTCGGGATCGGCGCGGAATTCGCCGAGATCTCCCGTCCCGGCCTCGGTCTGCGGCTCCTCGATCCGGACCTGCGGGAGTTGGTGGAGTTCCGCCGCGACCCCGAGCGCAGCCGCCACGGTCACCCACAGTCCAATATGTTCGACCAGCCGGAGTTCGAGGCCCTGCTGCGCGCCAACCTGAAACACCATACGAAGGCGACGCTACGGGGTGACGCCGAAGTCACCGATCTCACCGACCTCGGTGGCGGGCGGACCCGGATCAGCTTCACCGACCGAGCCGACAACAGCGAGCACACGGTCGATTGCGACTATCTGCTGGGCTGCGACGGGGCGAATAGCATGGTGCGCAAGCACATCGGAGCCACCATGCGCGATTTTCGCTTCGAGCAGGGCTGGTTGGTGATCGACGTCGACTCCACGGTCGACCTGAAGCAGTGGGGCGGTGTCCACCAGCTCTGCGATCCACGACGCGCCGGGACCTTCATGCAAATCGGCGACTCGCGCTACCGCTGGGAGTTCCGCTTGCTGCCCGGCGAGTCCGCCGACAACTTCGCCACCCTCGCCGCGCTGCGTCCCCTCATCGCGCCATGGCTGCGATCATCTACCGACGACGATCTGCGAATCATCCGGGTCGCGGAGTACACCTTCCGCGCACAACTCGCCGACCGTTGGCGTCGAGGCAACGTCTTCCTGCTCGGCGACGCCGCCCACCTCACCCCGCCCTTCATCGGCCAGGGATTGTGCGCCGGGCTGCGCGACGCGATGAATCTCAGCTGGAAGCTCGCCGGCGTCATCAACGGCAGCCTCTCCGCGGACCTGCTCGACACCTACCAGGCAGAGCGGAAACCTCATGCGCGCAAGATGATCACGCTCGCGCTCGTGATCGGGCACTCGATGACTGCCGGCGGCCGGATCGGTAATGCGCTACGCAGCGTCGTCGCGCCCCGCGCGCGCCTCATACCCGGACTGGCCGCCCGGGTCCTCGACTCGAGGACGCCGCCGTTGAGCAGTTCGGCACTCGTCCGACGCAGCACAGGACTCAAGCAACTCGCAGGCAGCCTGTGCCCCAACGCCGCCACGGCGACCGGCGAGCGGCTCGACAACATAATCGGTACCGGATTCGCGATCATCACCTCAGTCCCGCCGACGGCTCAACAGAGGAACCTGATCGAGCAACGCAGCGCTGTTGTGCACTACGCCGGGCCGGGGACCGAGTTGGCCGAATGGCTCAACCGGAGCAGAGCGCAGGCAGCGATCGTCAGGCCCGACTTCACGGTGATGCGAGCGGGTCGGGACCTGTCGCAGCTGTGCGAGTCGTTGCCGACGTTCGGCCGAACGATTCCATGATGGAGCAGCTGAAACCGAAGGCGGCAGGCGGATATGACGCGAAGCGCCAGCCGAGGCCGTAACGGCGCGGAGCGAAACGCATGCCGTACGGCGACGGACGGCTGCGGCCCCGTATGCACCGCGCTAGCTAACTCGCGCACAGGCTCGCGGGGTGGGCTAAGCGATTGCCGGAGAGGCCATTCTGCGCAATTGCTGTCGTTACGTGTTTCCGTCCGAGGGTGGCTGACAGATCTAGCGATGAGGGGCGGACCGTGAGTGTCGCCGACCTGCATCTCGGGCACCGGCGGAGGCTCCGCGAAGACGCGGGTCCGCGAGTGGTACCGCAACGACGTCTTTTCCTCGGACGGCGCCTGGTGTGACCGTCCTGCTATCCCCGGGCTTTGTCACCCGCAGCACCGCAGGGCGACAATTGAGCGCGGTCCGACCTCGAGTTGCGCGCCGGCAGTGCCGGTTCGTGCGGTGTCGAACGTGTCGCAGACGATGTCCCAACGGCGGGTGGACAGCTCGGCGGGAATTGTGAAGGTCAGAGCTTCCCACCAGGCGTTGACGAAGAACAGGAAGTCGGCATCGAGCAGTGGTGTGCCGTGGGCGTCGACGTCGGGATCCGTTGAGCCGTCTATCCAAAGGGCTATGCTGCGCGCCATAGGATCAGCCCAGTTCTGATCGGTCATCTCCGTTGCCGACACGGTGAACCACCGCAGGTCGGCAGCGGCGCGGCCGGTGAGGAAACGCCGGCGCCGGAATACCGGGTGACGGCGCCTCAACCCGATGAGACCGGTTGTGAATGAGAGCAAGTCGTGGTCGACCGTCGACCAGTCGAACCAGGTGATGTCGTTGTCCTGGCAGTACGCGTTGTTGTTGCCGCGTTGCGTGCGGCCGGCCTCGTCGCCGCCCAGCAACATCGGCACACCGGCCGACAGCAACAGCGTTGTCAGGAAGGCCCTCTGCTGGCGCGCCCGCAGCGCCAGTACGTCCGGATCCGTTGTCGGACCTTCGATCCCGCAGTTCCAGGAGCGGTTGTCGTCGGTGCCGTCGCGGTTGCCCTCGCCGTTGACCTCGTTGTGCTTGGCGTTGTATGACACCAGATCGGCCAGGGTGAAGCCGTCATGCGCGGTAACGAAGTTGACCGACGCGCTCGGGCGGCGCCCTTCGCCGCGGCCGCCATAGATGTCGGACGAACCACACAGCCGTGACGCGAAGTCTCCCAGGGTCTTGTCCTGGCTGCGCCACCAGTCACGGGTGGTGTCGCGGAAGCGCCCGTTCCACTCGCTCCACAGCGGCGGGAAGCGCCCGACGTCATAGCTGTCGAGGCGGCCGACGTCCCACGGCTCGGCGATCAGCTTCGCCTGTGAGATGAGCGGATCTTGGCCCACCAAATCGAAAAATGCGGAAAACGGGTCGAAGTCGCCCTCCTGACGGCCCAGCGTGGCTGCCAAGTCGAAACGGAAACCGTCGACGCCCATCTCGCCGAACCAGTAGCGCAGCGAATCCATGATCATCCGCAGCGCAGCGGGGTTTCCGGTGTTCACCGAATTACCGCAGCCGGTGGTGTCCACATAGTTGCCCGGGTCGTTGGGGTCGAGGCGGTAGTATGCGGCGTTGTCCAAGCCGCGGTAGCACAGGGTGGGACCCCCAGGTCCGCCTTCGGCGGTGTGGTTGAACACCACGTCGAGCACCACCTCCAGTCCCGTGGCGTGCAGGGCGTCGACCATGGCACGGAATTCCTCGACCTGCCCGCCAGGCCGGCCGGCCCGCACTGCCGCGGAGTAGCCGGCGTGCGGGGCGAAGAAGCCGATTGTGTTGTAACCCCAATAGTTAGTCAGGCCGCGCCGTATCAAGAATTCCTCGGGCACGTTGTGGTGGACCGGCAGCAGCTCCACCGCGGTGACACCGAGACGAACCAGGTGGTTCAGCGCCGCCTCGTGTGCCATGCCGGCGTAGGTGCCGCGCAGCTGCGGTGGCACGTCGGGATGGGCGGCGGTGAACCCACGAAGGTGCACTTCGTAAACGATCGAGTCGGCGAGCGCGTGCTGTGGCCGGGATGCTGTGAGGGCGGGCGCGCTCGCGAGGACCACCCCGCGCGGCATGTGGTCGGCCGAGTCCAGCCGGCTGGGCGCGGAGGGGTTATCTGTCGCGTGGCCGAGTAGTTCGGGCCCGAACCGGACCTGGCCCTCGATCGCGCGAGCGTACGGGTCGAGCAGCAGCTTGGCGGGGTTGTAGCGCAGGCCGCGCGCCGGATCATAGGGCCCGCTGACGCGAAAGCCGTAGAGCTGCCCTGGCTCTACCCCCGGGACAAAGCCGTGCCACACGTTGCCGTCACGCTCCGGCAGAGCCAGCCGCTCCTCGGCGCCGTCGGCATCGAACAGGCACAGGGTCACCTGCTCGCCCCCCGACGACACAGCGAAGTTCGTGCCATGCGGGCCGCTGGTCGCGCCCAGAGGCGCGGGTGTTCCGGGAAGAATCGCGGCGCTCATCCGTTCTTCTCATCCATCACAAGCCGCCTGGTGAACGCCGCGGTCCTCGGGTCGGCTGGCGACCCGGCGCCGCCCTGCTCCCGTATGGTGGTGGTCATGCCCCGAGCCTTCCAGAACTTATCGTGGTATGTGACCGATCGGGCGGTGACGTGTCTGCGCCAGCAAGCCGCGTGAACGCCACGGTGTCGCCGGCGACGTCGACAGCAACCGGCGCCCCGAGCGCGAGAGCCGAAGTGATCGTCAAACACACCTTCTTTCAACGGAATCGGTGAACGCCAACGTTGCCGAGCGTGTTCAAGCGGCCCGATGCGAACGTCAGACGTGGGGCTCTCGACTCGCCGTTGTCGTAGGGCCCAAATTCGACCGGGATATTTTGTCCGGCCCAAACAGTGACGGGCGCGCGGTAGCGGCCCGACGATTGGCCACGTGGGCGGAGAGCCCGCCTGCTCAATAGAAGGAACTCCGATGGCAGACACCGATCTGAGCGCGCAGTTCGAGAAGCTTTCCGACAAGGCGAAAAACGTGGCCGCGGAGCTAAGTGCCGCCGGTGCGAAGACCAGGGATCAGCTCGAATCTGATGTCACGATCGCGCGAGACAAGGCCGCCGCATCCGCCGAGCAATTCAAAGAGAGGGCGCATGCCGCTGGCGACAAAGCGTCATCGCAGTGGGACGAGATCCGCGGCAAGTGGCAGGCCCATGTCGCCAAGGTGCGGGAAGACGCCCGCAGGAAAGGGGCCGAACTTGACGCCAAGGCGGCCGACGCGGAGGCCAATGCCGCCTTGTCGTACGCGTTGGATGCCATCGACTTCGCCTCGGGCGCGATCGAGGAAGCCGAGTACGCAGCACTCGACGCCATGGGTGCCCGAGCCAGGGCAGTGGCGCTCACTTCCTGATCGCGCAGAGATCCGTCTACGACGAACCGATCGGGGCGCGGCGTGGCAACCGCGCATGCGGACCGTGTTCCGCGCCCCCATCGGGCGGACGTGTGCGACTTTTCTTCACCAGGAGATCCGTAGACGTAGGTGCGCACATTTCCGCGCTCGATCCGGATATAGCCGGGAAGGCGGCCGAACCACGAGAGTCCACCGGCACAGCGTCTGTGCGTTGGTGGCGTAGCGAATCCAAACACTGGTTGCCAGTCGCGGTGGCGGGTCTGCCAACGGCCGGGGCCGGGCACCGACTTGCCGTCCTACACCATGTAGCCAAATCGCCGCTGGGTCTTGTTCTGCAAGCTTCGAGAACATCGCTAGTCTAGCTAACCGGTGGTCGGCAAGAAGCCCTCCCAGGCCTGTCGACGGATCGCGTGCGGGTCGTACTCGACGCGTGACTCGCGATCGAAAACCATCACGGCCCGATCGGTGGCGCTGTAGGTCGGCCAGTCGTCGCCGGGGACGCCGGTGCGGCCGAAGGCCAGCCACCGGGACTGCACGTCGTCGCTGACACGCAGCGCCGCAGATCGGTCGGCGGGCGAGGTGAGCAGCCTTCCGAATCTGGCGCGGTAGACGTCGAAGACCGCCAACAGCTCCGTGGCATGCGTGGCGCCGAGGCCAGACCAGCGCAGCGCGCTGGGTGCATAGTCGTAGTGGTACAGATAAGTGGGCGCGTGGCTGCTGTGCGCTTCGGCGATCTCCCAGACGGCCGATCCGAAAGCTAAGTCGCCGCCCAGACCGATGCACGCGGCCGGATCGGGATACCCGGGATACGCGGCAATGATTCTTTCCTTCTGAGCGGGCTCGGCTCCGGCGAGCAAGCGCTCGACCGCTGCCGGTGTGACCGCAAGGTCTTTCTTGAGGAGTCCTGCGAACAACCTGCCCTCCTCGGCGTTGGTGCCCACAATGAGCGGTACCTGATTAGCCGTACCGCTACGCATCTCCTCCACCGGCTCGACGGGCAGGTAGTTGGTGCCGACGGTGGGACCGAACGGGAACGCACCGAGCATGTGCCCGATGCCCTGCGCGATTAGTTGCCCTTGCGCAGTTACCAGCTGATCGGGTCGCGCGGCCATCAGCGCATCCGCGGCGTCCTCCACCCGCACACCTAGCAATCCCACATACCGTGCGGCGAACTTGTCGGCGATGTCTGGCGAGCGAATCAATGCTCTGGCAGGGCTCTCCGAAATCGCCTGGACGAAAAGTCCTTTAGCAGCAGGAACCGCGAGCAGACTGGCAACCGCATGCGCCCCGGCGCTCTCCCCGAAGACCGTCACATTGCCCGGGTCGCCGCCGAACGCCGCGATGTTGTCGCGCACCCACCCCAACGCCATCACTAGATCGCGCAGAAAAAGGTTGTCTTCGATGGTGACGTCGGCCGTCGACAGCGACGACAGATCAAGACAGCCCAGCGCGCCGAGCCGGTAATTCACCGACACGAATACACATCCCTGTCGGGCGAGGCCGGCCCCGTTGTAGATCGGCGCGGCCGAACTGCCCATCACGTAGGCCCCGCCGTGGATGAACACCATGACCGGAAGGTGCTGTTCTGTGGGCGGCTCCGGCGCGGTGACATTGAGCGTGAGACAGTCCTCGCTCATCGGCTGGTAGTTGCCCGGGCTCAGCATGGTGTACTTGCGCTCTTGGGGTGCGCAGTAGGCAAACTCATGGCAACGGCGCACGGCGGGCCAAGACTCCACCGGCTGGGGAGCGCGAAAACGCAGGGGACCGATCGGCGGACGGGCATACGGGATGGATCGCCAATGTGTCACGCCATCCTGTGTGAATCCCTCGACGAGCCCAGAGTTGACGATTTCCCTAATTATTTGTTCGTGCATGACTCGACGGTAACGACTTTGTCACGCCGCGTGGTGCCGGGTACTTCTGGCTGATCTGCCCCACCTCGGTGGCGTGATCGGCGGCGTAGGCCGCGGCGTGCCGGTCCGGAGCCCCGACCCGAGGGTTGGCTACCGGGCTCTAGAATAGCAGTCTTTTCGGTGCGCACCGATTGTGGAGCCGGCGCGTGGAGCATCAGCGTATTGGGCTGGATTTCCCAGATCAACGTCCTGGAAGTCCTCCAAGGCTTTTATCCGAGTTCGGCTTTGGTGTTCATCACGAACGGTCCGTACGCCGCGACCGGCTTCTGGCTCGGATCGGTAGCGAGCTCGGTCGAGTGAAGCTGGTGCAAGGACAGGGTCGTCGGTGTTCATCTAGTGCTGCCACTTGCCCACCGCAGCAACGTCCGATGGACCCCCGGGGTTGGGGCCCGTGCGCACGGCCTGACAAAGCACAGGCCAAATAGCCTTACGCGCAGGGGATTCAGCAGAGAGAATCTAACCTCGCAACCCCCGCGAGCTCACATCTCATGATTCATCGAGCTTGGGGAACAATAGTTGTGAGACCAGCAACTGAAGTGCGGCGGCGACCGGAATCGCCACGAGCGCGCCGACGACGCCCAGCAGCGCCGCGCCGATCATCACGGCCACCACGGTGACACCGCCAGGAACCTTGACCGCCCGGCCGATGATTTTCGGCGTCAAGAGGTAGTCTTCGGCCAATCGGAATGCGATGTAGAAGGCCACGGTCGCAACGCTGACCGGAATCGAGACGGTCAGCGCCACCAAGGCGACCACAAAGCCACCCACGGTCGAGCCATACGGGAACAGGTCCACGATCGCGACAAAAACGCCGAGGAGCAACGCGTATGGCACATCAAAGAGGAAACACCACGCAAACGTCGCCGCCCCGGCGATCACGGAGGTCAGAACATTACCGAAAAGATAGTCACCGAACTTTGCCATCACCTCGTCACCGATGAGGATCGCGCGCGGCCGACGTGAATTCGGCACGAACCGGTACACCGTCGCCCGGATCCGACGCATGTCGGCCAGGAAGTAGACGGTGAGCACAGCCACAACACCGACGCGTGACACCGCCCCGACCACCGTCTCTCCCGCTTTGACAACGTTGCCGACCGCGGGTGTGCCCGAGCTGTGGATCATGTCGGTGATTCGCTGTTGCACATGGAAGCGTTCGTTGATCCTGCCGATCACCGTGGAGTGGTTCTGAGCCTCCTGCAGATAGTGCGGTGCCTGTTCGATGAACTGATGTGCCTCCTGCACCAGCGGGGGAATCGTGGCCGCCACCGCCCCGGCGAGGAAACCGAACGCCAGCACGACCACCAGAGTGACCGCTGCCCATCGCGGAACTCTGCGGTTCACAAGCTCCGACACGGCGGGCTCGAGCCCGAGGGCGAAGAACATCGCCGCGCCGACCAATATCAGCACCGAGGACGCAGAGGCGAGGACGCGCACCGCCCCGTAGGTCACCGCGATGCCTGCTGAGAGCATTACACCCAGATAAAACGGGGAACCGCGGTCAAATACCTTACCGCGCGCCCCGTAGGGCTGACGCTCTGATTTCAGTTGTGCCGCAGCGTGTTCGGCGGCGGCGATCGCCCCTTCGTCGTCGCCGTGTGGGCGAGCCACGCGGCGGTGATGGCCCTGATCGGCGAGGCGGTGATCGACGGGCTCAGCGTTTGTGGTGGTATCCATGGTCCGACCCCATTCCTCAGTTGAAACCGAGCTGCGCCGCGTTGCGCGACTCCTTTTTACAGTGACGCGGAGATGTCGCTTGCGGGCGCGAATGCGAAATCCCGGCCCTTCCTGCCGGCATCACCCAACCTCGGTCGTAAAGGCGCTCCGCGCCACCGATGACACGTTCGATGCTGACGAATCGTCAAGCATGTGTTTGCACGCGAAGGTTCGGGGCGCGCATCCCTGGTTGCCCTGGCTCAGAACTGTGGCCGCCGAGGACGAATGGAAGGAATGGGCTCAGCCGGGTGGACTCGCAAGCACCTCGACGATTTCCTCTGCGACGCCGCTCTCGTCAAGCGCTTCACCGAGTTCGCGCGCCGCGTGGATTTCGTCAAGCGCTTCACCGAGTTCGTTCGCGACGCGGCTGTGGTGACTGTAATTCAGCGCGTGGCCGGCGGCGAGCACCAATGCGACTGGCCAGTCAATGATCTCGGCGACTGCCAGCACCGCAAGGCCGACGTAGTAGGCGAGTTCCTCCGGGCGGGGAAGCTCGAGGTGCCCGACGACTGGGAGATCGACGGGCATGCTTCCGGTCTCCCGAACGCGTTGCGCAGCCGTTCTGTGCGTTGTGCGCTGCGCCGGGCCGCGTGTCGATGTCTTCCGGCTCGTCTGCCGGGTGGATTCATTGGATGCCATCAGTCGCTCCCGCTTCGAATGCCGCAGCCTAGCCCCTGAGACGCGTGACCGGCAGCGTCGTTTTAAGTTTCGTCGGCTCGGTGGTGAGATCAAGGGCCGATGGGCCCCATGGCCGGTGACCAACGCCTCTTCGCCGGGCGTTCGTGGGCGATCCGTTCGTGTCGCCCCCACGGTGGAGGAGATCGCCACATAAAGGGACTTTCAGCCCTTGGTCCGGCTGCCCACCACGTGCATAGCTTGACGCAATGAACATGGTGCGCCGGCAGCGGATGTCGCGAAGATTGCGTCACGTCACCGAGGGCCTCGGTGCCCTCGACGCTGAAGTGTTCGAGGCGGTCGCGAACTCACCCAGTCCGCTACTGGACACCACCATGCCGGCGCTCACCCGCGCCGCCGATCACGCCAAGCTGTGGATTGCCGTCGCAGCAGCCATGTCTATGTCGGGCAGCCGGTCGGCGCGGCGCGGCGCCGGCCGCGGGGTGGTCAGCCTGGCGGTGACGAGTCTGGTCACCAACCAGCTGGCCAAGCGGGTGTGGCGGCGCGAGCGGCCCCGTTTCGGATCAGTCCCACTCGCACGGCGCCTGCGGCGGTACCCTCGATCGCATTCGATGCCCTCCGGTCATTCAGCCAGCGCCGCAGCCTTCGCGGTCGGTGTGGGACTGGAGAACCCGACGCTGGGTCTGCTGGTGGCGATGCTGGCCGGCCTGGTCGGGTTCTCACGCGTCGCGACGGGCGCGCATTACCCCGGCGACGTGTTAACGGGATTCTGCATCGGCGGGTCAGTGGCCGCGGTGGGCGCCCGTCTTGTCCCCCCGATCGTCGACCGCCGTTTGCCGACCGCCGACCCGCTGCGCGTCGACACGCCGGCGCGGCCGACCGGCGAAGGTGTGATCGTGGTCGTCAACCCGGCCGCGGGCAGCGGGACGGGTGCCCGGGTGATCGCTGACGTTCGCAGGGAACTGCCGCAAGCCGAAATCCTCGAACTGGCAGCCACTGACGACATCGTAAGCGTGCTGCGGGCGGCGGCCCACCGGGCCGAGGTGCTCGGCATCGGCGGCGGCGACGGAACCGTTGCGTGCGCGGCGACAGTGGCCGTGGAGGTTGGCCGGGCGCTCGCCGTTTTCCCGGCCGGCACGTTCAACCACTTCGCCAAGGACATCGGTTGTGCCCACCCGGCCGAGACGATCCGGGCAATCCGCGAGGGAAATGTCTCCTGCGTCGATCTGGTGTGCTTCAACGACACCCGGATGATGATCAACACGGCAAGCATCGGCGCGTATCCGAGGTTCGTGCGCACCCGCGAACGGTTGGAACACAAGATTGGCAAGCCGCCGGCGGCCGCGTATGCGATGCTGCACACGTTGCGCCGCGAGGACCCTGTGCGGATCCGGTTCGACAACACGACGATGCAGACATCGCTGTTCTTCCTGGGTAACTCGACCTACTTGCCATCGGGTTTCGCGCCCGCGCAGCGCAACCGGATCGACGACGGGCTACTCGATGTGCGGATCCTAGAGACCGGCCGCGCACTGAGCAGATTCCGTATCATGGCGGCACTGATGTTCGGGCGGCTAGAACGCAGTCGGCTGTATCACGAGCAGCATGTTCCCGAGTTCAGCTTCACCGCCGTTGACGGCCCGACCGCCGTCGCGGTGGACGGAGAGTTAAACGGACACCACCAGCACGCTCGCTTCAGCGTTCGCTACCGGGTTCTTCCTGTGTTTTGCCCGCTGCCGCGGCGCTAACGGCCGGGCACCATCGCCGGTCTTGAGCATCGCAGTACTCGTGGGCGCAGTCATCGAGCGCCGTCATGGTGCCAAGCTCCGTCTCGTCAGGTCTGCGTGCTGCGGCGGGGTGCGGCGT
>JARLGR010000254.1 GCA_031292665.1 Mycobacterium sp. | reverse complement strand
GAGGAGGCGATCGCCTACGCCCAGCGCGGCCGCGGCCAACGCAAACGCTCGGCCAGGGGCTGGGCGTCGCTGACGCCCACCGAACGCGACGTCGTGCGACTGGTCAGCGAGGGCCTCGGCAACAAGGACATCGCCGCCCGGCTATTCGTCTCACCGCGCACCGTGCAAACCCACCTCACCCACGTCTACACCAAACTTGGCCTGAACTCCCGCGTGCAGCTCGCCCAAGAAGCGGGCCGCCACGCCTGAACGCGGCCGGCAAGACGACAGGAAGACCAAACCGTCACTTGCCCTATTGCGAGTGAGCGCAGCCCGCGGTCGACGCCGATTCGGCATCACGATCGACGAAAGAAACCGCGACGAAACTTTAAGCGGCGGGGCCGGATGGCGGACGCGAAACCACGATTTGTTCTACGGGCGCGGCTCCGCGCCGTCCGCGTCAGACAACAAGTACCCTCGATAACGTGCAGCGGCGAATTATGGGCATCGAGACCGAGTTCGGTGTCACCTGCACGTTTCACGGCCATCGTCGGCTCAGCCCCGACGAGGTCGCCCGCTACCTGTTCCGCCGGGTCGTGTCGTGGGGCCGCAGCTCCAACGTGTTCCTGCGCAACGGCGCCCGTCTCTATCTGGACGTGGGCAGCCACCCCGAGTACGCCACCGCCGAATGCGACAGCCTGGTGCAGTTGGTCACCCACGACCGCGCCGGTGAATGGGTGCTGGAAGACCTGCTGATCGACGCCGAGCAGCGGCTCGCCGACGAGGGCATCGGCGGCGACATCTACCTGTTCAAGAACAACACCGATTCGGCGGGCAACTCCTACGGCTGCCACGAGAACTACCTCATCGTGCGGGCCGGCGAGTTCTCCCGGATCTCCGACGTGCTGCTGCCGTTCCTGGTCACGCGCCAACTGATCTGCGGAGCCGGCAAGGTGCTGCAGACCCCCAAAGCGGCAACGTTCTGCCTGTCCCAGCGCGCCGAGCACATCTGGGAGGGTGTCTCCTCGGCCACCACCCGCAGCCGCCCGATCATCAACACCCGCGACGAGCCGCACGCCGACGCCGAAAAGTACCGGCGGTTGCACGTGATCGTCGGCGACTCGAACATGTGCGAGACGTCCACCATGCTCAAGGTGGGCACCGCGGCGCTGGTGCTGGAGATGATCGAAGCCGGGGTGCCGTTCCGCGACTTCTCGCTGGACAACCCCATCCGCGCCATCCGCGAGGTCAGCCACGACGTCACCGGTCGTCGGCCGGTCCGGCTCGCGGGCGGGCGTCAGGCCAGCGCGCTGGACATCCAGCGCGAGTACTACAGCCGCGCCGTCGAGCATCTGCAGACGCGGGAGCCCAACGCACAGATCGAGCAGGTCGTCGACCTGTGGGGCCGTCAGCTCGACGCCGTGGAGAGCCAGGATTTCGCCAAGGTGGACACCGAGATCGACTGGGTGATCAAGCGCAAGCTGTTCCAGCGTTACCAGGACCGCTACAACATGGAGCTGTCGGACCCGAAGATCGCTCAGCTCGACTTGGCCTACCACGACATCAAGCGCGGGCGCGGCGTCTTCGATCTGCTACAGCGCAAGGGCCTCGCGGCGCGCGTCACCACCGACGAGGACATCGCGGAGGCGGTCGACACCCCGCCGCAGACCACCCGCGCCAGGCTGCGCGGCGAGTTCATCAGCGCCGCCCAGGCGGCCGGGCGTGACTTCACCGTCGACTGGGTGCACCTCAAGCTCAACGACCAGGCGCAGCGCACGGTGCTGTGCAAAGACCCCTTCCGCGCGGTCGACGAGCGGGTCAAGCGACTGATCGCGAGTATGTAGCAGTTGGCTGCGTGGCGGAACACGCCCGTCGGCCGGCCGATCTAGGCTCTGGTAAATGGCGGTCTCGAAAGTCGAACGACTGGTCAACCTGGTCATCGCCCTGCTGTCCACCCGCGGCTTCGTCACCGCCGAGAAGATCAGGTCCACCGTGGCCGGTTATTCGGACAGCCCCACGGTCGAGGCCTTCTCGCGGATGTTCGAGCGCGACAAGAACGAGCTGCGCGACCTGGGCATCCCCCTCGAGGTCGGCAGGGCGTCACCATGGGAGCCCGCGGAGGGTTACCGCATCAACCGCGACGCCTACTCGCTGCCGCCGGTCGAGCTGACCCCGGACGAAGCGGCCGCGGTGGCCGTCGCCACCCAGCTGTGGGAGTCGCCCGAACTGATCACCGCCACCCAGGGCGCGTTGCTCAAGCTGCGCGCCGCCGGGGTGGACGTCGATCCGGACGCCCCCGTGGCGATCGCCTCCCAGGCCGGCGTGCCGGGTCTGCGCGGCTCGGAAGACGTCCTCGGAATCTTGTTGTCTGCCATCGATTCCGGACAGGCGGTGCAGTTTCAGCACCGGCCGTCGCGGGCCGAGCCTTTCAGCACGCGCACCGTCGAGCCTTGGGGCGTGGTGACCGAGAAGGGCCGCTGGTACCTCGTCGGCCACGACCGCGACCGCGACGACACCCGCATCTTCAGGCTGTCCCGGATCGGTGCGGGAGTCACGCCGATCGGCCCGGTCGGCGCCGTCACCGTTCCCGACGGCGCGAACCTGCGCGCGATCGTGGCGCAGAAAGTGGCGGAGGTGACGAAGGCGCCGGCCAGCGGACAGGCCCAGGTGTGGGTCGCCGACGGACGCGGCACCGCTCTGCGGCGCGCGGGACGTTGCGTGGCCACCCACCGACTGGGCGACCGCGACGGCGAGGTGATCGAACTCGACATCGGATCCGCCGACCATCTGGCGCGCGACATCACCGGGTATGGGGCAGACGCCGTCGTACTCGAACCGCAGTCTCTGCGCGAGGACGTGCTGGCCCGGCTGCGGGCTCACGCGGGCGTGGGAGAGATGTCATGACGCCCGTGTCGACACGGCTGGTCCGGCTGCTCAACATGGTCCCGTATTTCCAGGCCAACCCTCGGATCACCCGGGCCGAGGCCGCTGCCGACCTCGGCGTGACCGTCAAGCAGCTCGAGGAAGACCTCAACCAGCTGTGGATATGCGGCCTGCCCGGCTATTACCCGGGCGATCTCATCGACTTCGCGTTCACCGGCGACACAATCGAGGTGACGTTTTCGGCCGGTATCGACCGTCCGCTCAAGCTCACGTCGCCGGAGGCGACCGGTCTGCTGGTGGCGCTGCGCGCGCTGGCCGACATCCCGGGGGTGGTCGATCCGGAAGCGGCGCGCAGCGCGATCGCCAAGATCGAGGCGGCCGCCGGCGCCGCCGGGCAGGACGCCACCGCTGGGGCAGCGGCGG
>JARLGR010000253.1 GCA_031292665.1 Mycobacterium sp. | reverse complement strand
GCTGTCGAAAGTGTTTCCCATGTGCCACGCGATGGGGTTATATATCCGTCCAAGTACCGGCAGATAGTCGATACGACACCGGCGTAACGCCTGGAGGGACGAGATGGACCGACCACCACTTGCGGCACGAGGGAGGCTTCGGGTTGAGTTTCGGCTGCGAGGTGTCACCGCGGAGACTGTCTACCGCTGCGCACGTGAATGGGACACGTCGTTGTCCGAGGCAGGCGACAGGCTGATCAGTGCTGGCGCCATTGCGCTGGACGCCACCTCGAAAACTACTGGTACGCAAACGGATTAACTCAGTCATCTACGCCACAAGCGTCCGCCAAGCGGTGAGAAAGGAGTCAGCGACGACAAACGTGTGAGCAACTAACCCGTGAAAGCAACGAAGGCCGGGGGGCAACCCGACCTTCAAGCACTTCAGACCTGTAAAAGCAGTGAAGGCCGAGGGGCAACCCGGCCTTCACGAGCGACGTAAGAACGTCACCACACTCCACCGTTAGGAGCTTTGATGATTCCATCGTATTCCCTTAGGCATGTCAACAGGACACGGCGAACTGCGTGTTCGGAAATGTCGAGCGATTGCGACCAACCACCTCCGCAAGGCCGAAAAAGGTGCGGGCCGCACTGCTCGTGCCTGTCCGTCCAGCCGCATCATGGCCATCTGAATGGATCGCGGCGATGAGGGCGGGCGTAGCAGCTGCGGAGCCTCAAGACCCGATCGTTCGCTTACGGCGCGACGACGGGACGATCGAGACGCACGATTGGACCGACCCGCGGATCGACCTGACGACACCGCTGGCTCCGTGGCGGATACCTCGCTGGGTACATGGCCAGCGCCACTACTCGGGCCGCTACTGGTGTGCCACGACAACGGGGCATCTGCTGTACGAGTCGAGACTGGAACTCGCGCGCGCGATTTACGCGGACTTCGACCGGACCGTGAATCACATTGTGGCCCAGCCATTTCAGTTGGAAGCCAAGGTAGACGGCAAGACGCGGAGATACACGCCGGACTATTTGCTTCTGACGTCGAAGGACCCGGTGGTTGTCGAAGTTAAACCGCGCAACTGGTTGACCCGGCCGAAGGTGATCCGAAGAACCACGTTGGCTCGTCAGCTGGTGGAACAACGTGGCTGGCAGTACGAAGTCTGGTCAGAGCCACCGCCAGCTGAGTTCGTCAACCTCAAATTCCTTGCCGGCTACCGAAACAAGCGACTCTTTGACGAGAAGGTCGCTGCGGCGTTGTCCGACCGAGAAGTTGACGGCAGAACATTTGAGGAAGTGTGCCGCAACGAAAACCGATGGTCACAGCCAATCGTCCGCTCCCACTTACTGCATTTGATGTGGACCGGCCGAATCATAACCGATATCGAAATCCCCCTGAGCCCAAAATCACTGCTAAACAAAAGGATCAAACAATGAGTAAACACCGCATGCGCATCGGAGTAGGAGCCCGCTTTGTCTTGGACGGTGCGCTCGTAGAGGTCGTCGAGATGAGAAAAGGACCATTCGCCGGCGTCCGTGTCATCGTGAAGAACCCGGTGCGCGACGAAGTCTTCTGCGTGGCGTTGAACGAGCTGCTGACGGATTCGCGACGTTATCGTCCAGTCGAGCCTCATTACGAGGCCAAGGAACTCGACGATGTTGCAGCGACGATTCTTTCGAGTCTGGATGAGCGCACGCAACAGGAGATCAGCGAACGCGCCGGCCATATCAGGGAGCTTTTGACCGGATACCAATCGGGGTCGCCGGAGACCGCGGGTGCAGATGAGCCACGCCCGCAGTACGCACCGTCAGTGTCGACGCTGGATCGGTGTAAAGCCAAAGCGAACGAACTCGGAGTTTCTTTGAGATCGGTCCAGCGGTGGCTGTCTGACTACCGTGCCCACGGAGAGGCGGGCCTGGTCCGACGCAATACCGTCCGCGGCAAGATCGTGCCGAGCATCGACGAGCGCTGGATGCAGACGGCACTGGAGGTTATGGTCGAACACACCGATGAGTCGCGGCCGTCCCGGACAATGGTCATCAATCGGGCCAATGCGCGGGTATGCGCCCGGCACGGTGACGGTGTGGTGCCAATCCCTAGTCGCGCAAGCGCTTTTCGAGCGCTCGAAGTACTGGAAAGGCGTCAGCCAACCTTCCGGCTCAGCACCAAACGCAACCGTGACATCGCAGCCAGACCGGACGACGCCTACGGCAAGCTGCGGCCGTCTCGGCCTGGTGAATACGTGTTGATGGATACCACCAGGCTCGATGTGTTCGCGCTCGATCCGATCACGTTACGGTGGGTACAGGTCGAGCTGACGGTAGCCATGGACTGGTACAGCCGGTGCATCATCGGTCTCCGTTTGACCCCAGTCTCAACCAAATCGGTGGACGTAACGACCGTCCTCTATGAATGCTTCCGCCCGCACGTAGCGCCACGGCACTGGCCCGCTGAAGCAGTCTGGCCCGAGCATGGCGTTCCCCGATCGGTGCTGGTGGACGTTGATTCGTCGCGTGCCGGAGGCGGTCGCAAAGTCGGACCGACGATCGTTCCGGAGACGCTCGTGATCGATCACGGCAAGAACTACGGTTCGGCGCATACGACCAGTGTTTGTGAGCGCTGGGGCATTTCGGTCCAGCCAGCACGTCTGCGCACCGGACGGGACAAGGCACCGGTCGAGCGGTTCTTCGGGACGATCCGCGAAGACCTACTGCAAGCATTGCCTGGGTATAAAGGTCCAGACTTGCACTCGCGGGGAACTCGGCCGGAAGATGATGCGCACTTCTACATTGATGAGCTCGAAGCGATCATTCGGGAGTGGGTCGCGGTGGTGTATCACCGCCGGCCACACGACGGGCTGGTCGATCCACACGTTGCGGGGCTGAAACTTTCGCCCGCTGCGATGTTTGAGCACGGTGTCGCCCGCGCCGGCTTCATCGAAGCTCCCAGTGATCCTGATATGGCGTTCGAATTCCTCAAGACGCAATGGCGCACAATTCAACATTACGGCGTTGAACTACGTGGTATGCGTTACAACGGCAGCGCACTGAACGCCTACCGCAACCAGCGAAGTCCATATCTCGGAAAGCATAAGGGGCAGTGGCCAATTCATTATCACCCTGACGATGTCTCGCGGGTGTACTTTCGTGATCCAACCACACACGAATGGCACACACTGAGGTGGGAGCACGCCGACGCCTTCACGCTTCCGTTCAGTGAGGACGCGCTGAAGCTCGCACGGAAGCTTGCTGCCCGAAAGTACCGGTATCCCAACGACAAACTGGCGATGGCCGAGCTGTTGGAGCGCTGGAACTTGGGGCTCGGCAAGACGTTAGCCGAACGTCGCATTGCACTCCGTCTGGCTCGGGAGGCGGATCCGCTGACCGATGTTGATGTCGCGGTGACGGGAGCTTCTCGACTGATAGCCAGCGCCATCGAACGCGCCAATCATTCCGAAACCGCTTCTGCCATAGATGGTATCGAGGATGACACAGACACAGAAACAGACACAGACACAGACACAGACACCGATCGCGAACCACCAGAAGATCCCGAGGACTTCTACGCCGACGCTTGGGAGGACGCATGACCACCACCGACCCCACACCCCGCAGAAAGAACCGAGCGCCGCGCCTGGACAACCTGACGCTGGCCCGTAAAGAAGGCTGGTTCGCCTATGTCAATGCACCCGATCCGGAGCCGCCTGAGCGACTGACACCCCAGGGCTTAGCCGCGCTGAGCCCCGAGGCGCGGGCCGACTATGACGTGCGACGCCGGGTCTGGCATGCCAACCTCGGTCCGATCCGCACCCCCCAGTACAACGCCGTGTACGAACAGTTGTGGGACATCGTCGACAGCAATCAACAAACGGGCGATAAAGCCAAGGGCGCCATAGCGATTGACACCCCGGCAGGCATGGGCAAAACCACCGTTGCACAAGGGTTCGCGCGGGATTTCCAGCTCCGCACCATCGCGGAAGAAGGAACGACAACCGACGCCGGCCACGAACGAATACCGGTCTGTCGGGTGGGCATGACCGGCAGTACCGGCATGGTTGAGTTCAGCCGCGCGATGCTCGCGTTCTACGCGCACCCAGGTACCACCAGCGGGCGCGCCAAGGCCTTCGCTGACCGCGCACTTGACCTCATGATCTCGTGTGAAACACGCCTGTTGATCATCGACGAGATGCACTTCCTGCATTGGGGCAATCGGCAAGGTGTCGAGATCAGCAACCAATGCAAATCAATAGCCAACGATTTCCCACTGACGCTCATTTTCATCGGCATCGGACTAGGTGAGCACGGGCTCTACTCCGAGGGCATGTCGCCGAAAGACGCCATCATCGCCCAAATGGGCAGGCGAACAACACGTCTGGGCCTTGAACCGTTTCAGATCGACAACGAGAAAGGACGACAACACTGGCGCTCCCTGCTGCTCGCGTTGGAGCAAAAGCTGGCGTTGACTCGCGCGCATCCCGGGATGGTGGCCGACGACCTCTCCGACTACCTGTTCGCGCGCAGCACCGGCCACATCGGCTCACTGATATCCCTGATCAACAGAGGATGCCAGCGAGCGGCGCGCACCGGTGTCGAGCAGCTGAACCGGGAATTGCTCGACGAGGTGACGATCGACGCCGCCGCCGAAACAGGCCGCAAAGAACTCGAAGCAGCACTCGAAGCCGGGAAACTCACGTCCCGGCCACGGAAGTCACCGACGCCGCGGACGCCATCGAAACCACGGAGGCCCCGATGACCGCGATACGCCGCATCCCGATCAGTGTGCCCCCCGTCGACGGCGAGGCTATCGATTCCTGGCTAGAAGCACTCGCGCATCGAACACAGACCGCCTGGGCCGACCTCAACGGCGCACTCGGGTGGCCGCGAGACGTCGTGACGGGTCTGAGCCCGCAGGAGGCCGAGGACCTTCACGCCGCTACCGGCGTGGCCGTCGATCAGCTCCATGCGATGACATTGGCGCGGTACGACGGAATCGCGCTGGCGATTGCCCCGAAGACCGGTCGGCTCGACAAGAAGTTCCCGTGGCATCCCCGCCGCGGAACCAAATTCTGCCCCGAATGCCTGGCAGAAAGCGGTGGCAGATGGTCACTGGACTGGCGTCTCACCTGGACATTCGCCTGTCTCAAACACCGGTGCCTGCTCGCCGGGTCCTGTCCGACGTGTGGGCGCATTCCCCGCCACAGCCCGCTTCCCAGCGAGTTGGTACCGCTTCCCGGCCGGTGTTTGGGACGACGACCTGGAGCTAAGCCAGGCGTTGGCAGCATGGAAGACCGATGCCATACCAACCTGGGGACAGCGGAAGTGCTTCACTTCGACGACCGGCATCCCGTGCTGACCGCGCAGCGCATCGTCACTGAGGTGATCGCCACCGGCCACGGCCGGTTCGGCATCTACGCCAATGACCCGCAATCCGCACCACTGGTCCTGGCCGACCTCCGCGCGATCGCCGGAAAAGTACTCGCATACGGGACCGACGACGATATCCGTGAACGACTACCGGCCGATCTGTTCGACGCCTACCAGTCGAATCAACCGGTCCTACCCGATCGCGTGGGCAATCACCCACGCACCGCGTTCCAGCCGCCGGCCGATGCCAGCACGGCAGCTGCGGGCGTCATGATCGCACTGCAGACCGTGATGTCGGCGACGGCCACGGACGCCGCTGCATCACTGCGATGGTTGGTCGATCGCATCAGCACGCGACGAGCCAGCAGCGGGTCCGTGGGAGACGGGCTGTGGCACAACATCGGCACCAGCGCCGTGCTCGCCGCAGCCCAGTCCGCGACGCCCGCCGCCCCAAAGACGATCGACAAACTCCGATACGGGTCACCCGCCGGCGGCCGGAGCTATCCGGAACCCAGCGCGCACGACGTTGCGGCCTTCGCGCAGAAGCTGCCCACGCTGCTCTGGCCGCCGTGGTCGCTGCCCCTCACCCTCACCGGGCATATGCACCGTTACATGCGCAGGGCACTGCCTGTGGTCATTCTCCTGCAGGCGTACAACATCGACCCGAAAGACGCTGCACACCAGCTGAACACCGGCCTGAACGCGCGCCAGATTGCACGATTTTTGCGACTGCTCACCACTCATGACCGATGGCCGCAGATGCACCGCGCGATCATCGAATACACGGACTGGCTGCGAACAGCAGCGATCCCGATCGACTACAACCGCCGCCGGCAGATCGACTACACCGACCTTCTGCCCGACCAGCTGTGGATTGCGATGTGCCGAGACACCGCAACGCCAGGCAGAGGACCATCCGGTGCAGGCGTTGTACGGGACTACTTAGCCGAGAGAATCTCTGGCGTGCCCAGTCCGGGCGGAAAGACACCTGAGCGGCGCACCCTGATCGCCGACTGCCCCTTCCACCTCACCCCGGAACTAATGACTGCGCTCGACCACCACGCGCTGATATTCCTGAAAGACAAGGGAATACACGACGAGCCCGTCGTCTACCACCCTCCAGCAGACTTGATTGACGGACTCGACCTACCCGGCAAAGACCTGCTGAACATCAACGTGGGCCAACTGCAGACTGCGGCGGTAGCGTCAAGTATGACGCGCGCCCTTGCCCTCAAGCGCGCGAACATCACACGAGAAGCAGCGCGATACGTGCTGGCCGAAACCCCCATTCCCACAACGAAACACGACCACTCGTGGGCGATGCGCCAAGCTCAGCTAGTCTTACCGCCGGATCGCCTATATGAGCTGCACCATAGGGAAGGCCAGTCGCTGAAAGCGATCGGTGAAGCAGCTGGCGTCAGCCGCCAAACCATCACCCGCGTGGCACGTTCCTACGGTATGCCCACACGAAACCCCGGACGGCCCGTCCAACATCAAGTAAGTCACGAATGGCTCTACACGCAATACATCGTCGAAAACCGAACGTTGTCCGACATCGCCGAGGAACTCGGTGCCACCGCATCGACGGTGGCACGGTGGGCGAAAAACTACGGTATCCCCGTCAGGCGCGGCGGCGGGGCCAGCCACAAGTCGGCACTCGCGAAGAAAAGCGCGTGACGATCGTAAGCAGCCTCGGAACTGCCCGCGCACGGACCCTCGCCGTGGGAATCTACAGACGACACGATCGCAAGTTGAAGGTGGTCAACACGGTGATGATCGTCAGCGTCGAGGAGGCCCAGCGGCGTTGGGACGAGCTGCTGGACTATGTCGCCACCGACTACGAGCAGGTCCTGATCCGGTCGGAGACCGCCCAGGCAGTGCTGGTGTCCGCGAAGACCACGACGCAACGTAGAACGGGCGAGTGTCCGCAGCTTCCGGAAACACAAGCGGCCATGTCGGCTCCCGCTGAATCCTGAGCAGACAGCTCCCGGAATCACCTGCTGATTTTTCGACGGGAGCTGACGGGCGATGCGGAATCGCCCGCAACAGAGGAAGGAAATACATGGCGTCGGTCGGTGCCCACCTAGACAGGTTGGCAAAATGAATGCCAGGGCAGGAGACCGCGAGTCGTATGACCTCGCGGAACTGCTAGGCGCCAGCGACTTGTCCCCCAAAGATCGTCGGGCCGTGTACGACGTGATTGTCAGCAGCGTGATCGAAGGCGACATCCCCAGCCGTGAATCCGTACTCCGGCTCATCGAGTTTGCCGCCGGACGAATCACCGGCGCTCAATACAAGCAGCAAGTCATGGGTGGCCGAGCCGACTGATGGACGTGGTTGTCGCCAGCCCGCACGGTTCTGCGGTGTCGATAGACGCCAAACGTCGACGGCCTAGTGAAGCCATCGCACAGCGGTCTGATGCGCCAACTTCTCAACCGCTTTGACCCGCCCCGCCTTTAACGCCTCGTACGGACGTTGTCCACGCAGCTGCTCACTCGGCGTGGACAACCACAGCGCGACCTGCCATCGATCCTCGGTGCCTTCGACCATGATCTGCAACACCGTTCCTAAACCGGGTATGGGCTGCCCGTCGTCGTCGAACTGGAAGGCTGGAAAGACCTGCATGCCCTCGGATGTTCGGCACGCCAACAGCTCGTTACGTGCGGCGTACTGCTCGATGGCCTTTTCTGAAAGGTTCAGGCACCGGGCGACCCCGCTGATGTCGTGGACCGGGCCGATCGCGGCAGGGTATGGATCGCCGGCCCCGCTGGACACGAATTCATCTATGGTGTAACGCAATTCGTGGCCACCAATAGTGATGACCAACTCCGCTTCGGCGCCCGCGGCGCGGATATAGCGAGCGAGTGTCGATAGCAGGAGATCGTGCTGGCGTTCCAGTTTGGATACTGCCGATTGCCTCTTGCCGAGCCGGGTGGCCATATCTTCCTGGGTGAGCTGCGCGGCCTTCCGGATGCTCGCCAGGCGCACGGCGTACGCCCGGTCCATCTCGCGCATATCATTGCGAATCTCCGTGATGCGCTCAGCGTACGCAGGATCAGCGACCCTGCGTCGCAGGCGCTGGCCACCCTTGTCCTCAATCTCCATGGACAGTCACTCCTGCCCGAATTGCCGGATCTGAGCGCGATGCCGCACCGAAGCAATGACCGCCATCTCTGGGAACCCACCGGTGCAGGCAGCGACTATCGGAGATATCACTTCAAACGACTAGTCCTTGAAAGCGTTAGGACCCATCTGTGCATCAGTCCCTAGAACGACAAATCGGCAAGACGCACACCCAGAGCAGCCGCCACCGACTTCAACACGACCGGTGACAGCGACTCACGGTTAGCGGGGATCGTAAGCGGTTGTTTCCCAACCTGTTTGAGCCAGATATGTGAACCCTTGCCGCGTCCGGAGTCGATCTTCCAGCCCCGCTCTTCGAGATAGCGGATCGCCTTTCGGCTGCTCACCGAGGGGAGGGCCGGTGTGTGGCCGATCCAAGGGAGAATCGGTGTCTGCTCTTTCGGCACGAGCACGTGGGTGATGGTCTGGCAGTTGAACAGTCCGCGGCAGAGTTGGGGCGCGAGGTTCCACTCGCAGGCGTCGCGACGAGGGGAGACGGTCGCTTCTTGCATTTGGCTCATCAGCGTGCGTTGCGCGTCGTCAAAGGTCCGGTCAGAGAGGTAGCGGCCAGCTTCGCGGTAGCTAGGCGGGAGCGTGAGGAACCACTCAGGAAGCATCGCAAGCGTCGCGTCCCGGACGGCCTTGGGGACGCCCCGGCGGAAGGGCAGTTCGGTCTTGAAACGGCGGTACATCTCCGCGCAGGCGAGCGCCTCTTCGAGCACGTCATCGGATCCCTGCCGGATGAGCGGGATGTACACATCCTTCGAGTAGGGGAGGTAGCGCCGAGTTCGCTCGACCATTTCGATGCGGATCGCTAACGACTCGATCTTGTGGTGATACGCCTCGTGCAAGTAGAGCACTGACATAGCTGCACGGGAAGCGCCCAAGGCGTTCTCCGGCTGTTCGCGCTCGGGCGCCGGCAGGCGGTTGAGGATGGCGGCGGCAATATCGAAGACAGCGGCCTCAAGAATGTAGATGGCCGAGCCGAGGCCAAAGTAGTGGATCGGTGTGTACCAAGCCAGAGCGTCCAAGACATCGGGCGGTGGAACGACGAAACCGCCATTGGCACGCTTGTGAACCTCGTCGAGGACAGAGGACGGTGCGTCCCTAGAGTCGAGCGGCGCATCAGTGGCTCGATCGGAGGGGTGGACCTGCGACCAGTCGGGCTCGTAAACATCGGAATCCTCGGGGTCTCCAGGCCACGGACCGTCGCTGTCCAGGTCGACAAGGTCCATGTCCACGAGGGTGTCGACTACCTCGGGAAGTGATAGTGGGTCAGCCACGCTGCGCATCCTGACATAGAGCGGTGACACTTCCGTGGGCAGGTGCTGGCGCGAGAACTCGGTCGGCAATTCCGGGCATCACGCGAACGACCGCGGCTAGCGTGGGGTCGCGTGGGGGTGTCACCGAAAGTAGAAGCCGACCACCTGTCGCCAGGGCAGCGGTCAACGATCCGCCGTACCGTGCAAGAGTCGATCGACGCGCACGGCCAAGAGTGGGCGATGCGCAACACCTGCACCGAGCTTCAAGAAAAGTACGGCATCTCCTACGACACCATCGATTACCTGCTCCACGACGAACTACCGGAGGCATTGCCCGAGGAGCTACTGACCTCGGGGCAGCGGAATCGAATTCGCAGAGAAGTCCGGGAAGCGACCGCTACCGCGAAACCGCACCAGCGAGACCAGTCCGTCGCCGCGGCAGTGGCACAGCTGTCCGAACACCTAGGCATTTCCGAGGACGCCATCCGCGCTGTTGTCGGTGCCGACAGCGATACTGTTCCCCCAACCGATGAGTCCGGAGGATCTGCTGTGCCTGTAGCTGCCCCATCCCTGCCAGAGCCCGGTCAGGTTGTGGAGGTGCGGGGTGCGACATGGGCGGTCACCGATGTTGCGGCGCAGGGTCTTCCGCGTAGTCCTGCCGATGACACGACAGCACAGCTCAACCATGTGGTCGATCTGCAGTCACTTGATGAGGACCGGCTCGGTGAGCAGTTGTCGGTGATCTGGGAGTTGGAGGTCGGTCAGACGGTCACCCCGGCCCAAGGGTTGCCGGAGCACGTTAACCCGGAGGGTTTCGACGCCCCGGTCACGTTGGCCGGTTTTATCGATGCGATGCGCTGGGGTGCGGTCACTTCGGCGGACCCGAACCGTCTCCAGGCGCCGTTCCGGTCTGGTGTCGTGGTGGAGGCCTATCAGTTGGAGCCTTTGCAACGTGCGCTGAACAGTCCGCGGACCAACCTGCTGCTGGCCGATGACGTCGGGCTGGGTAAGACCATCGAGGCTGGCTTGGTCTTGCAGGAGCTGTTCCTGCGGCATCGGGCCCGGACCGCGGTGATCGTGTGCCCGCCGAGTCTGGCGTTGAAGTGGCAGGACGAGATGCGCGACAAGTTCGGTCTGCAGTTCGTCATCGTCAACAGCGAGCTGATGGCGCAGGTGCGCCGAACCCACGGCTTGCACGCCAACCCGTTCCAGCTCTACCCGCGGGTGGTCGTGTCCATGGCGTGGCTGCCCCAGGTGCGCTGCCAACGGCTGCTGCGCGACGTGTATGCGCAGGCCAGTAATCCGAAGGTGGGCAAGCGGTTTGCCTTCGATGTCCTCATCGTCGACGAAGCCCACCACGTCGCACCGTCGAGCCCCTCGGCGGTGGCCGGCGGCCGCGGCTACTCGGTGGACACTCAGCGCACCGTGGCCGCACGCCAGCTCGCCGACAAGTGCGAGCACCGCCTGTTCCTCAGCGCCACCCCGCACAATGGGCATCCCGAGTCGTTCACCGCGCTGATGGAAATGATCGATCCGCGCCGGTTCTCCCGCGGCGCACTCCTGGACCCCGACGCATTGAAGGACGTGACGGTCCGCCGGCTCAAACGCGATTTGACTGGCAAGGGGTTCAAGGACCGCGAGGTCAAGATTCTGGACTTCACCCCCGATGACAGCGAGCAGGAGATGTTCTCCCTGCTCGATGACGTCGTGACCCGCAGCGCGAAACAGAACGGCACCAAACCGGGCGGTGACATCGTCACCATGCTGCTCAAGAAACGATTCCTGTCCAGCCCCTTCGCCTTTGGCATGACCATCAGCCACTACCTGGATGCCCGGACCGGCCGGGGCTTGCGCGACGACGACTACGACGACATCTTCGGCGACGGCCAGGCCGACGAGGAAGAAGGCCTCTGGGAGCAGGACGAGGCTGAACGGCTGCGCGAGTCGAAGACGTCCGACCCGCTCAGCGCTGCTGAACCGGGGCAGCTGGAAAAGCTCGCCGAGTGGGGATTGAGCTACGAGAGCCAGCCGGACTCTCGGCTGGAACGGCTGATCACTTTCCTGGATGCGGTGTGTCGCCCCGACGGCAAGCACTGGTCCAACGAGCGAGTGGTGGTATTCACCGAATACGCTCACACCCTGGGCTGGTTGCAGCGGGTCTTGGCCCAGCACGGCTACGCCGACCGGTTGGCGGTCATTGAAGGCCAAACACCCACCGAGGACCGCGAATACATCCGTGCCCAGTTCACCGCGGACCCGGCTAAGGAGCCGGTGCGGGTGCTGCTGGCCACCGATGCTGCCGGTGAGGGCATCGACCTGCAAACCTACTGCCATCGCCTGGTGAACTTCGACATCCCGTTCAACCCGTCCCGGCTGGAGCAGCGCATCGGCCGCATCGACCGCTATGGGCAAACCGAAACGCCCGAGGTGCGGCACTTCGTACCCAACGACAAGTCCTCCACTTACGGCGCCGATGCGGACTTCATGGCCCGCATCGCCCGCAAGATCACGCAGGTCGAGGTGGACCTGGGATCGGCCAACCAGGTGATCGGCGAGGAAATCCAAGGGCATTTCGCCCGCCGCGCACCCGCCAAACGCAAAGCCAAGGGCCTCGACGGTAATCACGTGATCCAGGAGGCGCTCGCCGGCGGGATCAAACTCAACGCCCGGCTGACCGAGCTGGAGCGCGACTATGACGCCTCGCGCGCCGACCAGCATCTGGAGCCACAGAATCTGCGCCGCGTGGTGGACACCGCGCTACGGATCAATCATCAACTACCACTCGTGCCGATCGGAGACCTAGACACCGACGCCGAGGTGTTCGAGGTGCCGACGCTGAGCCCCGGATGGCAGAGCACCCTCACCGGGTTGGACACCCGGCTCAAACCCGGTGTGCTGCGGCCGATCACGTTCGACCCGGCCGCCGCCGAGGGCCGCAGCGATGTTGTGTATGTGCACCTTGGGCATCCGATCGTGCAGAAAGCCCAGCGGCTGCTGCGCAGTTCGCTGTGGAGCGTGGACTCACCGTTGAACCGGGTGACCGCGGTGGTGGTCGATGACCTACCGGAATCGTTTGTGGCGGCGGTCACGCGGATGGTGCTGGTCGGCCGCGGCGGGCTGCGGCTGCACGAAGATGTGTTCCTGGTCGGGGTGCGGTTGAAGGGCCGCCGCGCGATGGCCGAAGACAAAGCCGAGAAAGCACTGGATCATGCGCTCGACGCGGACAAGCTCACCCCGGCCGACAAGCAGGTACGCGAGCAGTTGTGCGAACTGTGGAACACCCCGGATGCACCGCTGCGCATCCGGCTGGAGGCCTCTATGCAAGACCGTGCGGCGCGCCGTCAGGAGGCGGTGATGGAGCAGCTTACCAAACGCCAACACGCCGATACCCAACGGGCGCACGACATTTTCGCGGCGTTTAGGACCAACCTGCGTGACTCCCTAGCACAACTGCACACCAAGCAGGTCGAGTCCGAGGCGATGCTGTGGGCCGACGATCAGCACAAGCAGTGGCGCCGCGACATCGAGGCCATGCAGCGGCGCCTCGATGACCTCGACGACGAGGAGGCCCGCGAGGTCGCGGCGATCAGCGAACGCTACGCCGAGGTCAAACCGCACACCACCGCCGCCGCCGTGGTGTTCGCGCTCACCCCCGAAGACGCTGCAGGAGGGTTGCTCTGATGGCCGCGCCGCGACGACGCGCACAGACCGCCAATGTTTCTGACCTGCATCGGCAGTGGCTGCAATTGGTCGACACCGACGGGCCGTTCCTGGCGATCGCCCCGCTCAAACGGGTGTGGCCGCAAGGCATGCCGAGCCTGCCCGAGGACCGCAAGGACACGCTGGTCGATGCCCGCAAGGATTTCGAACCCGCGTGGGAGACCCTCGACCGCCACCCCGACGACGAGGCGACGCTCGACGGCTACCGGGTGGCCCGAGACAAATGGGTGGAAACGGTGTTGCGGGACGTGGTCGGCTGGGCCGAGTCGCTGTCCTGGGGTGAGGTGCCCGGGGTGTCGGCGCAGTCACCGAACCGGGCGGTGACAGTGACAGCGCAGGCCGCACTCACCGGGCCTGATGGTATCGGCGCCCTGGTGTGCGTGATCGATCCGGTCGACTCGCTGCGGCAGGTGCCCAACGATCTATGGGCCGCTACCCCGATAGACCGGATGGAAGCGCTGTTGCGCGACAACGGAATCCAGATCGGCATCGTCACCGACGGACGCTGGTGGGGGCTGGTGTGCGCCCGCGAGGGCGCCATGGCCGCCTCCGGCATCGTAGACGCGTTGACCTGGGTCGAGGAACCCCGCACCCGCGACGCGTTCTTCACTATCATCGCCCGCCAATACCTCATCGGTGGTGACCCGAGCGACCGGCTGCCGGAGTTGTTCAAGGAATCGGTGGCCGCCGCCGAGGAGATCACCGAGGCCCTGGGTTCCCAGGTGCGCCGCGCGGTCGAGCTGCTGATCGCGTCGTTCTCCGAAGCTGCCGCCGACGCACAACGCCGCGGACTGCCCAACCCAATGCCCGCACACCCGCATGACGCCTACGAGGCCGCGGTCACCACCATGATGCGGATCGTGTTCCTGCTATTCGCCGAGGAACGCGGCCTACTGCCCACGGGGGAGCTGTTCGAGCACGGCTACGGCATCTCCGGGTCGCTGGATCGGTTGCAGGGACGCGAAACTCACGAAGGTGAGGAGGCGCTCGACGCCACCTCGATGGTCTGGCATCGCCTGTTGGCTACCAGTCAGGCGTTGTATGCCGGTGCCTCGTTCGAGGGCATGCGGATGCCCGCCTACGGAGGTTCGCTGTTCGACCCCAGCCGATTCGGATTCTTGACGGCCACCACCGAACAGGGCACCCTCGCACTGACCGTGTCCGACCGGGTGATGCTGCACGCCCTGCGTTCGGTGCAGCAGGCCGACCTTAAAGGCGGAGAGGCACGCCGAATCTCGTTCCGCGACATCGATGTTGAGCAGATCGGCTACATCTACGAGGGCCTGCTCGGCTACACCGCGATCACCGTCACCGAAACTTACGTCGGCCTCAACGGAACGAAGGGTGAAGAACCGGAAATCCCGCTGGTCGAGCTCGAAAAGCTAGATACCGCAAACGATTCGCCGAAGAAGCTCGCCGCCGCCATCCGCAGTTGGGTTGAACAGGACCAGCCGTCCGCCAAACCACAATCAGAATCGGCGATCACCAAAGGCGTGGGCGCCGCAGTCGAGCCGAACGTGGTCAGCGCGCTCACCCAGGCAGTTGGCGACGACGCTGAACTGCGGGAGCGGGTGCTGCCGTGGCTGGGCCTGATCCGCCAGGATCTGCGCGGACGGCCAATGGTCGTGCGCGCCGGCGGGCTGATGGTCAAAGAAACCCCGTCCCGCAAGAACGCCGGCGCGCACTACACGCCGAAATCCCTTGCCGAAGAGGTAGTTCTGTACGCGCTGCAACCGCTCTGCTACCAACCCGGCCCTTACCAGACGGCCGACGAATCGACGTGGACGCTCAAGCCGTCCGATGACATCCTCAGCCTCAAAGTCGCCGACATCGCGTGCGGCTCAGGAGCATTCCTCGTCGCTGCCGCGCGCTATCTCGCCGAACGGGTGGTAGAAGCCTGGACCGTTGAAGACCCGGCCAACAGCCAACGCGGCGACCTGTATCTACGGGCCGTCCGTGAAGTCGTCGCCAACTGCATCTATGGCGCTGACATCAACGACATGGCCGTCGAAATGTGCAAACTGTCGCTGTGGCTGGTATCGCTGGATCGCGACCTGCCGTTCTCCTTCGTCGATGACAAGGTCTTACTCGGCAATTCCCTGCTCGGCCTGACCAGCCTCGACCAGTTGCGCAAGCTGCACATCGACCCATCGCGAGTACCGGTCACGACGATGATCGATTTCTACGACGTCGATATCGATGCCATCATCCACAAGGCCGCCGAACTCCGCCGCAAGCTAGCCTCCGTAATCGACGAAAACGATCCCGCCCGCAACAGCGCGGCCAAACGCCGACAGCTGGCTCAATTGCATGCTGTCACAGCTCAATTGCGCAAGATCGCGGACAGCATCGTTGCGACCGGTCTTCCTCTCGGCGGGAAGCCTGGCAAGGCACTTGACGAGGCGTACGAGAACCTGCGGATAGCGGTCAAGGCCGCGCATCCCGAAACGGGCGAACCCGACTCGACCATGCTCGACACGATCATCGACAAGGGTCTTACACCAACGGTTGATTCTGACTACAAGCGCTGGCTGCCGAATCACTGGGTAATGGAAGTCCCCGACGTGGTACTGGAGATTGGTGGATTTGACGCGATCATTGGAAATCCCCCGTTTCTTGTGGGCAAGAAGATCTCAGGTGCTATCGGAATCGAGCACCGTGAATACTTGGTAAATCAGATCGCCGACGGTGTTACTGGGAATGCGGACTTGGTCGCGTTCTTTTTACAACGTGCGGCCGCACTGCTCAGGCCTGAGGGTGTACTTGGTCTCGTTACCGCGAAAGTGATCGCTGAAGGCGACACGCGGCAGGTTGGCCTCGATCAACTCTTAGTCAAAGGGTTCGTTATTCAACGTGCCGCACGAAGTCGACTGTGGCCGTCAAAATCTGCTGCGACGAGATACTCCATCATTTGGGGCAGTTTTGCGAAATCAATCGGCGAAGGCGTCCTTGACGGTCGCACGGTAGGAAGTATCACCTCGTCTCTGGAACCTGGGGGGCGTGTAAGCGGACTCCCCGTCCGGCTAGCCGCAAACATGGGTAAGAGTTTCAAAGGTTACGACCTGGGCGGCGATGGTTTCCAACTCTCAGCGGATGAGGCGCAAGTGATGCTCTCTGCGGATACGAAGAATTCGGATGTCTTGTTTCGCTACTTGAACGGAAAAGATCTAAATTCGAGTGTAACGCTGGAAGGGAGCGGTTGGGCCATCAGCTTTGGCGAGAGGTCGATCGACGAAGCCCGAAGCTACACAGCGCCTTTCGAGCGGATCGAGAAAATGGTGCTGCCCGTACGTCTCCTTAGCAACCGGAAATCTCACAGGGATCGATGGTGGGTTTATGCAGAATCGCGGCCTGCGCTCACACACGAATTGACTCACACCGACCGCGTGATTGCCTTGTCGGCTTCAAGTCGCCACGCAGCTTTCGCGATCATCCCCGTCGGAGCCATTTTCAGCAGCGCTATTGTGCTCATTCCCGATGCAACTTTTGGAAGGCTGGCAACGTTGTCTTCGTCGATTCACCTCAACTGGATTCTGAGGTGGGGATCGATGCTTAAGTTGGACATTCGCTACTCGACATCGGATGTATTTGACACCTTTCCCTTTCCGAACGATCTGCGTAGCCTCGACGCTATAGGGGCGCGATTTGATTCTGAACGCGGAGACATCATGTCGCGTCGCGACCTCGGCTTGACGAAGCTGTACAACCTTGTCAACGACTCGCAAATCGCCGACGCTTCCGACGCAGACATAGCGCGGATGCGGGCTATCTATGTCGAACTCGATGACGCGGTGATGGATGCCTACGGCTGGTCGGATATACGGCTTGACCATGGGTTTCACACTTATCGGCAAATACAGCGCTGGACGGTGAGTCCGGCCGCGCGGGTGGAGATTTTGGATCGGCTGTTAGAGGAGAACCACCGCCGGGCCGCAGACGAGGCCAAGGCCACGACGCGGCCGGAAGCCAAAGGCCGTCGCGGCAGAAACGTGTCAGACGAGCAGGAGACACTGCCGTTATGAGCGAGGCCACCGAGAAGCCGAACGACTCGCAGGCAGCCTACGAGTTGACTGATGAGCCGGACGGCACGCCATTCACCGTCCGGGAGAACCTGGTCGACATCCTCGAGCGCGAGCTGCTCGGGCCGATCCACGGTCCCGACGAGCTGTTGCCGTTCAGCCCCCGTTCTCAGTACCTCATTGGGCACATCGCGCCGGTGCGGCTCACGGGCGTCACTCAAGGAGGCGGCGAGCAGGACGGCGTCGCCGATCGGGGCGATCTGGTTGAGGCCCGCGCCGACGAAGGTGCTTGGTCGGAGGTGCGCGGTGTCCCCGCGTTCGCCGCGGACGAGCAGGAGGTCGATTCTGACGACGACGATGCCGAGGACCGAGCGCCCAAGCAGGGCCTGATGATTCCTGCCTCGATGGGGCTGCGCTTTCAGGTGGCGCCGGAGTTGGACGAGTTCACGGTTACGGCGTCGTGGGGGACGTACGAGTCGGTGCAGACTGACACGGTCACCAAGGCGGGCCGCCCGATCCGCCACTTCCAGCGGGTACCCGTGGAGGAGCGGCGCACTATTCGTCTTGCCGATCTCGCGCCTGGTCAGACCGCGACGATTGAGCTGCGGGACACCATATGCCTGCGAGTCGACCGCTACGACGACCCGATGTTCGGGCGCGTCCTTATTGAGATCGCATTGTGCAATGACCGCGAGACACCCATGCCGATCCCGATCGGCATGTGGATGTTCCAAACCAAGCTGCACGTCGACGCCCGCGGTGCCGAGGTGTTTCTGCCGGTGCGCGATGTGCTGGAACAGGATTGGCCCGAGCACGATGCCGAGGTGCAGCGGCTGAACCTGCAGTACCGTAATCGGTTGGAGTACGCGATCGGCCGGACCTGCTCGGTGGACTGGACCGCCAAGAAAGGTTCGCGCCGCGCCACCGCGGTGTGGACCACGTGGCTGCCGGTCGCCGAGACTCCGCAAACCCAGGCCCGCGACGTCGAGAACGCATTGCTGTCCATGGACGCGCTGGCGACGGCGACCGACGAGCAACTGCGATCGGGCTTGGAACCGCTGGTCACCGGGTACGGCGACTGGATCGCCGAACAGCAGGCCGCTGCCGAGCAGCTGCCCGAATATCTTTGGGAGACAGCCGATCTAGCGTTGGTGGAGGCACGTCGCGCTTACAAGCGTTTGCAGGAGGGACTGGACCACGTCACCGGCGATGCCGAGGCGCTGCGGTGTTTTCAGTTCATGAACGCCGTGATGCGCGATCAGCGCATCGCCTCCCAGGTCGCCGCGCTGCGGGCTTCGGATCCCGCACTGTCGATCGCCGACGCCGCAGACCAGGTCGCCGCCAAGGGAGACAAGGCGGCGTCGTGGCGGCCATTCCAGCTGGCGTTCATCCTGATGCAGCTGGGCGCCTTGTCGGACCCGGCCGCCCCGCTGCGCAGCGCCGAACATCTTGCGCGAGTGGAGCTGTTGTTCTTCCCGACCGGTGGCGGCAAGACCGAGGCCTACCTCGGGCTGGCGGCGTTTACGTTCGCGATCCGCCGCCGCCAAGGTCTCATCGACTCCGCGGACGGCCCCCTGGACGGCCGCGACGGGGTGGCGGTGCTGATGCGTTACACGCTGCGGCTGCTGACGGCCCAGCAGTTTCAGCGCGCCACTGCGCTGGTGTGCGCGGCCGAGCTGGCACGCCAAGCCGATGAAATCACCTGGGGTGTTGAGCCATTTCGGATCGGGTTGTGGGTCGGCACCGATGTGAGCCCGAAGCGGTTCGAGGAAGCCGATGAGCAGCTGACTAGGGCCAATGAGTATGGGGCGCACCGGCTTACCGTGCTGCAGGTGCAGCGCTGCCCCTGGTGCGGCACGCCCATCACTGCGGCGCAGGTCAAGGCCGACGCCACCGCGCGGCGAGTGTTCGTGTACTGCGGGGATGATCTGGCGCGCTGCCCGTTCGCCAAGGGCGGGCAGGTCAGCGAAGGCCTGCCGATCCTGACCGTGGACGAGGAAATCTATCGACTCACACCGGCGTTCGTCATCGCGACCGTCGACAAGTTCGCCCGCCTGGCCCGCGAAGGTGAAGCCGCCGCGTTGTTCGGTTTCGTTGGTCAGCGCTGCGCCCGTCACGGCTACGTGCATCCCGATTATGCCGCGTGCAACATCTCCACTGCGCACCCCGCCGCGAACGGATACCCCACGGCCACAGTGCATCCGGTGGACCGGTTGCGGCCACCGGACCTGATCATCCAGGACGAGCTGCATCTGATCACCGGGGCGCTGGGCACCGCCGTCGGCCTGTTCGAGGTCGCGGTGGAAACCTTGGCGTCCTGGGAACAACCCGACGGCACACCGGTGCGGCCGCTAATCGTCGCCTCCACCGCGACCGTGCGCAACGCCCAAGAGCAAGTGCGCGGCCTGTACGGGCGGAGAGTCGAAATCTTCCCACCGCAGGTGCTCGACGTCGCCGACACCTACTTCTCCCGCGAAATCCCGATCGCCAAGACCACCCCCGGCCGCCGCTACGTCGGGGTGAGCGCCCAAGGGGTGCGCCTGGCCAGTGCCGAAATCCGGGTCTCAGAGGTGCTGCTGTCGGCAGGACAGTTGCTGTTCGACCGCAGCGGTATCGCCGCCGACCCGTACATGACCCTGGTCGGCTACTTCAACGCCACCCGTGAGCTTGCGGGCATGACCCGCTACCTCGGTGATGACGTGCAGAACCGAGTTAAACGGCCCCGCAAGGATTCTGGGTTCCCACCGCGAATCGGCACCGACTACGGCTTTCTCAACAAGGGTGAACTCACCGGGCGCATGGCCTCCTCGAAGATCGGTGAAACTCTCGACCGGCTGGGGCTGGAGTTCGATCCTGACTATGACACCACCGAGGCCTTCCACGCCCGGATGGCCGCCCAGAAGGCCGGCAAGAAAGTGTCGGCCCGCAAGGTACCGCCGTTTGACGTGGTGCTGGCCACCTCGATGCTGCAGGTCGGGGTGGATGTGCAGCGGCTCGGGTTGATGCTGGTGGTCGGGCAGCCGAAAAATACCGCCGAATACATTCAGGCGTCCTCCCGCGTCGGCCGCGACGCCGAGCGGCCCGGTTTGGTTGTCACACTGGGTAACTGGGCACGCCCCCGCGATCTGGCCCATTACGAGCAGTTCCGCCACTACCACGAAACGTTCTACGCTCAGGTCGAGGCGCTGTCGGTAACCCCGTACTCGCCGACTTCCCTGGACCGGGGACTCGACGGTCTGCTGGTCAGCGCCGCCCGGGTCACCCAGGCCCGCACCAGCGACGGACTGTCCCCGGAGCGCGACGCCTGGCGAATCAAAGACCAACGCGCAGAGGTGGAACGGATCGCCGACCGGCTCAAGGCGCGGATCACGGCTGCCGCCCAGGACGACGCTGCGGTGAAGTACGCCAGTGACCTGTTGGTCAACCGTATCGACCGTTGGGTGGACCGGGCCACCCGCGCCGGCGACATGCACAAGACGTTGGTCTACGAACGCACCGGGGAAGGCGACAAATACCTGCCGCTGCTGATGAGTCCGGAAAACGCTAAGGCCGGTGTTGGCTCCTCTATGCAGCCGCCGTTTGTTGTCGCCAACTCGATGCGGGAAGTGCAGCCCGAGATCAACATTCTGGTCAGCCCGATCCCGGAACGCCTATTCGCCCATATGCCCGACGGTGCACCCCGGTGGACCCTGCCAGTGGGGGATGAGGACTGATGACCGACACCGCGCCCGATGAGGTGATGCTGCACGATCCGGCCGAGACGCTGGACCCGCTGACCGACGCCGAAGACGCAGTAGTCAAGAACCGCGCCAAGGTCGGCTCGTCACGTCCGTCGTCGCTGCTCTACACCTACGGGCCGGGGTCGATCATGGACTTGCCCGGATTCTCGGTGATGCCTGCCGGCCTCGATGACTGGGAGCCGATCTGGAAGCGTCGCGAGCACATTCGGACGATCATCGAGCCGCGGCTGCTCAACGTGGTTCGGATGCACCTGGGCAGCCAGGTCGATGCGTTGCGACCCTACCCGTGGCAGCCTAAACAGAATGCATTCGCCAAAGACGGTGCCGACCTGGGCATTCCAGCGCGGGTGTTCCCGCAATGGTTGCGCTGCACCGGATGTGACTACCTGGGCCCGCTGCCCCGGTTCAGCTACACCAACACCCACCCGTTCCGCCCCGACCTGGCACAGTTCACCCACAAGAGCTGCCCCGGCCGCGGCGCTCAGCGGGGTGGGGCAACGTCCGGACGCCGCGAGAGCCCGGCGGTTCCGGCCCAGCATCTACTGACGTGCACCAACGGGCACCTCGATGAGTTCCCGTACGAACTGTGGGTGCACCGAGGCCGGCCCTGCCCGAAAGCGGAACGGCCCGACCTGAAGACGCGTGATGCCAACCTCGGTAAGAGCGTTGGGTCGATGATCGCCTGTGCGTCCTGTGGGGCGACTCGCGGTATGGCCGAGGCGCAGGGGTCGGTGGGGCGCGACAAGCTGCCGCAGACCTGCCGTGGACGCCACCCGCACCTGAACGCCTTCGACAAGGAATGTGGTGCGCGCCCGGCGTTGATCATGATGGGTGCGTCGAACCTGTGGTTCGCCTCCACCCAGTCGATCATCGTGATGCCCCGAACCGACGCGGAAAAGGCTGAAGCCCTTGGTGATCGGTTACGCGTCGAACTCGGCGTCGAGCAGGTCAAGCAGTTCGCCGGCCAACTGGACGTGATTCGCGCGCTGGCTGGTGCCCGCAACATGGACATGACCGGGGTATCTGACGACGCGCTTCTTGCCGCGATCGCCGATGTGCTGGTGCCGCCAGAATCCGAGGAGCAGCGCAAGCAGAAACTCGACACCTGGGATCCGGTCGAGCTGCTGATCCCTGAATGGCAATACCTGCAGAAGCCAGCGCTGTTCCCCACCCAGAAGAACACCAGCGGGCTGATGGTGACCGACATGCCTCGCGGTCCACTGCTACCCACCAACATCAGCCGTGTAGTCGCGGTCAATCAGATGAAGAAAGTCAACGCGTTCCTCGGCTTTACCAGACTTGATGAGATGGACCGCGTCAACGACCTACCCGGCCGTCTGGTCAAACTCACCCGCAACGGCCGGCCGACCTGGGTGCCGGCCACCGAAGATCGCGGCGAGGGAATCTTTCTGCAACTGCGCCTTGATGAGGTGGAAGTTTGGGAGAACGGCATCCGCAACACTCCGCTGTGGGCCGCGCACGAGGCGGCACACCTGCGTAACTTTCGTAACCGATTTTCCGAAACAGCCAAGGCTGTCGAGCCCGAGACGCGACTGCCTGCTCCTCGATACTGGCTGCTGCATACCCTGTCGCACATCCTGATTCGTGAGATGGCGATGTCGTGTGGCTACGGTGCCGCCAGCTTGAGCGAACGGATTTACGGTTGGCCTGCCTCCGCGCACCGCGAGGGCGCCGCCGGCTTGTTGATCTGCACCACGGCGTCGGACAGTGAAGGCACGTTGGGTGGGCTCGTGGCGCTGGCTGAGCCGGTTCGGTTGCAGGGGTTGGTGATCTCGGCGTTGCGGCGAGCTGGCAGGTGCTCGTCAGATCCGGTGTGCGCCATGCGAACTCCGAGTGATCCCGAAGACTTCTTGCACGGCGCGGCCTGCCACTGCTGCGCTTTCGCGTCGGAAACGTCGTGTGAGAAGGCGAACCGATTCCTCGACCGCCGTTTCCTGCTCACCCTGCCCAGCGCGGACGGCAAACCGGTGCAAGGGTTCTTTGGGGAGCCTGATGTCCAATGATCCCCTGGTTCAGCTGGGGGAATATCTCACGGCCACCGAGGCCGAGGGGTTGGCGGTGCTGCTGGACGCAGGAGAGCACACCGCCCACGCACTAGCGTCGGTGAGCGTTGCCCGGCGCGACCATGTCGCGGAACTGTTGAAAAATGCTGGTATTGGGCATGTTTCGCCGGAGTTGTCGGTGGCGGTGCTGCGCGGAATCGCCGGGGCTAAGTCAGCGCACCGCGATCTGGTTCCGGTGTGGACGATGCCGGGCAACGAAGCGACGGTCGGGCACCTGACCAACCAGTTCCACGACGTGGTCGCTGCCGCCCGCACGTCAGTGACCTGTGCGACCTACAACTTTTCGGCATCCTCGAATATGTGGGATGCGCTGAAGGTGGCATCCGAGGAACCCGACGTCGTCGTCTGCCTCTACGTCGACGCCCAGGTTGGCGACCCGGCTGGGGTGAAGGCGCAGCTGCCGCGGGCGACCGTGTATCGCTCGGCAACACTGCCTAATGGCAAGCCGATTGTCAGCCACACCAAGTTCATCATCGTTGACCACGAAATCGTCCTGCTGACGAGCGCGAACTTCTCGTACAACGCCGAGAACCGCAACGTCGAGTTCGGCCTGCGGGTCCGCGACAGCGGCCTGGCGAGGTCGATCGAAGAGACCATGGCGAGCAAGCGCGGGAGCTTGTATGAGTTGCTATGACAGGGATCGTGATTCGCGACCGAGTTGTCGGTGGCGATTACTATCTTTCTGCTCGTCGTAGGTATCCAGTCGGAGGGGTTCGGTGGTAGCAGCGATGTACGAGGAATGGCGCCAACGCTGGCCAGCACTCATCGTCGAGCGCTGCACTGAGGAGGCCGTCCCGTTGTTGCAGTCGTACTACTCGACGAGCGATTCTGGGTTGCCGGCCTACTCGGGATCACAATTCGAAGCGATGGCCGCCCTCAACAGCGACCCGTATTCGATTGGCCCAGCGGACTTTACGGCAGTTTCGATGCTCAGTGTCGATGTGCCCGCGCAGTCGGCGATCCGGCTACTGGGCCGCGACGCCGATGCGATCACGGAACTGCTCAAGCAGATTCCCATTGATCGCGACATCATCGACGTCGATTCCGATGACCTCACCACAGAGTCGGCATCGAGCAAGCTCTGGCAGGTGCTGCGCCGCGGCCGCGACGGGCTGGGTCCAACCACCACCAGCAAGCTCATCGCGGCCAAACGCCCCCGCCTCATCCCCATTTGGGACAGCTTCGTCGAAGAAGCAACCGGCCTGGACACGTCAGACAACTGGTGCCAGTTCCAACAGGTACTCACTGCGGACGGCCACGCCATCTGGAACTGGTTGACCGAAGTCCGCGATGCGTCCCCTGCCGTGCCAGCCACCATCTCCAACCTTCGCGTCCTCGACGTACTCCTGTGGATGACGGTCAAACTTGGCGGCTGAAGCGACCCGCGTGCATGCAACACGAGCGCGATCGGCAAAGCCCTCGGCCTGAGGCACCCCTGGCATTTATAAGTCGATACCGATCCTCGCGCGGCGGGACCGCAGCCCAAAACTGCAGCTATTAAGCTTCGGGAAATTTTTTGAGCAGTGATCCAATGATCGAATCTATACCCTTTAGCTCTTCGGCCTCTTTGACTTTGACTTGCGTGCCGTCTGGTGCCTTGACAATTACTATCCCGTTAGCGACAGACCTGCCACGGAGGCTCGTTATGACGGGTTTTTCGCCGGATAGATCTACGATTACCCCGTGTGTAAACCGCTTCCGTAATTCGTATACGACGCGACCGATGACCAATGCGCCATGACTTGTCGCGACAACGACTAACCACCCGATCGCCAGCGCGCCAACGCCAAATTTGCTCTTATTCGAAGGCGAGATATCCGTGACGGAATCAATTCCTTGAACGGCGGCTAGCTCGTCCGATAGATCCATCGCTGCGCCGGGTTGGACATCATCGATTTGGACAACGATCTCAAGCATTTTCTTCCTCTGCTAAACGGCTCAGGCCAACTAGGATAGGTAGTTCTCGATCGCTGAGGACTTCACTAAACCGCGGTTTCCAATCTTGATCTTGATACTTGCCTTCGTAGCCACCTGTACCGCATCTTAAAATTGGAACAATTTGCGCAATCCGTTGACCAGGACTGAGCCCTAGTGGCACGGAAGCCAAGTTTACCAACTCGAGTGTGAGGCAACCGCGAAAACCTGGCTGCACCTGAACCGCGGTTGCGGATAGAAGCCCCATTCGGCCAAGGGACGATCGGGACAAGACTTGAGCAGTGCAGTCGGCAGATATTATGAGTGATTCCAGCGTAACCGCAAGTACCATCTCGTGCGGATGCAAGATAAATTTCTCGCCCCAGCCAACTTCAACTTCCTCCTGAATCTGCCTACTCTCTGCGTCTCGGTCAAGCGCATTTAAGACTGATATCTGGTTCCGCTTGAACACAATGAAATGCCGACCTAGTCGAACGTCATGCGACGAACCCCCAGGCATTTCTCCTGATGCCGACACTCCATCCCTGGATACATAGAGCACATTGGATGGCGTCTCGTCCTCATCGCGTTTCGCATCGTGAATCGACTCTGGATGCCTATGCAAGCGTTCCTTTTCGAATCTATGCGCAAACTGCAGAAAGTCGACCGCTTGCTCAACACGCCGTTCCTGTAGGCGAATCGCGTTGCTTCGTTCGGTGGGGTTAGACATATCGGCATGACGGCCAGACCATAGGCTGCTCACTAGACCGGCCTCTATCGACGAGAGGTCGTCCAGAATAGAACTCCAACCCCAATTGGCTGAATGGGGTGGCGAATTCAGCTGGTCATCCCTCAGCGCCGAGTCAAGGACTTCGGCGCGGAGGTTCTGGTTGACGCCAACTTCTTGCAGTTGTCTCCGAACCTCGTCACGACAGGGAATGGCCAACTGGCAGAATGCGTTCTTGCGACTTAAGGCGCCGGCCAACTCATTTGGAGGCGCATGAAATCTTCGGAGGGCGGTAGATGAATTCGATTTGAGCACTGCCAGCCGCAATTTGGGAGATGGATGCTCGGCACTATCGGATGAGTCCGAGTGGCTGCTCAAGAATGTCGACATTGCTACGAGCGATTCATCGCCGTAAAAGTAGTGCAGCACAGTGTCGCAGGCGCACTCAACCAGCCAACTCGTCAGCTCGGTAAACCAGCGTTCCGGTAAGCTGCTGAGGACGTCCGAACCAAGTTGCTGCTTCGCTTTTGCCACCGCTTGTTGGGCTGATCCTCGATCGCGACTTCGTCCGCTAAGCCATTTCAGGACCCAGTCCTCATTGAATCGTAGATGAGCGAGCTCATGGCCTAGACTAATCGGATGCCATCTGGCAGATGCGCCATCAAATTGTGGAACAGTTAGAATCCGAATCCGGCGGATCTGTTGCAAGCTGCTTTCGGGTATGCGTAACGATTTATTGGCCTTATCAAAGTACTGTGCCACACTCGGGGTGGGCTCAATGTGGAAATCCCGACAGCTGCCCGGACCGGGGATAACTAAGAAGTTGGAAAGGAGGCCTAACTCTTTTTGTCTGTTTTCTAGCCACCAGTTGAATGCTGAAAAGCGCGAGGACCAAGACACTGCGCGGCGGAGATCGACAAGCGCATCCTCAAGCTGGCCGAGCTGAAGTCCGACTGCAAACAATGTTTGTGGCAGGTCGTCCAGCTGATTTAGGCGCACCAGCCGCTCCGCGTAGGCTGTTACACGATCTGCCATTGACGTATCAAAGCGGAGGGCAGCAATTAACGCTTTGCGTTGGGGTAAAAACCCTTTTGCGAGCTCACGTCGAATTAATTCGAGTACTGAATCAATTGCGCTGGCGGTACGCACCACTCCGTCTATTGATTGACGGGCTGCCTGCGTTGGCGTCACGCGAAAGACTACACGACGGCGTTGCTCGAGATTCTATCCCGATCCTCGCGTCTCGCGGAGGAGAGGATTTCAGTAGAGAGTTCTTCGAGTCCGGACGCTAGCTTCTTAGCCTTTGATTTGTTGATGATCGTGATGGTGCCATCAGATTCATCCATCGCGACCCCATCTCTGGATGCGATCAGGTTCTCGACTGCTGGGATAGTCGTAGATGCTTCGGCAGGCGAAGGGGCCTCGCGCACGGCGGCGTGTGCCATCCAGGCCGCTTTTGCCATGACCGATGCCTGCTCTACGGCCTCCCCCGCCACGCGGTCCGCGCTGAGAAAATCTTGCAGGTGGCCAGCATTCCGGAACTCGCTGAGCTGGTCGATACGGCTCAGCATGCTGGAAACCGACTCCTCCAGCGGCTGGTCGACTTCGGTGTAGGGATCAGCGATCAACGCCCGTATGACCATCGCCGCGAGCGACGCAGCCTCGGCGACCTCCGCCTGAGTTGCCACAGAATGCCGGCGGATCAGTGTCTTCATATCGCTTGTGGTTGACACCTAGCATCCCCCTGCTCGTTTGCGACCGGGTCGCCGCAAGATTAGCTCACTAGCATTACAACGCCGTGACGACACGCTGGTAATCCCTTCGGCTCGCTAGCTAGACCGCTTACCGCCAGATACTACCGACGACCACTGACGTCGGCTGAGCTTTGGGACCGTCGACCAGCTTGATCAGCCGGGATGTACACACGACCGGTGTTCGTGCATCCCATCGCCGTGGTGAGGTTACGCTCGGGGGGTGGGTGCCGAGTGAGCATCTGACCTGCGCTGCGGATTAATTAGCACTATCGTCGAAATTAGCTGGCAGATCATCTCATTCGGTTGACACTGCCGCGACCGAATGAGCCACCAGTTGTCACAGTGACGGAACGGGATGGTTCCGGCCATTGGGTCGTGTGGTCTGGCTCGCCTTCTAATCGCTTCGGAGAGGGGCTGGGTCGAAGAAATGCCAAAATTCTGAGACAGAACCCGGATGACATCACGTGAGACAACCCGCATCACCGCAGGTCAGAGGATCGGCAGATGTCACGGAATCTGAGACCCTACACAAGCGTATTCGTAGTCGTTGAGGGCGAATCGACGTTGGGCCAGCCAGCCGTGCGGGCCTGAGGTGGGCCGGTGAGCACGCTGGTCGCCAGGCGCGTCCACTTCTGGGTCAGGGGCAGGCGATCGAATAGGCCTTGCACACCGGCGGGCAGTTCGGCGTCGGGCCTCGGCAACACCCAAATGGGGGTCCGCTGAAAGACGGTGAGCGCCTCGACTTCCGGGGCGATCGCCGGGATCACCTGCAGGGCCGAGGCCCCGGTGCCGATGACCGCGACCCGCTTGCCGTCCAGTTCCTGGTCGTGATCCCACGCCATCGTGTAGATGGCTGGGCCGGCAAAGTCGTCCAGCCCTGCGATGCCGGGCTTTTGCGGCGTGGAGAAGTGACCGGTACACGAGAACAGGTACCGGCCGCTCACCACGGAGCCGTCGGCCAGTTCGAGCCACCAGCAGTGCGCCGTCTCGTCGAACCGCGCGGCGACAACGTGCGCGCCGAAGCGGATCTTGGACCGCAGCCCGTACTTGTCAGCGCAGTGTTTGGCGTAGCCGAACAGCTCCTCGCCGGGGCGGCCGACGTGCTCATGCCGCCGAGTGCCGGCGCCTACGTGCGCGCCGACCTGACCGCACGGGTCGAAATAATCGCGCGGTTCGTTCACTCGACCATGCTGACCAGACACGGAGTCGTAAACCTAGACAGCGAAACAGATTTGGCCGATTTCGCGCGAACCTACATCGTGCCCATCGTCGCCGTTGCGCCCTAGCGTCGCACGAACAGCTCAATCTTCTGGTCGGCGGCGCGGTACAGCTGTGTAGGGCCGCACGGAACGTGGTGGAATCTCGCGAATGATGGCGGAGTGATGGCGGATTCGCCAAGTTCGTGAGACACGCGCAATGCCGCCGAGTGGGCGGCACGACTTTGCCTAACACCCGATCGCAACCACTGCCGCTGTGCTCCTTTACGGGGAGCCGTGAACCAACGTCACTCGCCGCCTACGCCGCGTTGCCGTCGACAGTTCCCGGCCAGCACCAGGCGGCGGCCAGAACTCCGGCCTTGCGGCGTGCCGTGTTGTGTTGAGCGGCCTTGTCGGTGGCCATCATGACCCCGACGGGTTGTGCCAGTCGCGGATTGCTTCCGCGAACTGTTCGGGGGCGTCGGAGGGGACGAAATGGCCGGCCCCTTTGATGATCACGGTCCGGTGGTCGGTGAAAGTCTGCTGCCACCGTCGTAGTTCCTTGTTGCCGAATGCAAAGTCGGCGTCGCCCCAGATG
>JARLGR010000252.1 GCA_031292665.1 Mycobacterium sp. | reverse complement strand
GGCCGCCGCCCGATTCTCCCCCCGCGCCGCCACCCCGACCCGCTCCAACAACCCCGCCGACTCCGCCGTCCTCGACGGACTACGCGCCTCAAACAGCTCATCAAACCGCGCCCGCACATCCTCGAACATGTCTTCGATCATCCCACGGGCCACCGACATTTCCCTGAGCACGAAGATCGACTTCGCGTCCGATATCCCCGCCCAACCCGTTGGGTGATGTCCTTGGAACGCCGACCCCTGGTGGTGCTTGAGTGCGGGGTAGTTCGAAGGGAGCTGGGTGGTGTTGATGACCGCGGAGCTTAAGGGTCTGGCCGGAATTGCAGGTACCGCCTTCGGCGCCGTTACGGGGCCGGCGGCCATCGCGCTGACGAGGCGCGCCGACCGGAAGCACGAAGCGAACCTGGACTTCGAGAAGCGGGCACGGCAAGACAAACAGCAGGCGCTGATCCGCATTTTCGGCACGGTGTCGGAAATGCGGCGGGCTTGCGAGCCAGAGTCGTCGTGGAAGCCACAAGGGGTAAGCGAAGAAATTCAATTCGCTCGCATGCGCGCAGGTGCGCTTCTGGTCTACCACAAAACTCGAGCCGACTTTGTCCCGGTCGAACTGCTCGCTTACGGATCGAAAGCGGTCTGCAGTCGCATCGAAAAGTTAGATGCGATGCTCAAGGCGCACTACACCGCGGCGACGACGGTAAGCCTCAACGAGCGAGAGCGCTACACACAGCAGTCAAACGATGCCGTCGGGGAGGGGGACGCTAACAAGGCGCTGCAGCTCCTGCACCAGAGGCAGAACATCGAGGACAACCTCGGCACTGATTCGGGCCTTGACATTGACGAGCTCCGACCGTTGTGCGACCAGGTCCTCGAGGCCGCCAAAAAAGATCTGCGCGGCTAGTGGCGCGGCACCGCCCTAGCTGGAGTGCCGATACCAAGCGGCGATGTACAAAACCAGCGCCGTCGCCAGCGCAATCAGCACCCAGATCACCACGGCCTGGTCGACCCACGAACCCGCAGGGGGGGAACCGGGGAGGATGTTGCGCAACGGCACGACGGCGAACAGCATCGCGGCGTACCAGGTGGCAAACGGCGGCAAGAATTGTCTCCGGCCCGTGAGCATTTGGATTGCCACGAACAGCGCCAGCGTCGGCAGGGTGATGAGGACCAGGCAGATTCCGAGGTCGAACACCAACGGACCCTTGGCCCGTTGCAGGGTGACAATGACGTTGTCCGGGCGATCTAAGTCTTGGCTGTCGCGCCCGACTCGTCTGACCGAGATGTCCCAGCCTTCCAGCGAGCCGGTCACTTCCACCCGGGCGGGTTTGTATTGACGGTTCTCGCCGGTCCCGACGAGCATGTCCGCCTGGATGATGTCGGTCCGGTACGAGTCGAACGGCCAGTCGCCGGGGTCACCGTGGGCCTCGATGGTGGTGGCCACCTGCGCCGGCATCTTCCCCACCGGGTACTGCAGATCGCCCAGGTCATTCTGCGGCAAGAATCGCACGGAGGTGTCGGTGGTCAGGACGTTGAGGCGCTTGTCGACCATCGAATTGTCGGGCATCACGAGCACCTTCACGTCGAGGCGATTCGCCACGGCGTGCAGCTGCTCGAACCGCATCAACACGACGGTGCCGTCGGAGGTGTTCACGTCCGGGTCGGGCAGCGGACCCGGCGCGCCGGCGAGCCAGTGGTAGCCGAGCAGCGACAGCGCGTAGACAACGACGACGCCCACGATGATGGAGACATCGAGCACCAGGTGTCGTCGTCGCGGTCTACGCCTCCGCTGGCGCTCCCGCGTCGCGGTCTGCGGATCGGTCGGCAAGAGCGGATCGCTATTTGGGGGCGTCCCAATGGTCTGGGACACCTGACGCGCAGGCCCCGACTCGCCAGCAGGGTAATCCGCTGACGTGGCCAAGTCTTTTTGCACCGTCACTGGGCCAGATGCTAACAACGGGCGTGTTTGCTGGCATTGGATAAAACAGCATCGCTACGCGCATTTAACACAGCAATTGCCGCGGGCGGGCCCGCGTCAGTCCCCTTGCCGGACCCAGGCGAAGAAGTACAGGCTCATCGCCGTCACCATTGCGATCAGCACCCACTGCACGACGGCTTGGTCGATCCATGAACCGGGCGGCGGCGCACCGGGAAGGATGTTGCGCAGCGGGACGACGGCGAAGAGCATCGCGGCGTACCACGTTCCGAACGGCGGCGCGAACTTCCTCCGGCCCATTGCCATTGGAACGGCCACCAAGAGCGCCAAGGTGGGCAGGGTGATGAGAACGAGGCAGATGACCAGGTCGAAAACAAGCGGGCCCCTAGCGCGCTCGAGAGTGATGACCACGTCGCCGGTGTCGGCGGATCGGGAGGTCGGAAGCGCGCTTGTGACACGGTTGACTCTGAGCTGCCATCCATCCAGGGATCCGGTTACTTGGACAATGGCGGGCAATTTCTTGCGGTTGTCAGCGGACCCGACGAAGGCATCAGCCGCGAGCGGCTCTGTCTTGTACGTGTCGAATGGCCAGTTGCGGGGATCTCCGTGCGCCTCGATGGTGGTGCTGAGTTGGCCCGGTGCTCTTCCTCTCGGATATTGCAGGTCGCCCAGGTCGTTCGTTGGATAAAGGCGCACGGCGACGTCGTTGCCCAGGACATCGAAGCGGTTGTCATACTGATCGATCCCGGGATACACGAGCACGTTCACCGTCAGGCGATTGGCGACGGTCTTCAGCTCCTCGACACGTAGCTGCACGATGGTTGCATTTCCCCCGCCCTGGCTCAGGTCCAGCGGAGGGAGCGGAGTCCCTTCGCTTTGCAGCGTGTGAATGCCGAGGAGCGACAGGGCGTAGGTGGCGATGACGGTCAGCAGAATGGCCACGCCGATCTCGATTTGAGATCTCCGCAGCTTCGGCGGCTTCTGTTTCGACGGCGACGATGGCTCTTCCGCGACCAGCGGCGGAGAAGGTGCCGATCCAACCTCGGCGGTCACAGGTCGCCGCCGCACGCAGTGGTGGGGCGCTCAATTGCTTGGTGGTACCGGACCGGATCTGGCTGGCGCCATCGAGCTTGTCGGGGCGACACGAGATCAGATGCTAGCGAACAGCGATGTTGATTGCGCAGCGAGAATCCCCATCGCTGCATAGGTACGGGGCTTCCGTCACCCGTTAGCAACCACTCGTTCACTTGCAGGGTGGGAATTGGCGAAACGGGACGATGGCGATGCACCACGGAGTTGCTAGGCGGACGCGGGATTCGCCACGCAGCGAAAGCCGATGTGGGTTGTAGCGGAGTCCTGCGATTGAGGTGAGCGCGCTGCCGGACGGTAGCGGTGGCAATACTCCGGCGCACACAGGTGCGAACCGCCCTTCAACGCTTGGTTGACGGTCGGATCGGCGGGTCCCGATGGAGTGCAACAGGCTTTCGGCGGCTTATCGAGCCGGTGATGTCCAAAGAATTCGGTGGCGGTCCACTCCCAGACGTTGCCGATCATGTCGACCATCCCGAAGCCGTTGGGGGGGAATGTCCCTACCGGCGAGGTTCCCACCCAGCCGAGGGCGCCGTCGTTGCGGTACGGGAACCTGCCCTGCCACGTGTTCGCCATCAGTTGACCGTCGGGCTGCTCCTCGTCGCCCCACGAGTAAGTCGTAGTGGTCCCACCCCGGGCCGCATACTCCCACTCAGCCTCGGTCGGCAATCGGCGTCCTGCCCACCGCGCGTAGGCCGCTGCGTCGGGATAAGCCACCTGGACGACCGGGTGATCCGCTTTGTCTGCGATGTCGCTGTCCCGGCCGAAGGGGTGGCGCCAGCTCGCCCCCGGCACCCAGTCCCACCACTGACGCCAGTCACGCAGGTCGACAGGCCCGGGCGTCGGCCGGAAGACCATAGCGCCCGGAACCAGGTCGTCGAGATTGGCGCCCGGATAGAGCGCCGGGTCGATCGGTTGCTCGGCGACCGTCACATACCCTGTGGCGGCGACGAATTCGGCGAACTGCGCAGTGGTCACCGGGTGCCGTTCGACCGCGAAGGGAGCCACGGTCACGGTATGGATCGGCGCTTCTTCCGGGTAGAAGCTCGTCGAGCCCATGCGGAAGGATCCGCCCGGCACGTCGACCAGTTCGGTGAGCACCACTTCAGGGTATGGTGCCCGCGGCCTGCCCCGGAACCTCGGGCGTGGAGTCGACCAGTTCATCTGATGTTTGTTTGCCAGCTTGATTCGATAGCTGTATCACTCGACATGTGTCGCAATCGGGGCGACTTCCGTGCGGCCGAGCGCTCGCCGTCGCCGCCGGGGGCCATCGTGGCAAGGAGCAGTCAACGTGAAGCACAATCGATCAGCGGCCGCTATGCGCTTGCTGGCCGCGGGTGCATTGGCGCTCTCGGCCTGCAACACCTCCCACGCCACCCTGCCGTATACCGCCGGGGCCAAGGTGGACTGCGGCGGCAAGCAGGCCTTGGTCGCCAGCGGTTCGACCGCGCAAGCCAACGCGATGACCAAGTTTATCGAGGCCTACGGCAAGGCCTGCTCCGGGCAGACCCTCAACTACACGGCCAACGGCTCTGGCGCCGGTATCGCCGACTTCCTTGCCGGCAAGACCGATTTCGGCGGATCGGACGTGCCCCTCAGCGCGGACCAGTACCGCGCCGCCAAGCAGCGGTGCGGCGGTGCCGACGCCTGGAACCTGCCCGTGGTATTCGGCCCATTGGCCATCACCTACAACCTCAAAGCCGTCGACACTTTGGTGCTCGACGGGCCCACACTGGCCAAGATTTTCGACGGCACCATCACCCGCTGGGACGACCCGGCCCTCACCGCGCTCAATGCATCCATGCCGGCAGAGGACATCCATGTCGTCTACCGCAGCGACGCATCAGGCACTACCGACAACTTCCAGGCCTATTTGCAGGCCGCGTCCGGCGGTGCCTGGAATAAGGGCACGGGCAAGACGTTCAACGGCGGCGTCGGCACCGGCGCCGTGGGCAACAAAGGCACCTCGGCGGCGGTGAAGGCAACCGAGGGTGCGATCAGCTACAACGAATTGTCGTTCGCCCTCCAGCAAGGGCTTTTCGCCGCCGAGATCAAGACCCCGGCAAGCCGCAGGTCGTTACGGCCGGTGCGCATCGGCAACGACACGGTCGGCAAGACCATCGCCGGCGCCAGAATCGTCGGCAACGGCAACGACCTGGTGCTCGACATTTCGTCGTTCTACAACCCCGCTCAACCCGACGTCTACCCGATCGTCATGGCCACGTACGAGATCGTCTGCTCGCGATACCCCAGCGAGGAGGCCAAGGCGGTCAAGGCGTTCTTGCAGGCGGCGATAGGCCCCGGCCAGGTCGATCTCGCGAAAAACGGCTATATCCCGCTGGCGCCCGACTTCCAGGCAAGGGTCTCCAGCGCCGTCGACGCCATCAGCGCTGTGGGCGCACCGATTCCGGACTAAAGGCACCATCAGGCCTTCTTCGGCGGCGTCTTTCTCTCCCGATTTCGCCACCAGGCGATGAGGAACAGCGTCATCGCGGTGACCAGAGCTATCAACACCCACAGCACGATGGCTTGGTCGATCCACGAACCGAATGGCGGGCCACCCGGAAGGATGTTGCGCAACGGGACGATCGCGAACAGCATCGCGGCGTACCACGTGATGAATGGCGGCAAGAATGCCGTCCTGCCCAGGGCCATCGGGATGGCCACCCACAACGCCAGCGCGGGCAGGGCGATGAGGACCAGGCAGATCCCGAAATCGAAGATCAGCGGGCCCTTGGCTCGGTGCAACGTGATGATTACGTCGTCCTGGACGTCCGGGTTGGATTCATCGGGGTCGTGGACCCGGGTGACGGTCGTGTCCCACCCGTCCAGTTTTCCGGCCACTTCCACGCGGGCGGCGGTCTTTTCGCGGTTTTGGCCCGTGCCGGTGAACACCTCGGCCGAAACGGTTTCCGTCTTGTACGAATCGAATGGCCAGTTGCCGGGATCGCCGTGCGCCTCGATGGTGGTGCTGACTTGGGCCGGCGCCTTGCCTACCGGGTACTGCAGGTCGCCCAGGTCGTTTTCCGGGTAGAGCCGTACGGCCGCGTCGGTGGTCAGCACGCCAAAGTTCTTGTCGTACAACGAATCCTTCGGATAGACGAGCACGTTCACCGTCAGGCGGTTCGCCACGGTATCGAGCTTCTCCAAGCGCACCTGCACGACGCTGTCATCGGCCTCGACCTTGCTCAAGTCGACTGCGGGCAGCGCGGGACCCGACTTGGCCAACAGATGCACGGCGAACAGGGACAGGATGTAGATGGCAATGAGGGCGACGACTATCCCGAACGCAATCGCGATTCGCCGTCCTTTCGCCGCGGGCGGCGCGGGCGGCGCGGGTGGCGTGGGCGGGGGCGCAGGTTGGGCGGTCATTGAGGGATCACGGTGGCAGATGCTACAACCGGGGAGCCGTCAGCGCGACGTTTTTCTTCCCCTTTACCGCAAAGTTCCGCGTGGCCGCCGCGACGGCAACCGCACCCGCCGCCGGCGGCGCCAGGTGGCGGATGAGGTCAGTCGCGCGAAAAGGCAAGGGCGAATTGCTTTTCCAGGTCCTCGTACGGCCTGCCGGACAGGTCGACGGTAACCTGGGCGATGGTGCCGCCGGTGAAATTGAACGGCGATTTGTAGCGCCGCGACACTCCGGATCCGCCATTGCGCCCGATCGTGATTCCGGCGCCCGCAAGCCCGAAAGTCCCTGGATGAGTGACCATGTCGGCGAACGAGCCGACCGCGGTGCCGTCGATGAAGAGCGTCGCCTCGCCGACCGGCGTGTGGCTGCCCTGCACGGTTCCCGTCCGCGAATAGCACACGCCGAACACGTGCCCCCCCAGAGGGACCGCTCCGGACGACGAGATCAGCTGTTCGCGCTCACCGAGGAAGTTGTAGACGTAGTGCAACCGCCCATCTTGGATGAAGAGCACGTGGCCGCCGTGGGCGCCGCCCTGCTTGAACAGCACACCTTCGGCGCCGGTGGTGTCCACGGCCACCTCGGCCAGCACCGCGAACGAGCGGCCGCGGATTTCGGCGGCGGCGCCCAAACCGACGTCGGCGCAATCGGGATAGTAGGTGTAGGTATCGCGTTCACCCACCAGGTACGGCCGGGGCCGGGTCATGGTTTCGATGATGTTCAGGTCCGCCAGTGGCAGGCCGTTGTACTTGGCGGCCTCGGCAAACCACAGCGCCTTGAGTTCCTCGAGCTTGTCCGGGTGTTCGGCGGCCAGGTCATGACACTGACTGCGGTCGGCCTCGATGTGGAACAGCTCCCAACGGTCGGTGTCGAAATGCGACCACCCGGCCGGTGAAGCCGCATGGACGGTGCTGGCGAACCAGCCCCGATGCCATAGGCCGCGGGTGCCCAGCATAGTGTAGAACTGCGTCTGCTTGCCGGTATCCGCGGCCGGATCCTCAAGTGCCGCTTTGAAGCTCACGCCGTCCAGGGGTTTCTGCGGGATGCCCTTCACGGTGTCCGGCGGCGTGATGCCCAGCAGGTCGTAGACGGTGGGGGTGATGTCGCAGACGTTGACGTAGTTGTCGCGCACCTCACCGTGCGCGGCAATTCCCTTCGGCCACGAGATGATTGCCGTGTCGGCGATGCCGCCCTCGTGTGAGGCGTAGCGCTTGTACAGCTTGTAGGGCGCATTGAAGGCCATCGCCCAGCCGATCGGGTAGTGGTTGTAGGTCTGCGGCCCGCCGAGCTGGTCGAAGAGCTTCATGCTTTCTTCGACGGTGTCGATGTAGCCGTTGAAGAACTTGCCTTCGTTCACCGATCCGTTCGGGCCGCCCTCGCCGCTGGCCCCGTTGTCGGAGATCACCACGATGATGGTGTTGTCCAGCTGCCCGGACTCCTCCAGATAGTCGAGGATCCGGCCGATCTGCGCGTCGGTATAGCTCAAGAAGCCGGCGAACACCTCCGCCATCCGGCTGAACAGCTTCTTCTCCTGGTCATCGAGTGAGTCCCAGGGCCGCACCGTGTCCTGCAGCGGCCAGGGCTGGCCGTCGGGCCCCTTGACGTCGAGATACGGGTTGACGGGCGAAAGTTCGGCGTCGGACGGCACGATGCCCATCGACTTCTGCTTCTCCAGCACGTTCTCGCGATAGCGTTCGTAGCCCATGTCGAACCGGCCCGCGTACTTGTCGGCCCACTCTTTGAACACGTGATGCGGTGCGTGCCCGGCGCCGGGGCACACATAGCTGAACCACGGTTTGTCCGGCGCGATCATCTTGGCATCGCGGATGAATTCGATGGTCCTCTCGGCGATGTCCTTCGAGAGGTGGTAGCCGTCCTCGGGGGTGCCCGGGGGGTTCACCGGGTGGTTGTCGTAGACCAGGTCCGGATACCACTGGTCGGTCTCGCCCCCCATGAACCCGTAGAACCGTTCGAAGCCGCGCGACGTGGGCCAGTGCCGCTTCGTCGCGGCCAGATTCGACTCTTCGATCGGCGTCAGGTGCCACTTGCCGATGCAGTAGGTGTTGTAGCCGTGTTCGACCAACACCTCGGAGAGCAGGGCGGTATCGGCGGGGATGCGCCCGTTGGAGTTCGGGAAACCTTCGGTGAACTCTTCGATGGTCGCCATGCCGACCGTGGTGGCATTGCGACCGGTCAGCAGGGATGCCCTGGTCGGCGAGCACAGTGCGGTGGTGTGAAACTGCGACAACCGCACGCCGCGCTCCGAGATCCGCGTCATGGCGGGCATCTCGACCAGACCACCGAAACAGTCCCAGGTCGCGATGCCGGTGTCATCCCAGACCAGATAAAGGACGTTCGGCGCGTCTTTCGGGGCGGTCGGCGCGGCGTACGGTCCCCAGTCGGGTTCGGAATCCCGGATATCCAGCTCGATCTTGCCGCTGAAATGCCCCGACCGCCCCGACTCCCGTGACCCTGTCGCCATCGCCGGCCTCACTCTCGTCCTCGACTTAACAGCCGAATGTCGCGAGCAGACTACACCGGTGAGTTGCCACTACGCCCCACATAACAAAATCTCCCGGGGCGATAGGTCCCCGGGAGATCCGTCAGGTGTTCGTGGCTACTTGGCCCTCTCCAGAATTTCGACGAGCCGCCAGCGCTTGGTCGCCGACAACGGACGCGTCTCCATCAGCGAGACGCGATCGCCGATGCCGGCGGACCCGTTCTCGTCGTGCACCTTGACCTTCTTGGTGGTCCGGATGATCTTGCCGTAGAGCGGGTGACGCATCCGGTCTTCCAGCTCCACCACGATGGTCTTCTGCATCTTGTCACTGACCACGTAACCGATGCGCACCTTGCGCCGGCCGCGGGACTTCGGTGCGGCGGGAGTGTGCTGGGAGCCTTTACGAGCGCCGTCTTTCGGCGCGGACTCCTTCGGAGCGGCTTTCTTGGGCGCGGCTTTGGTGGCTTTCGCTTCTGCCATCACGATTCCTTATTTTCGTCGGGACCCTCCGGACCAGAAGCGAGGCCCAGCTCTCGTTCCCGCAGCACCGTGTAGATGCGCGCGATCTCGTGGCGCACCGTGCGGAGCCGGCGGTTGTTGTTCAGCTGTCCGGTCGCCATCTGGAAGCGCAAGTTGAACAGCTCCTCCTTCGACTCGCGCAGGCGCTCGACCAGCTCGTCCTCGGTATGCTCACGCAGTTCGCCAGGCGAAATTCCCACTGCCATCAGAACTGATCCTCTCGGGTTACGATTCGCGCCTTGATCGGCAACTTGTGGATTGCTCGCGTGAGCGCAGCCCGGGCCACGGCCTCGTTGGGGTAACTCAGCTCGAACAGCACCCGGCCCGGCTTGACGTTGACCACCCACCACTCCGGCGAGCCCTTACCCGAACCCATCCGGGTTTCCGCGGGCTTCTTGGTCAGCGGGCGGTCGGGAAAGACGTTGATCCATACCTTGCCGCCACGCTTGATGTGCCGGTTGATGGCGATACGGGCCGACTCGATCTGCCGGTTGGTGACGTAGGCGTGCTCGAGGGCCTGGATGCCGTAGTCACCGAAGTTCACCGACGTGCCGCCGCTGGCGATGCCGCGCTGGCGGGGATGGTGCTGCTTACGGTGTTTCACCTTGCGGGGAATCAACATGATTCAGCTCTCCGTGATCTGCGTTTCGGGGGCGGGGGCCACCCCACCGGCCGGCGCCGCGGCCTGCTCCTCGCCCGCGGCGCGCCCGGCTTCGGTGCTGGTCGCCGTGGTGCCGGAAGCGCCACTGCGGCGCGGACGCGCG
>JARLGR010000251.1 GCA_031292665.1 Mycobacterium sp. | reverse complement strand
GGCCGCCGCCCGATTCTCCCCCCGCGCCGCCACCCCGACCCGCTCCAACAACCCCGCCGACTCCGCCGTCCTCGACGGACTACGCGCCTCAAACAGCTCATCAAACCGCGCCCGCACATCCTCGAACATGTCTTCGATCATGCCAGGGGGCTACGACAAGTTTCACTGCAGCCTTGCGCCCGGAACTCAGCGGCCCAGCCGCGAAAGCACCTCTGCCACGACGGATCCCGTCGGCACCGATACCTGCTCCCCCGTCGCGAGGTCCTTCACCCCAACCGTCCCGGCCTCGAGATCGCGATCGCCGACCACCAAGGCGACGCGGGCACCGGAACGGTCCGCGGCGCGCATTGCGCCCTTGAGGCCGCGGCCACCGTAGGCCATGTCGACGCGGACACCGGAGGCACGCAACTGCGCCGCGAGCACCGCCAGCTCCAGCTTGGCCGGCTCGCTCAGCGGTACCCCGAATACGTCGCAGCGCGTGGTCTCTCCCACGCTTTTGCCCTCGGCCCGCAGCGCCAGCAGCGTGCGGTCCACCCCGAGCCCGAATCCGATGCCGGACAGGTCTTGTCCGCCGAGCTGGTGCATGAGCCCGTCGTAGCGGCCGCCGCCCCCGATGCCGGATTGTGCGCCCAGGCCGTCGTGCACGAACTCGAACGTGGTCTTGGTGTAGTAGTCGAGCCCGCGCACCATGCGCGAGTTGATGACGTACGGCACTCCCAATGCGCCGAGGTGGGCCAGCACCGTGTCGAAGTGTTGCTTGGCGACATCGGACAGGTGGTCCAGCAGCACTGGCGCGTCGGCGGTCATCGCGCGTACGGCGGGTCGCTTGTCGTCGAGCACCCGCAGCGGGTTGATCTCGGCCCGCTTACGGGTCTCCTCGTCCAAGTCAAGCCCAAACAAGAAGTCCTGCAGCAGTTCTCGGTACTGCGGGCGGCAGGTCTCGTCGCCCAGGGAGGTGATCTCCAGCCGAAATCCGTCCAGCCCCAGAGAGCGGAAGCCGGCGTCGGCGACGGCTATCACCTCGGCGTCCAGCGCCGGGTCGTCAAGGCCGATCGCCTCCACGCCCACCTGTTGCAACTGGCGGTAGCGGCCGGCCTGTGGCCGCTCGTAGCGGAAAAACGGCCCCGCGTAACACAGTTTGACCGGCAACGCGCCGCGGTCCAGGCCGTGTTCGATGACAGCGCGCACCACGCCGGCGGTGCCCTCGGGCCGCAGCGTCACGGAGCGGTCGCCGCGGTCGGCGAACGTGTACATCTCCCTGGACACCACGTCGGTGGATTCGCCGACGCCCCGCGCGAACAGGGCGGTGTCTTCGAAGATAGGCAACTCGACGTCGCCATAACCCGCCCGGCGGGCGGCGGCGAGCAATCCGTCGCGCACCGCCACGAACTGCGCCGAATCCGGCGGAACGTAGTCCGGCACGCCCTTCGGCGCGCTGAATGCCTCCGTCACGGGCTCAGGCCCTCGAGGAACGGGTTGAAGCGCCGCTCGGCGCCGATGGTAGTGGCGTTGCCGTGCCCCGGCAGTACCACGGTTGTGTCGTCGAGGACCAGGAGCTTGTCGACGATCGAGGTCAGCAGGTCGCGGCCGCTGCCGCCATGTAGGTCGGTGCGCCCGATCGAGCGCTCGAACAGGGTGTCGCCGGAGAAGACGACGTCCTTTCCGTCGGTGCTCGCATGAAGGACCCGGAAGACCACGGAACCTCGGGTGTGCCCGGGCGTGTGATCGACGTTGACGGTCACGCTGCCCAGGTCGAGCTTGTCGCCGTCGCGGTCGAGCTCGACCACCTGCTTGGGCTCGCGAAAGAAGGCACCCGCCACCAGCTGAGCCACCCGTGGGCCGAGGCCGTAGATCGGGTCTTTCAGCATGAATCGGTCCTCGGGATGGATGTAGGTCGGGCAACCGTAGGTGTCGGAGACCTTCTGCGCCGACCACATGTGGTCGATGTGCCCGTGGGTCAGCAACACCGCGGCCGGGGTCAGCCGATTGTCGTCGAGAATCCGACGCAGCGGGCCCATCACACGCTGCCCCGGATCCACGATGATGGCGTCCGTTCCGGGCCGCTCGGCCAGCACGTAGCAGTTGCACTGCATCACGCCGGCGGGAAATCCGGTGATCAACACGGTTCCCAGTTTCCCACCTCCGGCAGGCCCGCTTGACACGGGTCGCGGCGCCCACATTAGCCTGAGCGGGCGAACTCGGGTCCGACTCACCACACATGGAGGCATACCGGCCGTGCCGACCAACGAACAGCGACGCGCCACAGCCAAGCGCAAACTCGAACGCCAGCTGGAACGCCGCCAGCAGCAAGCCAAACGGCGCCGGATCATGGTGATCGCCGCTGCCTCGATTGCGGCGGTGGCCGTGATCGCCGTGGCGGTGATCGCATTCATCAACAGCAAGCACGAGCACAAGAGCACTACCACGGCGACGAGCACGCCCAGCAGCGCCCCCGAGTCCACCACGGAGGCGCCTCCCCAGTCGGAAGCGGTTCCGCCAGTAACACCCTTGCCGCCGTTCAAGCCGTCGGCCAACCTGGGCGCCAACTGCCAGTACCCGGCGTCGTCGGATCAGGCCGCCAAGCCGGTCAAGCCGCCACGGACGGGCAAGATCCCGACCGATCCCGGCCAGGTGAGCGCCAGCATGGCGACCAACCAGGGCAATATCGGCCTCATGCTGGCCAACAACGAATCGCCCTGCACGGTAAACAGTTTCGCCAGCCTGATCGGCCAGAAATACTTCGACAACACCAAGTGCCACCGGCTGACCACCTCGCCGACGCTGGGCGTCCTCCAATGCGGCGATCCCAAGGGTGACGGCACGGGCGGCCCCGGCTATCAATTCGCCAACGAGTACCCGACCGACCAGTACCCGCCGAACGATCCCAAGGCGCAGGAGCCGGTGCTGTATCCGCGCGGCACGCTGGCGATGGCCAACGCCGGGCCGGGCACCAACGGCAGCCAGTTCTTCATGGTGTACAAGGACTCCCAGCTGCCGCCCCAGTACACCGTCTTCGGCACGATTCAGGCCGACGGGCTGGCCACGCTGGACAAGATCGCCAAGGCCGGCGTCGCGGGCGGCGGCGAGGACGGGGCTCCGGCCGCGGATGTCACCATCAAGTCGCTCCTGCTCGACTGAACGCCGATCACCGATCGATTGAATATGTGGGCGCCGATACCGAAGCCATCGTCGACGCCATCAGGCGCGTCATCGGAGTGGATCGTCGGCTACCGGGATCTGGCCGGCTTTGGCTGCAGCCTTCACCTGGTGGAAATCGTCCAATGTTTTATCGGCGTAGGTATAGGACCAGTCCAGGATCGCCGCGCTGACCGCGTCACCATTGCCGACGTAGCCGCGCAGCATCGAGGCGTTGACGCTTTGTGCATGTGCGCGGGCCAACGACAACGCGCAAGCCCCGACGTACTGGCCGAACACTTTCGGGGACATTCCCTCGGTTTCTACGGTGCCCTTCATGTCCTGGAACTGACGGACGTAATAGTCGCCGCCATCAAAGCGCAGGGTGCCCAGAAAGACATCGGACATCGCCTGCAGGATTCGTTGGCCAGCGACGACCCGCAGTCCGTGGCCCAGAGCTTGTTCCGCGGCGGCCAGGATCTGGGGTTGCCGGCGGTGTCCGTATTCCTCGAGGACTGAGCGGTTCGCTTGTTTGACCTGCAGGATCAGCGGGGTTCCGTTGGGGCCGGTGAGGATGAGCAGATAACAGCGGGTGCCCACACTGCCAACTCCGACGACGCGCCGGGCCAAGTCGGTCAACTGGAAGTGGGACAGCAGCACTGCCACGTCGGCGGGCACGCTTGTGAGGTACTCGCGGAACGCTCCGGCGAGGGCCGCTTCGTCGGTGAGAGCGACATGTTGCAGAATCGGGGGGTTTTCCCGAAGCCGCAGCCGGCCATCGGGTCCGGATTCCATGATGCGGGCGAACACCCGCGCTGAGGTCTTGCTGCGCGCCCTGCGCGCGGTCTTGGCGACAGCGGCTGCCAGGCCCGCAGAGACCTGCTTGATGTAGCGTCGCGGTTCCAGCCGCAGGTAGTAACGATCCAGCACGTTCATCTCGAGCATGGCGTCGAGCCCGTCGCGGTACTGGCGCACCGCGTCGATGGCGATGGCGCGGATGGTCTTTTCGCGGTAGCCGGCGTGGCGTCCGCCCACGATTGCGCTGGTGATCAGGCGTTTGAGATCCCATTCCGCGGGCGCGACCGCGGCCTCGTCGAAGTCGTTGAGATCGAAGATCAGGCTGCGTTGCGGGGCCGCGTAGATGCCGAAATTCGATAGGTGCGCATCACCGCCGCACATCACCTCCACGCCGCTGGACGGGCTGGCGGCCAGGTCGGCGGCCATCACCGCCGCCGAGCCCCGATAGAACGAGAACGGATCGGCAAGCATCCGGGCAAAGCGCAGCGGCACCAAATCGGGCAAGCGGTCGCGGTTCTGCTCGACCAGGATCTCCGTCGCGCTCCGCTTCGACGGCACCAGTTCGGCCAGCCTGCGCCGGGGCGCCGATTTACGCTGAGCCTTCCCCCGGGCAAGGTCGGAATCGACATCTTCAAAAGCGATCAGCCGCTCCCGCAGCGGCCGACTCACATCCACCATCAGCGCAGCGTAGCCTCCGGTTGCCGGTCCAGACGGCGAGAAGCCGCCACGAGCAGCACAGCCGAGGCCGAACCCCAAGAACTGAACAAACCAATCGTTGGGACCGGCTAAGCCTCGATCCACTGATGAACCTGCCGCAGCTGGGGTCGCCCAAGTTGATGCGCGGT
>JARLGR010000040.1 GCA_031292665.1 Mycobacterium sp. | reverse complement strand
GCGGCCAGGACGCCGTGGATGGGCAGCCCGTTGGGGTCGGCACGAACGCCGTTTTCGCCCGGTGTCAGGCTCACCGCGATGTCTTGCGCGGTGTAGGTGGTGGCGCCCAGGCGGTTCGCCCAGGGATACAGGATCGGGATGCCCATCGTCTTGCCCGCCTCGAGGTAGGCGTCCAGGCCGCGTCGTTGCCCGAGGAGCTGGACGCCTGCGTCAGTGAGCGAGGTGCCGATCATGCCAGCCCCGGGCACGAACTGCGCGGCCACCGACGACGCCGGGTCGCTCAGCGTGACCACGTGCATGGCTCACCTCCACTGATCTCCACACTCACGTCCACAGTGGGTCGTGCTGAATGCGCTCCGGCGGAGCGCCTTTGGCGATCAAAGCCGCCTTGGCGGCGCGAACCATGGCGGGCCCGCCGCTGATCAGAATCTGCCGGTCGCCCCAGGCGCCGTACTTGGAGACCACGTCGGGCAGCCGGCCGGTCTGGCGCACGTGCAGTCCGCGCGGCGGCGTGACGTCGGGATAGTCGGCGCCCCACGACGGGTCGCGGCCGTACTCCGAGACCGGCGAGACCGACAGCCACGGGTTGTGCGAGGCCACCTGCCAGAGAGTCGGCAGGTCGTAGAGCTCGCAGCGGTAGCGGGCGCCGAAGAAGAGGTGCACGCGCGGGTTCTCCGCAAATCGGCTGAGGTCCAGGATCAGTGCACGCAGCGGCGCCAGTCCGGTGCTGCCCGCGACCATCAGCACGTCGCCGCCTCCGCGATCGACCCGCAGGCCGCCGTGCGGACTGGACAACCGCCAGCGGTCCCCGGGGCGGGTTTCGGCGACGATCGCCGTGCTGACCAGGCCGCCGGGAACCTGCCGGACGTGGAACTCGATCCGGCCGTCCGCATCGGCGGGAATCGCGGGACTGAGATAACGCCAGCGGCGCGGGCATTGCGGAACCTGTGCGTTGACGTACTGACCGGGGTAGTAGTGCATGGGGCGGTCCAGGTGCAGGCGCACGACCGCGAGATCACGCGAGACCCGCATGTGCTCGACCACCGTTCCGTCCCACCAGGCGGGGCCGTCCTCGGCCTCGGCGGCGCCGCTCATCACGCCGGTGATCAGGTTGAGCGACTGCGTGGCCGCCGCCTCGACGGCATCGGTCCAGGTCTCGCGCAGTTGCGTGCGCAGCGTCGCATACAGCGCGCGACGCAACGTGTCGTAGTGAGCTGGCAGCACGCCGTACTTACGATGATCACGTCCCAGCTGGGCCAGAAACGACACCGGCTCCTCGGCGCGCTGCTCGACCAGCTCGCCGTACACCCAGTGCAGGGCGTGGGCGAATGCGGCCCGCTGGGCGTCCATCTCGGGCGGGAACAGGTCGCGCACCGAGGCGTCGAGGCCAAACCAGCGGGTGTAGAACCTGCGGACCAGTTCGTTGTCAGGGCCCGGTGCGAAGGCGTCGCGTAGGAGACGCAACGCGTCGCGGTCCTCTAGCCCCACGGGCCCCGATTGTAAGCTCGCCGGAGGACGGCGGCTTCTCGCTCCGTCTCCAGGTGCGTAAAACTTGCTAGGGTTGAGCGGAACAGACTCAACCTTGACGGCGTTGAAGTAGCCGACAAGCATTTAGACGTACCCGAACGGAGCTGTCGTGGACTCTTTCAACCCGACCACCAAGACCCAGGCGGCGCTGACCTCGGCGCTTCAGGCGGCCTCGGCCGCCGGTAACCCCGAGATCCGGCCCGCTCACCTGCTGTTGGCGCTGCTGACGCAGAACGACGGTATCGCCGCGCCGCTGCTGGAGGCCGTCGGTGTCGAGCCCGCCACCATCCGCGCCGAGGCGCAGCGCCTGCTCGACCGGCTGCCCCAGGCGAGCGGCGCCAACGCGCAGCCGCAGCTGTCGCGTGAATCGCTGGCCGCCATCACCACGGCCCAGCAACTGGCCACCGAGATGGACGACGAGTTCGTCTCGACCGAGCACCTGTTGGTGGGCCTGGCCACCGGCGATTCCGACGTCGCCAAGCTGCTGAGCGGCCACGGCGCCTCGCCGCAGGCGTTGCGAGAGGCATTCGTCAAGGTCCGCGGCAGCGCCCGCGTCACCAGCCCCGAGCCGGAGGCCACCTACCAGGCGCTGGAGAAGTACTCCACCGACCTGACGGCCCGCGCCCGGGAAGGCAAGCTCGACCCGGTCATCGGGCGGGACAACGAGATTCGGCGCGTGGTGCAGGTGCTGTCCCGTCGCACCAAGAACAACCCGGTGCTGATCGGCGAGCCGGGCGTCGGCAAGACCGCGATCGTGGAGGGCCTCGCCCAGCGCATCGTGGCCGGCGACGTGCCGGAAAGCCTGCGCGACAAGACCGTCGTCTCCCTGGACATGGGCTCGATGGTGGCCGGCGCCAAGTACCGCGGCGAGTTCGAGGAGCGGCTCAAGGCCGTGCTCGACGACATCAAGAACTCCGCCGGGCAGATCATCACGTTCATCGACGAGCTGCACACCATCGTCGGCGCCGGCGCGACCGGTGAGGGCGCGATGGACGCCGGCAACATGATCAAGCCGATGCTGGCCCGCGGCGAGTTGCGGCTGGTGGGCGCCACCACCCTCGACGAGTACCGCAAGTACATCGAGAAGGACGCCGCGCTGGAGCGGCGCTTCCAGCAGGTGCTCGTCGGCGAGCCGTCCGTGGAGGATACCGTCGGCATCCTGCGCGGGCTGAAGGACCGCTACGAGGTGCACCACGGCGTGCGCATCACCGACTCGGCCCTGGTCGCGGCGGCGACGCTGTCCGACCGCTACATCACCGCCCGCTTCCTGCCGGACAAGGCCATCGACTTGGTCGACGAGGCCGCGAGCCGGCTGAAGATGGAGATCGACTCCCGCCCGGTCGAGATCGACGAGGTCGAGCGGCTGGTCCGCCGTCTCGAGATCGAAGAGATGGCGCTGGCCAAGGAGGAAGACGAGGCGTCCAAGGAGCGGCTGGAGAAGCTGCGCTCCGAGCTGGCCGACCAGAAAGAAAAGCTGGCCGAGCTGACCACCAGGTGGCAGAACGAGAAGAGCGCCATCGACGTCGTGCGCGAACTCAAGGAGCAGCTCGAGATGCTGCGCGGGGAGTCCGAGCGCGCCGAGCGGGACGGCGACCTGGCCAAGGCCGCCGAGCTGCGCTACGGCCGCATCCCCGAGGTGGAGAAGAAGCTCGACGCCGCGGTGCCGACAGCCGATGCCCGCGAGAACGTGATGCTCAAGGAAGAGGTCGGACCCGACGACATCGCCGACGTGGTGTCGGCGTGGACCGGCATTCCCGCCGGCCGCATGCTCGAAGGGGAGACCGCGAAGCTGCTGCGCATGGAAGACGAGCTGGGCAAGCGCGTCATCGGGCAACGGAAGGCGGTGACAGCGGTTTCCGACGCCGTGCGGCGTTCTCGGGCCGGTGTCGCCGACCCGAACCGGCCGACCGGCTCCTTCATGTTCCTGGGCCCGACGGGCGTCGGTAAGACCGAGCTGGCCAAGGCGCTGGCGGAGTTCCTGTTCGACGACGAGCGCGCGATGGTCCGCATCGACATGAGCGAGTACGGCGAGAAGCACTCGGTCGCCCGGCTCGTCGGTGCCCCTCCGGGCTACATCGGCTACGACCAGGGCGGCCAGCTGACCGAGGCGGTGCGTCGCCGTCCGTACACGGTGATTCTGTTCGACGAGATCGAGAAGGCCCACCCGGACGTGTTCGACGTGCTGCTGCAGGTGCTCGACGAGGGCCGGCTGACCGACGGGCAGGGCCGCACGGTCGACTTCCGCAACACCATCCTGATCCTGACGTCCAACTTGGGATCCGGCGGTAGCGAGGAGCAGGTGATGGCCGCGGTGCGCTCGGCGTTCAAGCCGGAGTTCATCAACCGGCTCGACGACGTGATCATCTTCCACGGCCTCGAACCCGGTGAGCTGATGTCGATCGTCGACATCCAGTTGGAGCAGCTGCAGAAGCGGCTGGCGCAGCGTCGCCTCACGCTGGAGGTGTCGCTGCCGGCCAAGCAGTGGCTGGCGCATCGCGGATTCGACCCGGTCTACGGCGCCCGGCCGTTGCGCCGGCTGGTGCAGCAGGCCATCGGCGACCAGTTGGCCAAGTTGCTGCTGGCCGGTGACGTGCACGATGGCGACACCGTTCCGGTGAACGTCAGCCCGGGAGGCGATTCCCTGATACTGGGCTAACTCCGGCCCAGGTTAGGGCGAGGGGGACCGTCTCGAGCCGCGTATTGCTGCTGTGATGCGGTTGTGACCCGCTGGGCTTCCGTGTTCCGGCCCAACAGCAGATACCCTGTCTTGGATGGTCCCCCTTTGGTTCACGCTCTCCGCGCTGTGCTTTGTCGGTGCGGGGGTGCTGCTGTACGTCGACATCGATCGACGCCGCGGGCGCAGCAGGCGCCGTAAGTCGTGGGCGCGTTCGCATGGTTTCGACTACGAGCGTGAATCGACCGAGATCCTGAAGCGCTGGAAGCGCGGGGTGATGTCCACGGTCGGCGATGTTTCCGCGCACAACGTCGTGCTGGGTCAGATCCGCGGTGAGGCGGTGTACATCTTCGACCTCGAAGAGGTCGCGACGGTCATCGCGCTGCACCGCAAGATCGGCACCAACGTCGTGGTGGACCTGCGGCTCAAGGGTTTGAAAGAGCCTCGGGAAAGCGACATTTGGCTGCTGGGTGCGATCGGTCCGCGGATGGTGTACTCCACCAATCTGGACGCGGCCCGGCGCGCCTGCGACCGGCGCATGGTCACCTTCGCGCACACCGCGCCCGATTCCGCCGAGATCATGTGGAACGAGGAGAACTGGACGCTGGTCGCCATGCCGGTCACCAGCGCGCGCGCCCATTGGGACGAGGGCCTGCGCACCGTGCGCCAGTTCAACGACCTGCTGCGGGTGTTGCCGCCGGTGCCGGAGGAGACCCCGCAGGAGGCGGGGGCGCCGGCGGGACTTCGCAACGCCGCGCCGAGCCGGCCGTTGGC
>JARLGR010000250.1 GCA_031292665.1 Mycobacterium sp. | reverse complement strand
GCCGGCGGTGGCGGCACCGGCGGCAGCGGCGGCCTGCTCTTCGGCTCGGGCGGCGCGGGCGGCGCCGGTGGATCCGGGCAGCTCGGCGGCCACGGCGGGGACGGCGGGGACGGCGGGAAGGCCGGCATGCTGTTCGGGGCCGGTGGAGCAGGCGGGGCCGGAGGCACCAGCTTAGCGGGTCATGGCGCTTCCGGCGGCGACGGCGGCGCCGGCGCCATGCTCTTCGGCTCGGGCGGGGCCGGCGGGGACGGCGGGGTCGCCTACGACACCACCGCAGCCGGCGGCAGCGGCGGTACGGGCGGGTTGGCCGGCCTATTCGGCAACGGCGCCGCCGGCGGGACCGGAGCCCAGAGCGATGGTGGTGTAGGCGGCAACGGCGGTAACGGCGGCAACGCCCAGCTGGTCGGCAACGGCGGTGACGGCGCCAACATCGGGATTGGCGTTTCCGGCACGCCCACCGCGGGCACCGGCGGCACCGGGGGGACGCTGTTGGGCCTGGACGGGATGAACGGGTTGACGTAGCCGGCTTTCGCGCCGACTCCTACCTCCCCGGTGACGGCGGGGGTCGGCAACCGCCGGCCGCCGGCAGCGGCAGCGTGGACCAGGTGCCGTCCTCGATTCGTCCGGGGGGGTACACCTGCACCGGGCCATTCTGGACGCGCTGAATTCCGAGGGCGGCATCGCATTCGTCCACGCCGGGATCCCGGGTACAACGGCCCGCCTTCGCTGGCGGCGGCGCTCACGCTGACGGGGTTTGATGGCTTCCCGATTCCGTTCACGGTGGGCGCGCCCGGCAGATCGTGCCGCCGTTGCTCGGGGAGAGAACGGCTTGGCAGTTCTCGCAGTACCGGCTCATTGGTGTGCTCCCTTGGCCCGCCGCCACACCTTCGTCATCGCTGGCTCCCAAACAGGCCGCCGCCTGGTGGAACGCGAAGCCGACCGCGGCCCGGTCGTCGAAGTCAGCGGCCCGGTTGAGCTGAGCGGCGATTGCGCGGTCGGTCACTGCGGCCGCGGCGTCGCCCAGCGCCCAACCCGACAGGATGGCCTCGAAGGCGACGTCGAGCGCGGCGCCGGCGATCGCGGTCTTGGCGGCCGTCAGGTCATATCTAGGTCACGCCGCCGGATCTCGGGCTGTGAAACTGCCTTTGAACAGGAAACGCTGGTGCGCGATACTGGGATTGAACCAGTGACCTCTTCCGTGTCAGGGAAGCGCTCTCCCGCTGAGCTAATCGCGCTGGGGGTTCGAACATAGAGGTGGAGACGGGAATCGAACCCGTGTGCACGGCTTTGCAGGCCGTTGCCTCACCACTCGGCCACTCCACCGCTGGGATTGATGCCACTTGCACCTTCGAGCGGATGACGGGATTCGAACCCGCGACCCTCACCTTGGCAAGGTGATGCGCTACCAACTGCGCTACATCCGCGCGCAACGGACGAGATCGTCGCCCCGTTGCGAAGGACGACGATAGTCCACGTGAGCGGGCGCACACAAATCTTTGGGAAAGTTGCCGTTCTAGGCTGCCAACGGCATCTTGGCGGCGCACGCGGCGCGTCCTGCCACGTCGATATCGTGCTAGTCTTCGACCTCGTTCGCCCCTCGGCGCGGTCCCGTGGCTCAGTGGAAGAGCGTCCGCTTCACACGCGGAAGGTCGCTGGTTCGATCCCAGCCGGGACCACTACGAAAGCGTAGGCGGCACAAGCTATTTCGCGGATTCGATGATGGTCGTGCAACATACGTGCGACTCGTTCTAGCAAACCGGCCGTCGTGGCCCAGTTTGTCGGTGCCGACGCGCAGCAGCATGGCCCAAAAGAATGTGGAGGCGGTCCTTGACTTCGCTGTGAAGGCCAGTCTCGGCGGGTTCCTGGGACTGCTGGGGGCGAAGGTCCCTTAACACCCACTCTGGACCGCGTGTCAGTATGGTGCAAGCACCAACTGGTTCAATCCCAGTATCGCGCACCAGGCTCTATGCAGCTAAGGGTATGTTCTTGAGGGCCCCGGTCCAAGGCCGTGAACTCGCTGTGAACTCCCCGATTTCGCGGTCGGAACCGACCACGCCCGACTGCCGCGAGGAAGCGCCAGGATGCGCCGCCCATCCCATCACACCGTGCCGTACCCGCTCGGGCCGACACATGCCTCAAACCTGAAACTGCTGTGCAGGAGGCATCACCTATTGGCTAAAGAACACTTGACCTACGCGCTGCCTAAAACGTGTTGACCTTCTCGATGCTGACGAACCTTCTTGGGTGTTTGCACCCACAAGCTGTGTTGAGCGTATTGAGAGCCTGCTGGTCAGAGGGTTGGTTGTGTTGACTGATGAAAGCGGTTGTCAGCTCTACTGCGGACGGCCTGCGGGCGGTCTGGGTTTCACCTCTAGCGACGGACGACCGGGTGCCGGTGAAGACGGCTCGTAATGGTCCGGATTGGTGACCCGGACCCAGACCTTGCGGTAGGCATAGCGACCACAGCGCTGGGCGACCCTCACCCCCTTTAGCCACCGGTGCCTCCTAGCCCACGCCCCGATTGCCAGGCGAGCGTTCTGGTCAATTACGCAATTGGCAGCTACTGCGCTAACAGTCCCGGTGGACTTCACTGGCCTTTGTTGCCTTGCAGATCTCCGACTTGTCCTGCCGTCGGCGGTCGAAAAACGCCTCCGGTGCGGTCACGGAATTCAGAGCTTGTGTGCTCGCCGCAGGCGATAGCTGGGTAGCTGCAGGTAGCCGCGGACGCGGCGCGGCGCCCGCGCAGACAGGGTGAACTGCTTAGCATCGCCAAGCTCGGTGGCCATCGCCTGGTCGACCCGGATGGTGCCCTTACGGGCGAGGCTGGCGAGTCGGGCGGCGATGTTCACAACGGAACCGAAGACGTCACCACCGCGGTAAAGCACCGGCCCGAACGCCAGGCCCGCATGCACCTGCGGCAGGGTGTCCTCGGCGGTGAAAACGTCCAGCAACTGCAGAGTGGCCTCCGCCGCTGATGCGGGATCATCGATCACGAAAAGGATTTCGTCGCCGAGATTCTTGATCACACGCCCGCCGTGGGCGACCACGGTATCGAGCACGGCCGTTTCGAACCGGTCGAGCACCCTCGCAAGCTCGGTGAGGTCAACATTGCGGGACAGTCGCGTGTATCCGCTCATGTCGATGAAGCCAACCGCTGCCGGTCGGCTCTCCGTTTGACCGTCCAGGCCGGATCCGCTGGGAAACAACGCCCGTCCCACTTCAGCGGCCAGATGCCGACGCCACGTATACACCGTGGTCCGCTCCAGCACCGGCAACAATTCTCGGGTAGTGATGATGGCTTGCGCCGCCAGCTGGCCGGGCAGCTGTGGGTCCTCAACCCTGCGGCCCACCGCGATCCGCGCGCCCAGCACCTCGGAGATGAAATTCGTCTGCGCTGCGGCCAAGCAGGACATCAGGTTGCCCAGGGGGCGGGCCAGTTCCACCAGCCCGTCGCTGTCCACGATGTCTGCGGCAATGAGCCCGGCCGCATCGGTCAGGGCGGCGACGTCAGCGCTGGTGAATACCCGCTGCTCATCATCGACTTCGGGAAACCCCAGTGCCCGCCATAGGCGTCGCGCCTCATCGAGGGCGATGCCGGCTCGCTCGGCGACCTCCAGCCGGGTATAGCGGCCGTCCCCGCCCAGCAGTCCCCGGGTGATCATCTCCGCCGGCGAGGCCTCTTCTCCCGGCGCAAGATCTACATCCGTGGCGTTTGGGAGCACATCGAGTGCGTCGGCCTGGTCGGTCTTCCCCAGCCGGGCCAGCAGTGCCGCCAGCAGGCTGTTACTGCCTAACCGGGCTAGTTCGTTGACCCCTGCCGCCCCGAGCTCGACGACTCGCGCCACGAGATTGGCCGAACCGCGCACCGGATCCACCACCTGAAGTGACTCTCCTGCTCTTCCCGCCGCTACCTCACCCACAGCCGGACGCTCACACCCAAGACGTTGCGATGTAGCACGACACGCCCGACGCGGTAGGACCGCTGCCGTTGCAGGGGTGCCCCCAACCGATGGTACGGGTGACGTGGGCCCCCACGACGGTGGCGGCCTTGCCAAAGGCGGCGACGTCACCCTGTACTAGGACGGTAAGCCCGTTGGCCACGGCCGCGTCGAACAGACCCAGCCCATGATCTTCTCCCTGGACGGGGCCTGCGACGTCGGCGCCGACAGCGGCTCACCCACGTCCCCGGACTACAGCCCCGCCGGTAACAAGTTCTCCGGAGAGATCGACTGGGTGCAGCTCGACATCGGCAACGACAGCCACGACCACCTCATCAAACCGGAGGAACGGTTCACAATCGCGATGTCGCAGCAGTAACGGCACGTCACCGCCAGCAGTCTTGCGCGGCGTAACCCGCCGCGAGCAGACCAGGCGTGGGCCCAACCTCGGGTACGTTGAGATCGATTGGCCTGCGACGGCCGCTGGGGAGATGTCATGGAGCCGCCGACACGCCGAACCGTGACCATCCACGGCCACGAGCTCTCCTACCTGGACAGCGGCACGGGCTCGGTGGTGCTCTTCATCCACGGGATTCTCGGTTCGCAACGCCAGTGGACCCACCTCATCGACCGCCTGCATGACGACCACCGGGTGATCGTGCCGGACCTCTTCGGGCACGGCGAGTCGGACAAGCCGGTGGGAGACTATTCCCTCGGCGCCCACGCGGCAACGATGCGCGACCTGCTGGACCGCCTCGGCATTGAGCGGGTCACCCTCGTCGGGCACTCCCTCGGCGGGGGAATCGCGATGGAGTTCTACTACCTGTTCCCGGAGCGCGTCGAGCGGCTGGTGCTTGTCGCGAGCGGTGGGTTGGGCCGGGAGGTCAACCCGATCCTGCGATCCGCGACGCTGCCCGGGGCCGCATGGGTCCTGCCCATCCTCGCGTCGGGGTGGGTGCGTGCGCGCGCCGAGGGCGCCGGGCGGGCCCTGTCCAGGGCGGGCTGGAGGCCCAGCACGGACATCACCACGATCTGGCAGGGCTTCACCTCGCTCGGGGATGCGGCGAGCCGGCGCGCCTTCCTGGCCACGACCCGCGCTGTCATCGACCCCGGGGGCCAGACTGTCAGCGCCCACGACTACCTGCCCGACGCCGCGCCGATCCCGACACTCATCATCTGGGGCTCCCGGGACCGGATGATCCCGGCCTGGCACGCGATCAATGCGCAGAGGTCGATCCCGGGGTGTCGCGTCGAGCTGTTCGAGGGAGCCGGCCACTTCCCGCATCTCGATGAACCGGACCGCTTCGCCGATCTGGTGCGTGACTTCATCGCGACAACCTGAACCGCTGGCACCTCGAACAGACCACGGCAGCGGGCCTGGGCGCAGCAGGTCACCCCGACGACCCGTGCGAGGAGCCATGTCCGGCACCGAGAAGCCCCGTCCGGCCCTGCTCGACGAACGCCCGTGACCCGCCGCAGCGGCGTGAGGTGGCCGCAGCTCTGCGGACTGTGGCCGAGACGTTCGCGGGGTGCCCGACGGTCGGGGCACTGTCCACGCCCTGCGGATGCTGGCCCACCTGCTCGACTCCGGCTGACGGGCGCTGACTGGTACTTGTCCTGTCGGCTGGGCGGGCCGCTTCCCATTCCGGTGCCTCGAATGTGTGCACTGAGGCGCGCGGATCCGGGTCAAAGGACCCTTTTCGGGACGACGGGGGAGGCAGAACCTGAAATGCGTACGGCCAGACCCCGAAGCCCGAATGCGGGCGGCCGGGCACGAGGGGAGGAGAAGGGGCTTAGTCCATGATGACTGGCTGTAGAACTAAGACCGGGGTTTCAAGGAGGTAGTCATGTCCGCCATAACGAAGGTCTCGGCGTTTGACCACGCGATGCAAACCGCGCACACCTGGATCAACGACGTGGCCAGGGAGTTCGACACCGAGGATCGGGAGTTCGCCTACCGAGTGCTGCGCGCGT
>JARLGR010000249.1 GCA_031292665.1 Mycobacterium sp. | reverse complement strand
CGGTGCCCGGCTGGATTCCGACGGGCACCCCGACCGTGATCAAATACGGCACCCTGGTCCGTCTGCCGTCGCCGCTCTCGTCGCCGGGGCCGACTTTGCCCGCGGCGCTGGGCTTCCCGCGCTCGTGGAACGGGCCTCCCGACGGCGGCGCACAGTTCTTCGCCGGTGGAAACGTGGCCACGTCCACCCTCTCCCAAGTCGTCGACCTCAGCGGCGCGGCGGTCGCCATCGACAGCGGCACGGTGTCTTACACGCTCAGCGGATGGCTCGGCGGCAACAGACTGGAACCGTCCGAGGCGTCGGTCACCGTGTATTTCTTGTCCGCAACGCAATCGGAGCTGGGCGCGGGCAAGATCGGGCCGGTCAGCATTGTCGATCGCCAGTTCAGCACCGTGCTCCTTCCGCGTGAGACCACGGGGACGATTCCCGCGGGCACCCGCAGCGCACGTGTGGTCGTGACCTTCAAGGACTGCCACCCGGCGGGCGGCAGCTACAACCACTCCTACGCCGACAACCTCTCGTTCACCGTCGGCGCCCCGCTGCCGGCCCCACCGCCGCCGGCGCCGCCGGCATCGACGGTCGGCCCGCTCGATCACGTCTTCATGGTCTACATGGAAAACCACGGCGTGAAAGATATTGTCGGCAGCCGCAACGCGCCTTACCTCAACAGCCTGATCAACACCTACGGATTCGGTTCGAACTACTTCGCCCTGACCCATCCGAGCGACCCGAATTACTACCCGATCCTCGGCGGATCCGACTTCGGGACGAACTACAACTGCGCCACGTTGTGCTTCGACCAACACAACCTGCCCGACAACATCGAGGCGGCAGGCAAGACCTGGGCCGGCTACGAGCAAAGCATGCCCGCCCCGTGCACGCGCACGTCCGCGACCGGCTATGCCCCCGACGAATTGCCGTTTCTGGCCTTCGCCGACATCTACAACAACACCCCACGCTGCCAGGCGCACGTGCTGCCTCTGACACAGATGACGTCGGATCTCCTCGCCACAAACACCACCCCGAGCTACGTGTGGTTCGCCGCGAACGAGGCCTACAACATGGAAGGCAACAACGATCTGCGCTTCGTGGCCAGCCAGGTCACCACTCACCAATACGACATCAAGGCAGGCGACCAGTTTCTCCAGCAGGTGGTGCCCATCATCATGAACTCGCCAGCATTCCGCACGCAGCGCACCGCGATCTTCATCACCTGGGACGAAGACTACGACAACTTGAACCTGACCCTCGGCAACCACGGCAACAACGTCCCCATGATCGTCATCCCGTCGCCGAGCTCGGGGATGCGCCAGGGCCACTTCACCGCCGTCAACTACAACAACCACTACAGCCTGCTGCGCGCCATCGAAGACTCCCTCCAACTTCCCCGGCTCACCAACAACGACAAGTTCGCCCGGCCGATGAACGAATACTGGCCATAGCGGCGGCACCGCTATGATCGTCGGGTGGTTGCCGAGCCGGTCTGGAGCGCCGAATGGGTGGGGAGGCGGTGAGCACGAGGCGACCGCAGCCCGACAGGCCCGGACCCGGCCAGGAATCGGTGTGGGACTATCCGCGACCGCCCCGCGTCGAGCCCTTCACCGGTTCGATCACCGTCGAGTTGGGCGGTGAGGTCGTCGCGTCGACCCGCGAGGCCTGGCGGGTGCTCGAGACCAGTCACCCGCCAACCTATTACCTTCCCCGCCAGGCCTTCGTGGCTCACGCGCTGCGTGAGACGTCGGGGAGCTCGTGGTGCGAGTGGAAAGGCGAGGCGACCTACTACGACCTGGTCAGCGGTACCACCGTCGCCCCGAAGGCCGCGTGGACCTATCTCCACCCGACGCCGGGGTTCGTGTCGATCGCCGGCGCGGTCGCGGTTCTGGCGACAAAGGTCGACCGCTGCACCGTCAACGGCGAGGTCGTCGTGCCACAGCCCGGTGGTTTCTACGGCGGCTGGATCACCAGCTGGGTCACCGGTCCGTTCAAAGGCGTTCCGGGATCAATGGGTTGGTGACGTGACAGGCGATGACGTCGACGTCCTTCTCATCGGCGCGGGACTGGCCGGATTGCGGTGTGCCGGTGTGTTGGCGGCCGCCGGGCGCGAGGTCACGGTGTGGGAAGCGGGCGACGACGTGGGTGGCCGCGTCCGCACCGATCTTGTCGACGGTTTCCTGTGCGACCGCGGCTTTCAGGTGCTCAATCCGGCCTACCCGGAACTCGCCAGTGCTGTCGACATCGACGCGTTGCGCCTGCAGCCCTTCCGGGCCGGAGTCGCGGTGCGACGACAGCAAGACGCGGGGGTGTTGGTTCATCCGCTGCGCGAACCGACTCAGGTGCCAACGATGCTCGCCTCGGGCGCGATTCGACCCCGCAAAGCGCTGGCGCTCGCCCGGTGGGCTCTGCCGGCGCTGCGACCACACAGGCTGAAATCCGGCACCCACGATGACACCCTCAGGCAGAGCCTGGACCGCTGCGGCGTGCACGGTGAACTGCGCCGGGTGGTCGACCGTTTTCTCGCAGGTGTCCTGCTCGACGACACCGGCGCCACCTCCACCGCGTTCAGCTTGCTGTTGGCCCGCATGTTCGTCCGCGGGGTGCCAGGGCTGCCGGCCGAGGGGATGCGAGCGCTGCCCCACCAGCTCGCCGCGCCATTGAGAACCCGAATAGCGCTGAACCACAGAGCAACTCATGTCGAGCTCGACGGGAAGCGGTGGACGGTCCGGGGCCCCGACGCCGCCGTCAGCGCCACCGAAGTGGTCGTGGCGACCGACCCCGCGGCGGCGGCCGCGCTGACGGGCCGGTCGGCGCCGCCGATGCACGGAGTGGTCACCGACTGGTGGGCCGCCGACGAGGCGCCCTCGAAGCTGCCGATGTTGTGGGTCGACGGCCGCCCCGATCCGGGGCCGGTGGTGAACACCGCCGTCATCAGCGCCGCGGCGCCCACCTATGCGCCGCCGGGACGCCATTTGATCAGTGCGTCGGCGCTGCCGGCGAAGGATGGCACGGCTCCCCCGGAAAGCGTGACACGCCGCCACGCCGCCGAAATCCTGGGCGCCGACGGCACCGGTTGGGAACTGTTGACGCGATACGAAATTCGGGAAGCACTGCCCGCCCAGCCCCCGCCCCTGCGCGTCCGCCGACCGGTCCGCGTGCGCGACGGATTGTGGTGGTGTGGCGATCACCGGGATACCGCCTCCATCCAAGGGGCGCTGGTCAGCGGGCGCCGCACCGGAGAACGCCTTCTGCGGGACAGCCGGCGCGCAGCTCCCGACAGGTAAGCACGGCCGGTCATGCCGAGCTTCTTGCGCCGCTCGGCGCCGAGTGCTGTGCTTACCCCGACCCCGGGTTGACGCCGGGGTTTGCGGGAAAGGACGACAATGGCGGACACGGCATCGGTCGGGCTGAAGGTGCGCGGCAAGGTAATCGTGATCACCGGCGGCGCGCGCGGGATCGGACTGGCGACCGCGACGGCGCTACACAACCTGGGGGCCAAGGTCGCCATCGGCGACGTCGACGAAGTGCGAGTGAAGGAGTCCGGCACGGCGCTGGGCCTCGACGTCTACGGCAAGCTGGACGTCACCGACCGGCACTCGTTCGAGGAGTTCCTCGACGACGTCGAGCGCCAGCTCGGCCCGATCGACGTGCTGGTCAACAACGCCGGCATCATGCCGCTCGGCCGCATTGTCGACGAGCCGGACGCGGTCACCCGGCGCATCCTGGACATCAACGTCTACGGCGTGATCCTGGGCAGCAAGCTGGCGGCGCAACGCATGATCCCCCGCGGATCCGGGCACGTCGTCAACGTCGCCTCGCTCGCCGGGGAGACGTATCTCCCCGGCGCGGCAACCTACTGCGCCAGCAAGCACGCGGTGGTCGGCTTCACCGACGCGGCCAGGATCGAATACCGCCGGGCCGGCGTGAACTTCTCGGTCGTCATGCCGACGTTCGTCAACACCGAACTGATCGCCGGCACCCAGGGGGCGAAGGGCATCAAAAACGCCGAGCCGACCGACATCGCCGACGCGATCGTCAAACTGGTGGCCGAGCCGAGGCCGCGGGTGCGGGTCACGAAACTGGCCGGTGCGCTCATCGGGTCGCAAAAGTTCTTGCCGCGCGCGCTGTCCGAGGGGATCAACCGGCTGCTGGGCGGCGAGCAAGTCTTCAGCGGTGGGGTCGACACCGAGAAGCGCAAGGCCTACGAGGCCCGCGCCCGCGGCGAGGAGTGAACGGCGCGTTCGGCGGCACCTGACGTTCACCGGCGCCATGGAGAATGGGGCGGGTGACCTCGCTGACGACCGAACCCGCGACCCTGACCGACGACGAGCTCCACCTCGTCAACGCCTACTGGCGCGCCGCCAACTATCTTTCGGTCGGGCAGATCTACCTGCTCGACAACCCGCTGCTGAGCGAACCGTTGTCGCCCGAACACGTCAAACCGCGGCTGCTCGGCCACTGGGGCACCACCCCGGGGCTCAACCTGATCTATGCGCATCTGAACCGGGTCATCCGCAACCGCGACGCCAACGTCATCTACGTCACCGGGCCCGGCCACGGCGGTCCCGCGCTGGTCGCCAACGCCTACCTCGAGGGCACCTACAGCGAGGTGTACACCGGCATCGAGGAGGACGGCGAGGGATTGCGAAAGCTTTTCCGGCAGTTCTCTTTTCCCGGCGGCATCCCCAGCCACGTGGCGGCCCAGACTCCGGGATCCATCCACGAGGGCGGCGAGCTGGGCTACGCGCTGGTGCACGCCTACGGCGCGGCGTTCGACAACCCTGACCTAATTGTGGCCTGCGTGGTCGGCGACGGCGAGGCCGAAACCGGTCCCCTGGCCGCCAGCTGGCACTCCAACAAGTTCCTCAACCCGGCCAAAGACGGTGTCGTGCTGCCCATCCTGGCGCTCAACGGCTACAAGATCGCCAACCCGACGGTGCTCGCCCGCATCCCCCACCCCGAACTCGAAGCGCTGCTGCGCGGTTACGGCTACCGGCCGATCACGGTTGCCGGCGACGAGCCCGCCGACGTGCACCAGCAGCTCGCCGCCGCGTTCGACGACGCCTTCGACGACATCGCCGCGATCCAGGACGCCGCGCGCCGCGGCAATCAGCGGGAGCGGCCGGTGTGGCCGATGATCGTGCTGCGCACCCCCAAGGGCTGGACCGGCCCGAAGGTGGTCGACGGCAAGAAGGTCGAGGGCACCTGGCGGGCGCATCAGGTCCCGCTCGCCGAGACGCACGACAACCCCGAACACCTGGCGCAGCTCGAACAATGGCTGCGCAGCTACCGGCCCGAGGAGCTTTTCGACGCAGGCGGCCGCCTGCAAGCCGAGCTACGGGCGCTGGCGCCCGAAGGCGATCGCCGGATGAGCGCCAACCCGCACGCCAACGGCGGGCTGCTGCTGCACGATCTCGACCTGCCGGACTTCGGCGATTACGCCGTGCCGGTGCCGAAGCCGGCCGAAGTGACGCACGAGGCCACCCGCGTGCTGGGCACGTTCCTGCGGGACGTGATCGCGCGCAACCCGGACCGGTTCCGGCTGATGGGCCCCGACGAGACCGCATCCAACCGGCTGGACGCCGTCTACGGGGCGACCGACAAGGTGTGGCTCTCCGAGATCGGGCCCGATGACGAGCACCTTGCGCCGGACGGCCGCGTGATGGAGGTGCTGTCGGAGCACCTGTGCCAAGGCTGGCTGGAGGGCTACCTGCTGACCGGCCGGCACGGGCTGTTCAACTGCTACGAAGCGTTCGTGCACATCGTCGACTCGATGCTCAACCAGCACGCGAAATGGCTCGCCACCAGCCGCGATTTGCCGTGGCGGCGGCCGATCGCGTCGCTGAACTACCTGCTGACCTCCCACGTGTGGCGTCAGGACCATAACGGCGCGTCCCATCAGGACCCCGGTTTCATCGACCTGGTGGCGAACAAACGGGCCGAGCTGACGCGGGTGTACCTCCCGCCGGACGGCAACACGCTGCTGTCGGTGGCCGACCACTGCCTGCGCAGCCGCGACTACATCAACGTCATCGTCGCCGGCAAGCAGCCGGCGCTGGCCTACCTGGACATGGACCAGGCCATCGCGCACTGCACGCGCGGTCTGGGTATTTGGCAGTGGGCCAGCACGGCCGCCGGCGAACCCGACGTGGTCCTGGCCTGTGCCGGGGACGTCCCGACGCTTGAGACCCTGGCCGCCGCCGACATCCTGCGCCGCGAACTGCCCGAGTTGGCCGTCCGGGTGGTCAATGTCGTCGACCTGATGCGGCTGCAGCCGGAATCCGAACACCCACACGGCTTGCCGGACAAAGAGTTCGACGCGCTCTTCACCCGCGACAAGCCCGTCATTTTCGCCTACCACGGCTATCCGTGGCTGATCCATCGGCTCACCTATCGCCGCACCAACCATGATCACATTCACGTGCGCGGCTTCAAGGAGCGCGGCACCACGACGACCCCGTTCGACATGGTGATGCTCAACGACCTGGACCGCTTTCACCTGGTGATGGACGTCATCGACCGCGTCGACGGGCTGGCCAGCCGCGCCGCCGTGCTGCGCCAGCGGATGATGGACGCCCGCCTGGCCGCCCGCGCCTACACCCGTGAGTACGGTGAGGACGACCCGCAGATCTCCGCCTGGACCTGGGAGTGAGACGACCCATCGGGCTGCGGAGTCGAGCGAGCAGAACGACTTCTCTGGCTAGCGCCGCCGGACCCGCAACGGCACCGACGCCGGGCCCGGCAGCGACGGCGTCGTGCCCCATCGGACGGGCCCGGCCAGTTCGAGGCCGTCGACTTCGTCGAGCAGGTGGTCGACAGCCGTAATCGCCTCGAGCCGTGCGAGATGAGCGCCCAGACAGAAATGAAGTCCGTGGCCGAAGGCCAGATGCCCGGCGGTATCGCGGTGGATATCGAAGCGGTTCGGGTCGGCGAACTTTTCGGGGTCGCGGTTGGCCGAAGCGTAAAACAGCACTGTCTTCGCGCCCTTGGGGATCACCGTGCCGCCGATCTGATACGGGGAGGTTGCGGTTCGGGTCACCCACTGGACCGGCGAACCCCAGCGGGCGGCCTCTTCCACCGCGGCGGGAAGCAGGCTGCGGTCGGCTTTCAATTCGGCGAACAGACCGGGGTCTTCGGCCAGCCTGACCAACAGCATCCCCAACAGGTTGGTGGTCGTCTCGTTGCCGGCCACCAACAGGATCAGTGCGTACATGAACGCTTCGTCGTCGGTGAGCTCACCGGCTGCCGTCGCCGCCCGCAGCCGGCTCAGCAAGTCGTCGGCGGGCTCGCTGTCGCGGCGGCGCATTTCTCGGTCCACGAAGCTGCGCATTTGCACGTAGGCCGGCACGATCGACCCCATCAAACGCGCGACCTCCGGCGCTGACCGGGGAGCGAACATCTGCGCGAATTTGTCCGAGACCTTCCGAAATGCTGGCCATTGATCCTGCGGAATGCCAAGAATTCTGGCGATCACGTTGATCGGCATCGGGATGGTCAACGCTGCCACGAGGTCGATAACGTCACCGTTGGTCAGCTTCGCTACCGACTCGGCGGCCAGTTCACGGATGTCCCTGGCCAGCGTCTGGACCGCTCGCTTGCTGAACATGGGCGCGGCGATGTGTCGCAACCGAGTATGGTCAGGCGGGTCGGTGGTCAGCACGACGCTGGCCACGAACCACCGCAGCATGACTTCCTGCAAATCATGCCACCGCTTTTGGGCGGCATTCACGCGCCGATCACACTCCGATTAGAAGTCGCCGACCTGCAACTGCCCGCGAGTCAGGTGGAGATGGAAAACCTGACCGTCATCGTCGAGAACACCGCGCGTGGTGTGCTGATCATCCCGGCCGACCTAGTCGCCCAACCCATGCCTGCGGCCGATCCGCAGACCGCGGCGATCTGCATCCGCCAGTGTGAGGAGTTGTTGAATCGCCGGCGCGCCCGCCGAGGAATATCGGCGACCGTCCGCATGCGGATGATCCAAGACTCGACACAAATTCCCTCCATGGCCACCGTGGCCAGGGAACTGTGCATCACCGAACGCACGCTGCACCGTCGCCTGGGAGCCGAAGGGACCAGCTACCGCGCGCTGCTCGACGAGGTCCGCGCGACCCTGGCCGCCGAACTGCTGAACTCGGGTCTCAGTGTCGAGGAAACCGCGCGCCGGCTCGGGTATTCGGAGACCGCCGCATTCACCCGGGCGCACACCCGCTGGAATGGGCATCCACCCCGCAGACGAAAGCGAGACGGAGGGGGTTAGTCGCAGCCCACGGGTAAACTTGTCGAATGCTCGAAGCGCAGGTTACCGCTGACACCCATCCGGCGGTCGCTCAGCTCTCAGCGCTGCACCGGCTCCGGGTCCATCTCGACGTCGCCGTCGTCGTGGTGGCGTTGGTGCTGACCAACCTGATCGCGCACTTCACCACCCCGTGGGCGAGCATCGCCATCGTCCCCGCCGCCGCCGTCGGGCTGGTGTTCCTGATGCGCGCCAACGGCCTGGACTGGGTCGACCTAGGCCTGGGACGCGAACACTGGAAGTCCGGGCTGGGCTACGCGCTGGCCGCCGTGGCCGTCGTCGCGTCGGTGATCGTCGTCGGGGTGCTGCTCCCCATGACCCGGCCGATGTTCCTGAACCACCGCTACGCGACCGTCTCCGGTGCGCTGATCGCCTCGATGGTCATCATTCCCCTGCAGACCGTGATTCCCGAGGAGCTGGCCTTCCGCGGGGTGCTGCACGGCGCGCTCAACCGGGCCTGGGGTTTCCGCGGGGTCGCGCTGGCGGGCTCGCTGCTGTTCGGTCTTTGGCATGTCGCCACGTCGTTGGGTCTGACGAGCAGCAATGTCGGCTTCACGCGGGTCTTCGGCGGCGGGATCGTGGGGATGCTGGCGGGGGTGACGTTGGCGGTGCTGGCTACCGGCGCGGCCGGTTTCGTCTTCAGCTGGCTACGCCGCCGCAGCGGAAGCCTGATCGCGCCGATCGCGCTGCACTGGTCGCTGAACGGGCTCGGTGCCCTGGCCGCGGCGCTGGTCTGGCACCTGTCGGCCTGAGGCCGGTCACACCAGCAGCACCGCCGCACCGGCGATACGCCCGGCGCTGAGGTCACTCAAGGCTTGATCCGCCTGTCCGAGCGGGTATTCCGGCGTCGTCACCTCGATGTGATGCTTGCCCGCGAAATCGAGGAATGCCCGGGCGTCGGCCCGGGTGTTCGAGGTGACCGACCGGACCTGGCGCTCCTGGAACAGGTGGCGCTGGTAGTTGAGGGACGGGATGTCGGACAGATGTATCCCCGCGATCGACAAGGTGCCGCCGCGGTCCAACGCCTCGAGGGCGGGCAGCACCAGATCGCCCACCGGGGCGAACAGGATCGCGGCATCGAGCCGCACCGGTGGCGGATCGGCGGCCCCCTGGGCCGATGCCGCGCCGAGTTCCAACGCCAGTTCGCGCGCCTCGGCGCCCCGGGTCATCACGTGGACCTCGGCTCCCTGCGCCAACGCAACCTGGGCGGTGATGTGGGCGCTGCCGCCGAAGCCGTACAACCCCAACCGCCCACCCGGTGGCAGGTCGGCGCGCAGCAACGAGCGGTATCCGATGATGCCGGCGCACAGCAGCGGCGCGAGTTCGGTGTCGCTGTATCCGCTCGGCAGGTGGTGCGCGAAGGCGGCGGGAACCGTGGCGAATTCCGCGTACCCGCCGTCGGCGTCCCAGCCGGTGTAGCGCGAGTGGGGGCACAGGTTTTCATTGCCCCCGCGGCAGTACTTGCACACGCCGCAGGTGTGGCGCAGCCAGGCGATGCCCACCCGGTCCCCCACCCGGAAGTTTGCACCGGCTGCTGAGCCCGCTTCGGAGCCGACCTCGACAACCTCACCCACCACCTCGTGGCCGGGCGTCACCCGGTCGCGGTGCACGGGCAGGTCGCCCTCGGTGACGTGCAGGTCGGTGCGGCACACCCCGCATGCGCGCACCGCCACCAGCAACTCCGACGGCGCGGGGCGCGGCACCTCGGTGGTGACTTGCTCGAGCGGATCGGTGTCCATCGGTCCGGGCCGACGCACACGCCAGGCGCGCATCGACTTCGCGGTCACTCCTGGGGCCATCCGTCCATCATGCCGTGACGGGTCACGGCCGCAGCGGATTAGCCGCGGTTACGTCCGTCGCACCATCCCGACAACCCACAGCAGGATCAGCGCACCGAGCAGCGCGGTGAAGAACGTGAAGATGAGGCCGCCACCTGCGGTGTTGACGAAGAAGCTCAGGAGGAAGCCCCCGATCAACGCACCGACGATGCCAATGACGATGTCCATCAGGATGCCGGCCCCGCTGCCCCTGATGATTTTGCTGGCCACCGCGCCGGCCAGACCACCGATGATGATGTATCCGATGATCCCGACGCTGGTGAACGTCGTCGATCGGGCCAGGTATTCGGTAGTTGCCATGACATCCATGCGGGTCTCCTTGCAATCGCTGGCAAAGCCTGGCTGGGGCCGCCGGGCCGTAACGGGGGTATACCCGTTTTACGGAATTATTCGCGTGTCAAATACGAAACGGTTGGCTTAAGGCCGCCAGTACTCCAGGTTAAGCCGGGAGCGTCCGCTGCGGCGTCGGCGTGGCGGTGGGAGCGACTTCGCCCGCGGGCGCCTGGCCCGGTGCCGGAGCCGGCGCAGGGGGAGGCGGCGGGGCGGTCCAGGGCTGGATCGACTCGGCCAGCGCCTTGGCCGCACCCTTGTCCACCGGGTCGTTCGCGGTGCCGAGCCACACCACGAACCAGCGCTGCGGGGGCCCGGCATTCGGGCTGCTCCCCGCGGGTGAGCCGACCACGCCCGTCCAGATCTGGCCGTTCGGCTTGCTCGCGTCGCTGAACTTGACCTCGTAATATGACGCACTCCCGGTGTTCCCGTTGGCACCGGTGAGCGGGGTGGTTTCCTGGTTGATCCGGGTCCCGGGGTACGGCAGAAAGAACTCACCCATGTCCGAGCCCAGCCGCACCGCGGCCTTGGCGTTGTTGGGTTCGGCGCTGGCGTAGAGCTTCTGGTCCAGCCGGCCCATCACGATTCGGGTGTCGTTGGCCACCGGTGGGGCCTGCCCGGCCATCGGCGGCTGGCCGGCGGTCTTGCTGAGCAGCTCGGAGCCGTAGTCGAGGTGGGATGCGTCCGACTCCACCCATCCGACGGGAAGGACGAAGCTGAATCCGCCGACGGCATTACCGATCCGGCCGGCGTTGGGGTCAACGGGCGGGGGCGGCGGGGGCGCATTCGGGTCGACCGGCGGCGGCGGGGGCGCATTCGGGTCAGCCGGTGGCGGTGGGGCGGCGTTGGGTTCGCCCGGCTGGGGGGCCGGCGAGCCGGGAGCGCCCGCCGGCGGCGGAGTCGTGGCGGTCGCCGGTGCGGGCGGCGGTGCCGGGTTGGTGGTCGATGGCGCCGGGCCGGGCGCCGGATCGGCGTTCGAGGTTGCCGGGAACGCGATGGTGACGGCGGAGGCACTTGCCGCCGTGGCGATCGCCAGCGTCGTCCACAGTCCCTTGCGGCGTGTCAATTTCGGGTCCACCTGCTCCATGGCGACGAACCTACCGTGTTACCGCTGTGACGCAAGGATGCCGTGCGGACGGATGCGATGCGGTTTTACCGTTGTTGCCAATGTGAAGCCAACGTGCAACCCGGCTGGTCATCACGGCGCCGGATACAACGTCACCGCGTGGGCCTTGACCGACAACCAGACGCGGTCCCCGGGGGTCAGCCGCAACTCCGCGGCGGCATCGACCGTGATTTCCGCGGCCAGTCCGGGCGCGCCGTTAGGCTGCGCGTCGCCGCGAACCAGAACCGCGGAACCGCGGACATCCAGCTCCGCCACCGTCGCCTCGACGGTGTTGCGGGGACTGCCGTGCGGCCGTTCCCGATAGACGGCCACCGCTGTGGGCGGGAACACCGCGACGGCGTTCTCCCCCGGGGTCAGCCGGCCGCCCGGGGCCGCCGCGTGCCAGCGAGCGCCGGTGCCGGTGTGTAGCGCGCCGTCGGGGCCGATGGTCCCGTTTACCAGGTTGATGCCGGCGATGCGGGCGCCGAAATGACTGCGTGGTGCGGCGAGCACCTGGGTCACCGGGCCGGTTTCGGCGACCTTGCCGGACTCGAGTACCAGCACGCGGTCGGCCAGCGTGAAGACGTCGAGCAGGTCATGGGTTATCAGGATCACCGCGCAGCCCGTGCGGGCGACCGCCGTGCGCAGTACCGCGCGAATGGCCGCGGCCGCGGCGACGTCGAGCCCCTTCAGCGGCTCGTCAAGCAGCAAGACCTCGGGTTCGGCGGCCAGCGCACGGGCTATCGCGACTCGCTGCGCCTGGCCGCCGGACAGCTCCCGCGGCCTGCGGTCGGCGAGCCGTTCGGCATCCACTTCCCGCAGCCAGCGCAGCGCCGTCCCCCTCTCCCGGGAGCGCAACGTGCGGAACGGTTTGTGCCGACTGTGTGGGCCGAAGGCCACGTTGGCGGCCACGCTCAGGTGGGGGAACAGCAACGGGTCCTGCAGGAGCAGCCCCACCCGGCGGTCGTGCGTCGCCACGTTCACGCCGGCGGCGGTGTCGGTCAACAGCCGGTCCCCCAACCGCACGATTCCGTCGTCGGGATGGACCAGCCCGGCGATGACGTGCAGGGCGGTCGACTTGCCGGCGCCGTTGGGTCCCAGCACGGCGAGCACCTCGCCCGCGGACACCGAGAAGTCCACGTCGAGATGTCGGTCCGCAACGACGGCGCGGATGCGTAATTCACTCATAGCGGGCTACCGTGCGTCCGTCCCCGTCAGCCGGCGCGCGCCCAGACCCAGCACCACCAGCGCCGCCACCGCCACCAGCAGAAGTGACAGCGCCACCGCCGCGTCTGGATCGCTCACCCGCTGCAGGTAGATCTCCAGCGGCAGGGTCCGGGTCACGCCCTGCCGGGACCCGGCGAACGTCAGCGTCGCGCCGAACTCCCCCAGTGAGCGGGCGAACGCCAGCACAGCTCCCGACATCAGGCCCGGCAACAGCAGCGGCAGGGTCACCCGCCACCACACCGTGCTGGGCCGCGCCCCCAGCGTCGCCGCCACCACCTCGAAATCCGCTCCGGCGGTGCGCGCGGCCCCTTCCAGCGAGATCACCAGAAACGGCAGCGACACAAACGTTTGCGCCAACACCACGGCGGTCGTGCTGAAAGCGATGCTGATGCCGGCGGCGTCCAGATACCGCCCGATCAGTCCCAAGCGGCCGAACGCGTAGAGCAACGCGATCCCACCCACCACTGGCGGCAGCACCAGCGGCAGCAGGATCAGCGGTCGCAGCAACCGGACCGGGCGTGCCGTGCTGCGCGCCAGCACCAGCGCCATCGGCACGCCCAGTAGCACGCACAACGCGGTGCTGGCGGCGGCGGTCTTCAGGCTCAGCAGGAGCGCCGTCTCCGACGAAGGGCTGCTGATCAGCGACCAGAGATTCGGCCAGTCGACCTTGACCGCGATGGCCAACAGCGGCAAGGCGACGAAGACGGTGCCCGCGGCGGCGGGGAGATACACCCAGCGGGGCACGTCCGTCGGCCGGTGCACGGTCGGGGCTCAGGGCTTGGCGAAGCCGGAGTGGGCCAAGATCCTCTGACCGGTGTCCGATGTCACCAAGGACACGAACTTCTGCCCCAGCGTCGGCAGTGGCGCCTTCTTGAGCACCCCGATGGGATAGACGTTGACCGCGCCGGCGGCCTCGGGAAAGTTGACGGTCGTGACCGTGTTACCGGCGCTGATGGCGTCGGTGACGTAGACCAGCGCGGCATCGGCCTGTCCACTGGTGACCTTGTTGAGGACGTCGGTGACGCTGGGTTCCTCGCTGACCGGGTTGAGGCGCACTCCCGTCTTGTCCTCGATGCGCTGAGTGGCCGCCCCGCACGGCACCGGTCGCTGGCAGATCACCACGCTGAGTCCCGCCTTGGCGAGGTCGGCGAAGGATCCGACGTTCTTCGGGTTGCCCGGCGCCGTGACGATCACCAGCGTGTTCGAGGCGAAGTTGGTCGGGTTGCCGGCCAACAGGCCGGCCTTGGCGACCGTGTCCATCTGCGCGGTGTCCGCTGACGCGAAGACGTCGGCCGTCGCGCCCTGGGTCAGCTGGGTGGCGAGCTCCGAGGATCCGGCGTAGTCGAAATCGACGCCGTCGCCGGGATTGTCGGTCTTGAACTGCTGAGCGATCTGGGTGAACGCGGTCTTGAGGGAGGCCGCGGCGAACACCACGATCGATCCGCCGGACGGCGAGGGCCCAGAAGGTGACCCGGAAGGTTTCGGACCGCACGCCACCATGCCCGCCAGCAGAGTCGCCGATACCAGACTGGCCAGGATCCCGATCCGACGCATGACCAAACCGTAACGTGTGTGGGCCCGCCTCTGCGGTCGGCTTTCCGGCGCTCGAGGCGCAGCCGCGACTGCGGCGAGGAGAATAGTCACGCAATTCCCCTGCGCGTCGCGGCGCCTGCAGTTTCGTCGAATAGCTACCGTCCAGTAACATTGACCGAACTGAGATCCCAGGCATCGCTCCCGCTCTGTGCCACCACGGAACCGGGTGCAGCGACAGGCTCTGGGTTCAACGTTGAACACAAGGAGGTCAGGCAAGTGGAGGTGCTGGTCACCGGCGGAGACACGGAGTTGGGGCGCACGGTAGCCGAGGGCTTCCGCGACGGCGGTCACAAGGTGACCCTCGTAGGTGCGCGCCGCAGCGATCTGGAGATCGCAGCCAAGGAACTGGACGTGGACGCGATCGTCTGCGACACCACCGATCCGGCCGCCCTTGACGAGGTCCGCGGATTGTTCCCCCACCACCTGGACACCATCGTCAACGTGCCGGCCCCGTCCTGGGATGCCGGCGATCCACGTACCTATTCGATCGGCGACACCGCCAACGCGTGGCGCAAAGGGCTCGACGCGACGGTGCTTTCGCTGGTGCTGACGGTGCAAACCGTGGGAGATCACCTTCGCTCCGGTGGCTCGATCATCAGCGTGGTCAGCGAGAACCCGCCTGCCGGTAGCGCCGACGCCGCCATCAAAGCCGCACTCTCCAGTTGGGTCGCCGGGCAGGCGGGCGTCTTCGGGACCCGTGGCATCACGGTGAATGCGGTGGCGAGCGGCCGCGGCGCCCAGGCCGGCTACGAGGGGCTTTCGCGCACGGCGCCGCCGGTCGCTGCGGAGGTCGCCCGGTTGGCGCTCTTCCTCACCACCCCCGCGGCTCGCCACATCACCGGCCAGACGCTGCACGTCAGCCGCGGCGCCCTGGCTCACTTCGGCTGAGTTGCTTTAGCGCCAGTCGCGCGCCCTCCCCCGGCCGCCGCACTACGGTGGACGGCGTGGCTATTCGACTCGGTTTGCAGATTCCCAACTCCTCCTACGGCACCGGGGTGGAGCAACTCTTCCCCACCGTCATCGCCCAGGCCCAAGAGGCCGAATCCGCCGGATTCGATTCGGTTTTCGTCATGGACCACTTCTACCAACTGCCCATGTTGGGCTCGCCCGATCAGCCGATGCTGGAGGCCTACACCGCCCTGGGCGCGCTCGCGACGGCTACCCAACGGGTGCAACTGGGTACCTTGGTGACGGGCAACACCTACCGGAACCCGACGCTGCTCGCCAAAACCATCACCACGCTGGACGTGGTGAGCCAGGGCCGGGCGATTCTCGGTATCGGCACGGGCTGGTTCGAACTCGAGCACGACCAATTGGGCTTCGAGTTCGGCACCTTCACCGACAGGTTCAACCGACTCGACGAGGCGCTGCAGATCATCGTGCCGATGATCAAGGGCGAACGAGCGACGTTCTCGGGCAAGTGGTATCGGGCCAGCGAGGCGTTCGCGAATCCGCGCTTCCGCGACCACATCCCGCTGATGATCGGCGGCAGCGGCGAGAAGAAGACCATCCCGCTGGCCGCACGACACTTCGATCACCTCAACGTGATCGCCGGGTTCAACGACCTGCCGCGCAAGGTGGAGGTCGTGCGGCGGTGCTGCGAGGAGGTCGGCCGCGATCCCGCCACGCTGGAAACCAGCATGCTGATCACGGCACTCGTCGACGAGAACAGCCAGAGCCGACCAGATTCCCGCCGAGATGGCGCAGCGCATGGTGGTCGGCAGCGCCGCATCGGTTGCCGACCAAATCAAAACCAAGGTTCTGGACGCGGGAATCGACGGCGCGATCGTCAACCTGCCCTTCTACACACCGGGCATCGTCGCCGCGGCCGGCGAAGCGCTGAGTCCAATCTTCGACGTCTAGCCCTGGCGCGGGCATGAGCAGCATCACGCCCCGCGACCAGGCCTGATTCCGCGGAGTGGTTGATCACACAGGCTTGTCGATTGGGTTTCTGGGTAGTCACCTGACTAGCGTTGTAGCTGATACGAGGCGTTACAGCTCGCCCAAAACCCTGTCAGGAGTAGCCGAACATGACCCCCCAGCCGGATGTGACAGCTGGATCGGAGCGTCGCCATCGAGTCGTCATCATCGGATCGGGATTCGGCGGCCTCAATGCCGCAAAGAAACTCAGGCACGCGAACGTCGACATCAAGCTGATCGCCCGCACCACCCACCACCTGTTCCAGCCGCTGCTGTATCAGGTGGCAACGGGAATCGTGTCCGAAGGTGACATCGCCCCGCCCACGCGGGTCATCCTGCGCAGGCAGCGCAACGTGCAGGTGTTGCTCGGCGACGTCACGCACATCGATCTTGCGGGGCAATGCGTGGTCTCGGACCTGCTCGGCCACACCTACGAAACCCCTTACGACACATTGATCGCCGCCGCCGGTGCCGGCCAGTCCTACTTCGGCAACGACCAGTTCGCCGAGTTCGCACCGGGCATGAAATCGATCGACGACGCGCTCGAGGTGCGGGCCCGTATCTTGGGTGCGTTCGAACAGGCCGAGCGGTCCCGCGATCCGGAGCGGCGGGCCAAGTTGCTCACCTTCACCGTCATCGGTGCCGGTCCGACTGGCGTCGAAATGGCCGGGCAGATAGCGGAATTGGCCGCGCACACCCTGAAAGGCTCCTTCCGGCACATCGACTCCACCCGGGCGCGGGTGATCCTGCTCGACGCCGCCCCCGCGGTGCTGCCGCCGTTCGGCGAGAAGCTGGGCCAGCGCGCGGCCGCACGGCTCGAGAAGATGGGCGTGGAAATCCAGCTCGGTGCGATGGTCACCGATGTCGACCGCAACGGCATCACGGTCAGGGACTCCGACGGCACCACCCGACGCATCGAGTCGGCGTGCAAGGTGTGGTCGGCCGGGGTGTCGGCCAGCGGCTTGGGCGCCGACCTCGCCGACCAGTCGGCCGTCGAACTCGACCGGGCCGGACGGGTCAAGGTGTTACCCGACCTGTCCGTCCCGGGCCACCCCAACGTGTTCGTCATCGGCGACATGGCTGCGGTCGGAGGCGTACCCGGGGTCGCCCAAGGGGCGATCCAGGGCGCCAAGTACGCCACCCGCACGATCAAGGCGGAACTCGGCGGTGCCAACCCGGCGGACCGGGAGCCCTTCCAGTACTTCGACAAGGGCTCCATGGCCACGGTTTCGCGGTTCTCCGCGGTGGCCAAGGTCGGTCCGGTCGAGTTCAGCGGCCTTATCGCCTGGTTCGCGTGGCTGGTGCTGCACCTGCTCTATCTGGTCGGTTTCAAGACCAAAGTCAGTACGCTGCTGTCGTGGTTTGTCACCTTCTTGAGCACCCGGCGTGGCCAGCTCACCATCACCGAGCAGCAGGCGTTCGCCCGCACCCGCCTCGAACAACTGGCGGTGGCGGCGGCCGAGGCTAAGCGCCCGGCGGCCAGGCGGGCGAGCTAACAGGACGTCGAGGTGCAATCGATTGCCGGATAACGGAATTCGTGATCGTTGCGCGCGGTGCCGCGATGGTGTCGTCGGCTACGCCTCGAGGTTCTGCAGCCGCACCTGACCGCGGGCGACCACCCGGTCGTCTGAGTCGGTGATCGTGACCAGCCACAGCTGCTGGCGCCTACCGCGGTGAATCGGTTCGGACCTGCCGTGGACCGTGCCCGAGCGGATGGACCGCAGGAAATCCGTGTTGTTGTTGACCCCGACCACGTTGCCGCCGCCGCGGGTGGCAAGCCAGGTGTAGGCGGACACGCTGGCCATGCTCTCGATCATCGAGCAGTAGACACCGCCGTGCACGAGGCCCATCGGCTGCAACAGCTTCGGCGTGACCTCGAGCTGAGCCCGCACGCCATCGGGACCGAGGTCGGTGTACTGCAGCCCCAGCTCGGCGTCGAACGGCGCGGTGAAATCCGATGGGCTGATGGCATCCGGCGGTGGCACGTTCATGTATTTACACCATCAACGCGGCCGCATTGTCGAGACGGAACTGCTTGCCCAGAAACGGGCGAGTACCGCGCCGATGGCACGGGGCTCGCCGATAGAGTCGACCGGGGGTCACTGCAGCCCTCAGGACTCTGCCGCGGTCGCTGTCGCTCGACCCCCACTAGAATAGGCAAGGCTGCCCTAAATTGGCACCCTCCCATCGGCCACGGGAATCGGCGGGCAGGGGTATTCGTTGATATCGGTACGACAGTCGGTAGTAAGCCGGAGTACGCTTGTTTAGACCCTCAGGAGATGGGAAATATGCCCAAGTTGACGCGGCTGGGAGATCTGGAACGGGCCGTCATGGACGACTTGTGGTCGACGCCTGAACCGCAGACGGTTCGCCAGGTGCACGAGGCCCTGTCCGCGCGACGCGACCTCGCCTACACCACGGTGATGACCGTGCTGCAACGGCTGGCGAAGAAGAATCTCGTCTCCCAGATCCGCGACGACCGGGCCCACCGGTACGCGCCGGTGCACGGCCGCGACGAGCTGGTCGCCGGGCTGATGGTCGACGCTTTGGCCCAGGCCGAGGACTCCGGCGGCAGGCACGCCGCGCTGGTGCACTTCGTCGAGCGCGTCGGCGCCGACGAAGCCGAGGCGCTGCGGCGGGCGCTGGCCGATTTGGAAGTAAATCAACGCAGTGGCATGCCGCCCGCTGGCGGGCGAGCGGAGGACTGAGGGAGACTGACAGCGTGACCGCGCTGGCCTTCACCATCCTCGCGGTGCTGCTGGCCGGCCCGGCGCCGGTTTTGTTGGCACGAGCGACGTGGCCGCTGCGCGCCCCGCGGGCGGCGGTGGTGCTGTGGCAGGCCGTAGCCCTCGCGGCGGTGCTATCGGCCTTCAGCGCCGGCATCGCGATTGCCAGTCGGCTGCTCATGCCCGGTCCCAACGGGCGCCCCACCGCCAGCCTTTTCGGCGACGCCGGCAGGCTGGGCTGGCCGTTGTGGGCCGCGTACGTCGCCGTCTTCGCGCTGACCGTCCTCATCGGTACCCGGCTGATGGTCGCCGTGGTACGGGTTGCCACCGCCAACCGGCGCCGCCGCGCCCATCACCGCATGGTCGTCGATCTCGTCGGGGTCGGACACGATGCGGCGCTCTCCCAACCATGCGCGCGGACGCGCGATCTCCGGATCCTGGACGTTGCGCAACCGCTCGCCTACTGCCTGCCCGGCGTGCGCAGCCGGGTCGTGGTCAGCGAAGGGGCGCTGACCACGCTCACCGACGACGAGGTCGCGGCCATCCTCACCCACGAGCGGGCTCATCTGCGCGCGCGCCACGACCTGGTTCTGGAAGCGTTCACTGCGGTGCACGCCGCGTTCCCACGGCTGGTCCGCAGCTCCAGCGCCCTGCGCGCGGTAGCACTGCTCGTCGAGCTGCTGGCCGACGATGCCGCCGTGCGCGCCGCCGGCCGCGCTCCCCTGGCCCGCGCGCT
>JARLGR010000248.1 GCA_031292665.1 Mycobacterium sp. | reverse complement strand
CTGGGCTTCGCCAAGGCCTTGGTGCACGAGATGCCGCACACCCTGGCCGCACTGGAATGCGGGGCGCTGTCCGAGTGGCGCGCCACCCTCATCGTGCGCGAGAGCGCCTGCCTGGACGTCGAGGACCGCCGCACCCTGGACGCCGACTTGTGCGGCGACCCGGCGAACCTGGACGGAATGGGTGATGCGCGAGTGGCCGCGTCCGCCAGGGCAATCGCCTACCGGCTAGATCCCCATGCCGTCGTCGAACGGGCGGCCAAGGCCGAGCACGAACGCACCGTCACCATCCGCCCGGCACCCGACACCATGACCTATGTGACCGCGTTGTTGCCGGTGGCCCAAGGGGTCTCGGTGTACGCAGCGCTGCGCCGCGCGGCGGACACCTGCTGCGACGGGCGGTCGCGGGGACAGGTCATGGCCGACACCCTGGTCGAACGCAGCACCGGCCGCGCCGCGGCGGTCCCGACGCCGGTCGCGGTGAACCTGGTCATGTCGGACGCGACGCTGCTCGGCGGTGACAACGTGCCGGCCGAGGTCTGCGGCTACGGGCCCATCCCGGCGGCCGTCGCCCGCAACATGGTCGGCAACGCTGTCGCCGACCGACGCTCCCGCGCGACGCTGCGCCGGCTCTACGTTCACCCCGCGGCCGGGGCGCTGGTGGCCATGGAATCGCGGGCGCGCGCCTTTCCCCGCGGTCTCGCCACCTTCATCGAACTACGCGACCGGCGCTGCCGCACGCCCTATTGCGACGCACCGATCCGGCACAGCGACCACGCGCAGCCGTGGGCCAAGGGCGGGCCGACATCCGCGGTTAACGGCCTTGGCTTGTGCGAAAGCTGCAACTACGCCAAGGAAGCCGCCGGTTGGCGCGTCAGCGCTCACACCAACGAACGCCACACGCACACCGCCGAATACACCACGCCAACCGGCGCCACCTATCGATCCGCCGCACCGCCGCGCGCTCCCACAGTCACCATCAGCCAACTCGAAGTCCGGGTCGGCATCGCACTGGCCAGGCACGCCGCGTAGGGAATTGGCGGTTTGCCGACGGTTCAGCCGAAACGCTCGGCGATGGCCGCTGCAATCTGGTCGGGCGCATCCTCCTGGATGAAGTGCTTGGCACTGGGCAGTTCCACGAGCACGTGATCGGGAAATGCCGCGCGCATGTGCGGGAGCGTCGGGCCGGGCCGGAACGCGAAGTCCTTCATCCCCCAGACGAAGAGCGCGGGCTTGGAACCCAGCTTGGCGGGCACCTCCTCGGCCAGCCGGGCCAGCAGTGGATGCGCCGCCATGATTTGCTTCGGCATCTCGGCTACGCCTTTGCGGGCGTCGGGGCTGGGCTGCACGGCACGGTAGTGCTCCATCACCTCGGCGGTCGGCCGGTGCTGGGTTCCTGCCGGGATCATCTGCTCGACGAAGAAGTTGCGCTGCAGGATCGCGTACTGCAGCGGGGGACTGGACATCACCCAGCTGAAGATCTTGGTCGTCAGCGTGTCCGTCGGCCAGAACCAGGTATTACCCAACACGACCCCGCGCACCCGGCCGGCGCGCTCCACGTTCACCGCCATGCTGACGGGCCCGCCCCAGTCCTGCCCCATGCTGAGGTAGCCGTCCAGGCCGAGGTGGTCGACGAACTCGCCGACCACCCGGGCGTGCTCGTCGACCTTGTAGCCGAATCACGAAGGCCGATCCGACAGCCCGAAGCCGAGGTAATCCGGTGCGATGCACCGGAATCGGTCGCGCAGCCCGATGACGATGTTGCGGTAGAGGAAGCTCCACGTCGGGTTGCCGTGGCACAACAGCAGCGGCGGGCCCTCGCCCTCGTCGATGTAATGGATGCGTCCCTGCGAGCTGTCGAACCAGCGCGACTCGAACGGGTACAACGCGGGGTCCGGGGTGAAATCGATCCTCATAGTGCTCCTTGGATAGCGCCCCCGAAAGTATCCACCAGGTGCGCCATCGCCGCCGCCCGGATCGGCCTCAGCTCAGATAGGCGTTGATCGCCGCGGCGAGGTCGGGGGACGCCGACGTGGCGAGGTTCTGGTAGCCCCCGCCGCTGAGCTGCGCCACCGCCTGCCACGTCGCCCGGTCCGGATCGTTGCCGAAGTCGATGACATTGACGGCGATCGGCTTGGCGGGGTCGGCGCTTTTGCGGATGAAATCCTGCAGCCCCGGCCCGTCCAGGGATTGGTCGGTGTGCGGCCCGGACGTGATCAGCAAGATAGAATTCGTCTGTCCAGGAATGTATTTCGCCTGCATATCTTGGTAGATCAAGCGCAGCGTGGTGAACGACACCGCGCCGCCGCCCGACGAGTACTGCTTGTCCAGCGCGGCCGAGAGCGCGGCCGCGCGGGGCTGTCCGTTGACGGGGTCGGACAGCGGCCCGCTCGCCACCTCGGAGCGACCCTCGTGACCGTCGAAGGTCCACAGCCCCAGGACGGCGGTCGGCGGCAGCGCTTTGATCTTGTCCTGAAGCGCCACAACCACGTTCGCCAGCCGCGATTTCCCGCCGTCGTCGCCGGGCATCGACTGGTCGAGCATGATCGTCGCGGCCAGCCCGCTGGACGGGGCGGCCATGGCCTCGGCCAGCGTCGCGCGCATGGCGTCGTCGCCCACCGACAGGGCGGCGGGCAGCGCCGGGAAACTGGTGACCGGGCTGCTCGGCGGCGTGACTCCGTTCACCCGGAAACCGGCTTTGGCCAGCTTGGCGAGCTGCTCGGGCTTGTGCATGAAACGGGCAAACTCGCTGGCCGCCGAGGTCTGCTCCGAGGTCAGCCACGAGCCGCCGAGCAGGACGGTGGGGTAGTCGGCCACCGGCACCGGCCCGGGCGGTAGCCAGGAAGCCAGCGTGGTCTTGGCGTCCGACAACGACTGGCCGCGCTCGAACAACTGCTGCTCAGTGGTGATCACCGCGTGGACGGGCGCGCTCGCCGCGTCGCCGGGCTTCAGCAGCGCGTTCATCGCCTCGGTCAGCGAGTTGTCCGCCAGCTTGGGTTGTGCGCTCAGCAAGGCGCGCACCGCGCCGGTGCCCTGCGTCGCCGGTGCGCCGGCGGGTACCGAGGCCGCCGCCACCGCCTCGCCGGCCAGGAACGAGGCGTCGCTGTTGCCGCCCATCGGCAGCGCCAGCCGCAGCGATCCCCAGGCCGGCAGGTTCAACCCGGCCAGCGAGTTCGGGTTGGTCTGCAGGCCGGGCAGCGCCGCCCAGCTCTGATTGGCGTTCTGGTTTGCGTTCTGATTGGCCAGGGCCTCCTGAAGTTCCGGCCGCACGGCCAACACCACCGGCGACGTCACGAGGGAACGGCTGTCGGTGATGACTTTCTGGCCGGTCGCCGCCGAGAGCCGGGCCGCGGAGACCGAGCTGCCCGGGATCCACAATGCCGGCTGCCCGCCGAGCTCGGCGGGCCACTTGCCGATGAAGCCGCCCAGGACCGCGTCGGCGCCCGCCTGTTTGACGCCGACCACCATGCAGTGGTCACCGACCGGGCCCTCCGATGCGTTGAAGCCTTCCGCGAGCAGCTGCACGGCGTCCGCGATCGCCGGGTCGGCGACGACCGGGACCGACTCCTTGCCTCCCACGCATCGACCGGCCGCCTGGTGGGAGCGGTTGGACAATGCGTCACCGAAGAAGCTCCACAGGATCACGGTGCCCACCACCACGACGACCGCGACCAGGGCCACGATTACGCCGATGCTGACCCCCCGGCGCCCGCCCTCGCTGCGGTGACCGCCCCGCCAGTCGCCCAGTCCCCGGCGTCCGGCACGCCGGGGGGGCGCCGGCGGCTCCGCGCCCGCCGCGCCCGACCGCCGCGGCGGAAACTCCGGGTAGTCGTCCGCCGTGCTGCCCGCGAAGGCGCCGTCAGCGGGGTAGCGATCGTCGTCGAGATCGTCCCGGTCGGGGCCCGGCTCGTCGCCCTCGTACGAATCGTCGGCGACGGGCTCCTCAGCCGGCTGGTCGACGGAGTCCCCACGGTCGGGCATGCTGTGCCTACCCATAGTGGTGCCCGCCGCCTTTCCGTCGACTCATCACTTGACGTGTTGTGAACTCGGCCAAAGTCTAGCCATCAGCCGCATTACCGCATGTCAGACACGGTTCAGGCGCCGGCGGCGGCGCGGGCCTTCAACTCGCGCCGACGGCGATGCAGGATCGGCTCGGTGTAGCCGTTAGGCTGCTGGGTTCCGGACAGGATCAGGTCCTGGGCGGCCAGGAAGGCGATGCTGTCGCCGAAGTTGGGCGCCATCGGCCGGTAAGTGGGGTCGCCGGCGTTCTGCTCATCCACGATCGGGGCCATGCGCTCCAGGCTGGCCCGGACATCCTCCGCGGTGATGACGCCGTGGCGCAGCCAGTTGGCCAGCAGCTGGCTGGAGATGCGCAGGGTCGCGCGGTCCTCCATGAGCGCGACGTTGTGGATGTCGGGCACCTTCGAGCAGCCGACGCCCTGGTCGATCCAGCGCACCACGTAGCCGAGGATGGACTGGCAGTTGTTGTCGACCTCCTCGCGGATCTCCTCGGGAGCCCAGGCCAGTTCCTTGGCCAGCGGAATGGTCAGCAACTGCTCGATGGTCGTGCGGGTCTTGCCCTCGAGCTCCTGTTGTACGGCGCCCACATCCACGTAGTGGTAGTGCATCGCGTGCAGGGTCGCCGCAGTCGGCGACGGCACCCATGCGGTGGTGGCGCCCGCCTTCGGCTGGCCGATCTTCTGCTCGACCATGTCGGCCATCAGCTCGGTCATCGCCCACATGCCCTTGCCGATCTGGGCCTTCCCCTTGAAACCGGCGGCAAGCCCGGTGTCGACGTTGGCGTCCTCGTAGGCCTTGATCCACGTCGTGTTCTTCATCGCACCCTTGCGGATCATCGGGCCCGCCTCCATCGACGTGTGGATTTCGTCGCCGGTGCGGTCCAGGAAGCCGGTGTTGATGAACACCACGCGGTCGGCGGCGGCCTTGATGCACGCCTTGAGGTTGACGGTGGTGCGGCGTTCCTCGTCCATGATGCCGACCTTCAGCGTGCCCTGCGGCAGGCCCAAAACGTCTTCGACGCGGCTGAACAGCTCGCAGGTGAAGGCGACCTCTTCCGGTCCGTGCATTTTCGGCTTGACGATGTAGATCGAACCGGTACGGCTGTTCGTCAAAGGCCCGTTGGCCCCGTTATTGTCCGAGCCGCTCCTGAGCCCGTGGATGGCGGTCACGCCGGTGAGCAGCGCGTCCATGATGCCTTCGAAGATTTCTTTTTCTTCGCCGTTTTCCTGGCCGGTGCCATCGCTCACAACGATGGCGTCGTTCGTCATCAGGTGGCCAACGTTACGGACGAACATCAGGCTGCGTCCCGGCAGGGTCAGCTCGCCGCCGTCGGGCGTGGTGTAGGTGCGGTCCGCGTTCAGCACGCGGGTGAAGGTCTTGCCGTCCTTGTCGACCTCCTCGACCAGATCGCCCCTGTTCAGGCCAAGCCAGTTGCGGTAGCCGAGCACCTTGTCGTCGGCGTCGACCGCGGCCACCGAATCCTCGAAGTCCATGATCGTGGTGATCGCCGACTCCAAGACCACGTCCTTGATACCGGCGCGGTCGGTCCTGCCGACCGGCGATTCCTGGTCGATCAGGATCTCGAGGTGCAGGCCGTGGTTGACCAGCAACACCGACCAGCCGGGCGAGCCCAGCTCGCCGCTGTACCCGACGAACTTCTCCGGGCTGGCCAATCCGGTGGAATCTTCACCGGTGGCGACTTGCAGCCGGCCGTCGACGATGGTCACGCCCGTCGCGTCCGCCCACGAGCCCGACGCCAGCGGCACGGCCTCATCGAGGAACTTGCGCGCGTAGGCAATCACCTTGTCGCCCCGCACCTTGTTGTAGCTCGACCCCTTCTCGGCGCCGTCGGTTTCCGCAATCACGTCGGTGCCATACAGCGCATCGTAGAGAGAGCCCCAGCGCGCGTTGGCGGCGTTCAGCGCGAACCGGGCGTTGAGCACCGGCACCACCAGCTGTGGCCCCGCGGTCGTCGTGATCTCGTCGTCGACACCCGACGTGGTGATGGTGAAGTCGGCGGGCTCGGGCAGCAGATAACCGATCTCGGTGAGGAACTGGCGATACTCCTCCGCGTCCAGGGGCGCGATGACGCGCTGCCGGTGCCACTTGTCGATCTGGGCCTGCAGCTCGTCGCGGCGGGCCAGCAAATCCTCGTTCTGCGGGGTGAGATCCGTGACGACTTTGTCGACGCCCGCCCAGAAGCTGTCGGGGTCGATGTCGGTGCCGGGCAGCGCCTCGTTGTTCACGAAGTCGTAGAGCACTCGGGCGACCCGCAAGTTCCCCACCGACACGCGATCAGTCATCTTTCTCCTCCAACATGGCAGAGCTCCTCCAAATGGGCCGACCGCACGTCACCGGCCCGGAACCTGCCCTGAACCGGCCCTCATGCACATCGTCAGCCTACCGACCAGCAATCTGGCGACGGTAATCCGGCCAAACCGCAACAGCAGGTCAGGCTGCGCTACCGCACCCCCCGATGCCGCCGCGGCGAGCCGCGAGGATCGAATTTGGCCGCGGATGCGCTGTCCGAGATCCTGGGCTCTCCAGCCCTTTCCTGACTGGTGGCCGTTGAAAATCATACGGGCGCGCCCGGCAACCAATCTCATAACGCCTCACGGAAGGTACCGACGAGGTCCTCCACCAGGTCCTCCATCGCCACCATCGCCACCACGGCGCCGACATCGCCGGTGACCAGCGCCAGGTGGCTGTTGCTGCGGCGCATCCGCGACATGGCGTCGGCCAGCGGCAGCGACCTGGGCAGCCGCGGGAGCGGCCGCACCACCGCCAGGTCTATCACCGTTCGCGGGTCGCCGACCAGCGTCAACACGTCCTTGATGTGCAGGTAACCGATGAACGCACCGTCGGCGTCCGCCACCGGAAACCGGGAATAGCCGGTTTGGGCCAGGGCCTGTTCGACGGCGCCGACCCGCGGCCCGGAGCCCGCCGCGGCCACGGGGACCGCGACGACGTCGGCGAGGGGAACCGCCACGTCGCCGACCACGCGGGTGCGCAGCTGCAGGGCCCGGGTCAGCCGGCTGTGTTCCTCGGGGTCGAGCAGGCCCTCGGACGTGGATTCGGCGATCATCCGGCTCAGCTCGGCGGGGGAGACGGTGATGTCGAGCTCCTTTTTGGGTTCGACGCCCACCGCCCGCAGGACCAGGCTGGCGCACCTGTTGTAGAACACGATGAACGGCCGCGCGGCCCGCACGTAGACCAGGTAGGGCGGGACCAGCAGCATCGCCGTGCGCTCCGGGCCGGCCAGCGCGATGTTCTTCGGAACCATCTCGCCCAGCAGCACGTGCAGCGTCACCACGATCGCCAGCGCGATCACGAACGACAGCGTGTGCAGCAGCGCCGGGGGGATGCCGGTCAGGCCGAGCGCCGAGCGCAGCACGTCGGCGACCGCCGCCTCGCCGATCCGCCCGAGCAGCAACGAGGCGACCGTGACGCCCAACTGGGAGCCCGCCAGCATGGACGGCAGCTGCTCACCGGCTCGGATCACGGTGACGGCCCTCGCCTTACCCTGTTCGGCCAACGCTTCGAGGCGGTCGCGTCGGGCCGAGATCAGCGAGAATTCCGCTCCGACGAAGAATGCGTTCACCGCGATCAGCGCCAGGGCCAGCAGCACTCCGAGGGCATCATTCATCAGTGGTCACGTCCCACGTGCGCATGACCGCCGCCGTCGAGTTCGGTCAGCTCGAGCAGGTCGATCCGGCGACCGTCCATCCGGACCACCCTCGCCTGCCAGCGCAGCGACGTGTCCAACAGGCCGTCCTCGTCCAGCGCCGGCAATTGCACCACCTCACCCGCCGTCGGGATGTGGCCGATTTCCCGCAGCGCCAGCCCGCCGATCGTCTCGTAGGGCCCCTCCGGAGCCCGGTATCCGATCGCGGTGGCCACTTCGTCGATGCGCAGCAGGCCCGATACCCGCCAGCCGCCACCGGCCGCCACCACGTCGGGGGTGGCGTCGTCGTGTTCGTCGCGGACGTCGCCGACGATCTCCTCGATCAGGTCCTCGAGGGTCACCATGCCCGCCGTGCCGCCGTACTCGTCGACGACCATCGCGGGTTGCAGGCTGTTGGCCCGGATCTCGGCCATCACCGCGTCGCCGTCCAGGGTGGAGGGCACGACGGGAACGGGCTGCGCGACAGTGGTCAGCAGGGTGCGCGCGCGATCGACCGGCGGAACCTCGAATACCTGTTTGACGTGCACGATGCCGACGGTCTCGTCCAAGTCGCCGTCGACGATCGGGAAACGGGAGAAACCGGACTCGGCGGCCGCGGCCACCAGGTCGGCGACGGTGTCGTCGGTCTGCAGCGCCACGATCCTGGACCGCGGTGTCATCAGCTCCTCGGCCGTCAGGTCACCGAACTTCAGCGACCGCCGCACCAGCGAAGCGGTGGCCGCGTCCCAAGCGCCGTTGCGCGCCGAGTACCGCACCAACGACAGCAACTCCTGCGGTGACCGCGCCGACCGCAGCTCTTCGGCCGGTTCGATGCCCAGCTCGCGGACGATCCAGTTCGCCGCGCCGTTCGTCAGCCGGATGGCCGGGGTGAGCAGCAGCGAGAACAGCAGCTGGAACCCCACCACGGCCCGGGCGGTCGACAGCGGGCGCGCCACGGCGAGGTACTTCGGGACGAGCTCGCCGAACACCATGGACACCGACGTGACGATGACCAGCACGAGGAACGCGATGACGCCGTCGGCGAGCCGGTCCGGTATCCCGATGGCGCTCAGTGTCGGGTGCGGCAGGTCGGCCACCATCGGGTCGGTCAGATAGCCGGTGGCCAGGGTGGTGGTGGAGATCCCCAGTTGGGCGCCCGACAGCTGAAACGACAGGCGCCGCTGGGCGCGCTGGATCAGGCGGTCGCTGCGCCGGCCGTCGCGGGCGTTCGCGTCCACGATGCTGCGGTCGGCCGCGGTCAGCGAAAACTCGGCCGCCACGAAGACGGCGTTGCCGAAGATGAGCAACGCGATGCCCACCACGCTGACCACGGTGACGGTGACGTTCATGACGGTTTTGTTGAAGGGCCCGGGCGGCGCGGCGGGGGCGATGCAAGGCGCGCCGGTTGCCGCCGGGTGCGGAAGGCCCGGGTCGGTATGCGGGCCTCGACGCGTGCCTGCGGCACGTCATCCCTTTCCCTCGATGCCGCGCAGCGCTGTGCTGCGCGTGAATTCACATGCTAGCCAACGCGGCCAGACGAGCCGGAAACGTTGTCCGCGTTGCGCGTCACCAACCCAGCGGCAGCGGATGCCCCTCGGCGAAGCCCGCGCTGGACTGCACGCCGATCACCGCGCGCTCGTGCAGCTCCGCCAGGGTCGTGGCGCCGACGTAGGTGCAGGTGCTGCGCACGCCCGAGGTGATGTGGTCGATCAGGTCCTCGACACCGCCGCGGTCGGGATCAAGGTCCATTCGCGACGCCGAGATGCCTTCCTCGAAGAGGGCCTTGCGGGCGCGGTCGAAGGCGGTGTCGCCGCCGGTGCGGGCGATGACGGCCCGCTTGGACGCCATGCCGTAGCTCTCCTTGTACGGCTGGTTGTCGCGGTCGCGCATCAGGTCGCCGGGCGACTCGTAGGTGCCGGCGAACCACGACCCGATCATCACGTTCGACGCCCCGGCGGCCAGCGCCAGCGCCACGTCCCTGGGGTGCCGGATGCCGCCGTCGGCCCACACATGCCCGCCGATTTCGCTTGCGGCCGATGCACATTCGAGGACCGCGGAGAACTGCGGACGCCCGACACCGGTCATCATCCGGGTCGTGCACATCGCGCCCGGACCGACACCGACCTTGACGATGGTCGCGCCGGCGTCCAGCAGATCGCGGGTGCCCTCGGCCGACACCACGTTGCCCGCCGATAGCGGCAAACCCAGGTCGAGCGACGCGACCGCCTTGACGGCCTGCAGCGTCTTGACCTGGTGCCCGTGGGCGGTGTCGATGACCAGCACGTCGACCCCGGCCTCGGCCAGCGACCGCGCCCTGGCGCCCACGTCGCCGTTGATGCCGACGGCCGCGCCGATGCGCAGCCGCCCGCGGGCGTCGGTGGCCGGGGTGTACAGGCCCGCGCGGATCGCGCCGGTGCGGGTCAGCACCCCCGCCAGCGTGCCGTCGGCGTTGGTCACCACCGCGACTCCCGCGTGCTCGAGCAGGTCGAAGATCTTGCGCGGCTCGGCGCCCGCCGGGGCGGTGACGAAGTCGGTGACCGCGACGTCGCGCACCCGGGTGAAGCGGTCCACACCGAGACACGACGATTCGCTCACCAGACCGATGGGGCGGCCCTCGAAGGCCACGACGGCGACGCCGTGCGCCCGCTTGTGGATCAGCGCGATCGCGTCGGACACCGAGTCGTCGGGCGCCAGCACCACCGGGGTGTCGAGCACCAGATCCCGGCTCTTGACGAACTCCACCGTCTGCTGCACGGCGGTGATCGGGAGGTCCTGCGGCAGGATCACGAGGCCGCCGCGCCGGGCCACCGTCTCGGCCATCCGCCGCCCGGCCACCGCGGTCATGTTGGCGACCACGACCGGAATGGTGGTGCCCGAGCCGTCGGTGGTGGACAGGTCGACGTCGAAGCGCGACGTGACCTCGGACCGGTTGGGCATGATGAAGACGTCGTTGTACGTCAGGTCGTGCGCCGGTCTATGGCCATCCAGAAACCTCATGCGAGAAACCTCATCGCTGTCGCTGTACCCCCTTGTCCGGAGCGCCTAAGCGGGCACTTCGCTGCGGTCCCCGCTCCACAGGGTGTGGAAGCGCCTGGCCGGGTCGTCGTCGATGCGGCTGTAGGTGTGCGCGCCGAAGAAGTCCCGCAGGCCCTGGGTGAGCGCGGCGGGCAGGCGTTCGGTGCGCAGGGCGTCGTAGTAGGACAACGCCGAGGAGAAGCCCGGGATCGGGATGCCCAGCCGGGTCGCGGTCACCACGACGCGCCGCCAGCCGTCGATGGCGGCCTCGATGGCGCTGCGGAAGTACGGCGCCACGATCAGCGTCGGCAGATCGGGGTCTTCGTCGAACGCCTCTTTGATGCGGTTGAGGAACTTGGCCCGGATGATGCAGCCGCCGCGCCAGATGGTCGCCAGATCGCCCGGGGTGATGCCCCAGTCGTATTCGGCGCTGCCGGCCTGGATCTGGTTGAAGCCCTGCGCGTAGGCGATGATCTTCGACGCGTAGAGGGCCTGCCGGACGTCCTCGACGAATTGCTCTGCCTCGCTGGGCTTTCCGCCCAGCTCGCCGGAGGCCAGCCCGGTGGTGGCCTTGCGCTGCGTCACCGAACCCGACAGTGCACGGGCGAACACCGCCTCGGCGATGCCGGTGACCGGCACGCCAAGGTCCAGGGCGGACTTGACGGTCCAGCGGCCGGTGCCCTTCTGCTCGGCCTCGTCGAGGATGACGTCGACGAGCGGCTTCTGAGTCTTGGCGTCGGTCTGGCGCAGTACCTGTGCGGTGATCTCCACGAGAAAGCTGTCCAGGTCGCCGGAATTCCACTCGTCGAACACGTCGGCGATCTCGCCGGCGGTCTTGCCGAGCCCGTCGCGCAGCAGTTGGTAGGCCTCGCCGATCAGCTGCATGTCGGAATACTCGATGCCGTTGTGCACCATCTTGACGAAGTGGCCGGCGCCGTCGGGGCCGATGTGGGTGCAGCAAGGGACGCCGTCGACGTGCGCGGAGATCTCCTCGAGCAGCGGGCCCAGCGATTTATAGGACTCGGCCGGACCGCCGGGCATGATCGACGGCCCGTTGAGCGCGCCCTCCTCGCCGCCGGAGATCCCGGCGCCGACGAAGTGCAGGCCCCGCGCACGCATGGCCTTCTCGCGGCGGATGGTGTCGGTGTAGAGCGCGTTGCCGCCGTCGATGATGATGTCGCCTTG
>JARLGR010000247.1 GCA_031292665.1 Mycobacterium sp. | reverse complement strand
GTGCGGCGCCGGCGGGCCGGCGGCGAGTGTCAGCGTCGGCGCCGGGTGCCCCGGCTCCGCACCGCCGGGAAGCGGCGGCTGATCCCACTTCACGACCGTCCCGTCGGAGTAGGTCTGAGTCGCGGGAAAGCTGACTGTATCGCTGTCGGGCAGTTGCATGGATATCCGGAAGAGGCCGAACTGGTCGACGCCAATCCCGGCATTGGGCGCGGCCGTCCAGGTCACCGAGCGGACGGTGCCGGCGGCCGCGTCGCGGTCCAGGATGGCCGTCCATCCGGGCAGGTACTCGGCGCTCGCCGAGGCCACATTGGGGAGGGTGACGGTCAGCGCGGTCGTCGGCGCGGCCGTGTTTGATTCGTTGGGCACCTGGAACGTGACAAGCGCCGTCGCGCCCCGCACAGGGTTGTCGCTGCTGGCGTGTACGTGCGCCCATGCCGCCGGCGTTCCGGCCGCCGAACCGAGGTAGAGGGCGGTGGCGGCGGCGAGCGGGATCAGACCGCGTGAGATCCACCTGGTCGCGCGTGGCATGTCAGCCCAGCCCGAGCCGGGCCATCAGGTCTGCCTCGATGCCGTCGAGCTGGGAGGAGATCGCGGCGTGGGCCGCCCGGCGCCGCGCGGTCGGCATGTTCTCCGCGGCGGTGACGGCCGTCGCCAGATCGGCGAGCCGTCCGGTGATGGCGGACACGAACTGCTTGGTCTCGGCGTCCTTGGGCTTCCTGTCCTGGACCATTTGCAGCGATTTTTCCCCGCCGGCGATCCGGGCCGACAGCTCGGCGCCATGACCGGAGAACTGGCCGATCTGGGCCAACGGAATCCCCAGCTGGTCCGCGCGGCGCTGGTCGATCATGGCGCGGGCCGCCATGGCCGCCCGGTAGATCACCGGAGTCAGGACCGGTGCGAGCAGTCGAGACACCGTCAGCATCCGGCGGATCCGGGTGGGCGACAACACCTTGCCTTCACGTGCCGTCTTGAGTCCGGCCTCGGCGACCTTCAATGCGGTGCGGTCGCTTTCCCGCTGAGATTTGACCTGCGCCCGAAGAGCCTTCTCCGCGGCCTGCCGCTCGCCCTTGATGCGGCGGACCTCGTTCCTGGCAGCCAGTTTTGCCTCGAGCTTGGCGCGGGCCTTGATCGCACGGGCCTCGGCGCGACGCGTCGCGCGACTCTTTCGCTTGCGGAACAGGCCCATTCCCGGCCGCCTCCCCGGTATCTGGTTGGACTATCGCTCTCGCGCTCTCGCGCATGCGCGATCCAAGCAACCCTAATCGGAATGGGACGACGGCAGCCCGCCAGGGCGGGCGGCGGGATCCGCCCTGGCCGCCGTTACGCGCCCTGGTGCTCCGCGCGTCGCAACTCGTCGACGCGTTCCGCGGCCTGCTGCCGGCCCTCCGGGGACAATTCTGCAGCGGCCAGCGCGATGCGACGCACCCCGTCGTCGCGCATCGTGGCCAGCCAAGACAGCTCCTTGTCGAGCTTCTCGTAATACTCGTCGTCAGTGAAGTAGGCCGACTTGATCCGGAAGAAGTTGGCCAGGGCGGCCATCGTCGCCGTCGACGGATTGGTGCGGTTGCCGGAACGTAGCTGTGACAGGTAAGGAGCCGACATCGTGACGCCCTCAGACTTGAGCGCCGCAATCACCTCCGCGGAGGTGTGCGGTCCGCGCCCGGGCGGATACACCGTGTCGAAGAGGCGATTCAGGCGGGCGGCGAAAGTCGTGCTCATCGATATGACCCCCACGAGGCTGTCGAAGTGAACTATTACCCAGGTGTATTAGCTGTCCATGGTAGCGACGGTTAGTCGCCACAGCCAGGTGCAAACCCGGCCAGTTCTGGTACGCGCGTGGCTGACGCACGCCAATCTAACACGTGACGAGCCTCAGTCCGATTCGCTGGGGTGTCCACTAGATCGGCGAAACTCACAGGTTATCCGCAGAATTCGGGGTTGCGTCCAGGGTGGCGGGCCGACGATCTCAAAACGGGCACGGTGACGCGACACAGCCCGCTGAGCGGTCGCACCGCAACCGTCGAGCAATCCGGACCTTTGCCAACGATTCTTTGCTGTCAGGTTTGCAACACATGCCGAAAACGGGCGCGCGGTGCAATTAATCGCTTGCAGAGATACCTCTGGGGCGGCTGCCGGACACCGCAGGGGCGGCGACGGCTGTGGCCGGAACCTCCAGGCTGTGTCCGGCCGCCCGACTGCGGTCGAGGGTTGCGCCCGGCGCCGTCGCAAAGTTTGCGCTGCGGCCGCGGTCCCGGCGCCCACGGCCACCGGAGCGGTCACGGCGATGGCCGCCGGGCGGCCAGCCCAGCGCGCCGTCGAACAGCAGCCACAAGCCGAACATCAAGAACAGCAGGGCGGCCAAGACGTGCAGCAGATGCTCCGGAAGGCGCCGATGCAGCAGCATCCCCACGACGATCGCCAGGGCGTCGGCCAGCACCATGCCGAGGGTCGTGCCGAGCCAGACGCCGGTCCAGTCGTGATCACTCGCCAGCGTCACCGTGGCCAGCGTCGTCTTGTCGCTCATCTCGGCGAGCGCGAACGACGACACCACGGTCAGCAGCGCGAACCGGGGTTCGCGCGCGGACGAGACGGTCTCGCCCCCGGAGGCGCCCTCGCGCCACGCCCACACCGCGAAGATCAGGAACGCGATCGCCGACGCGAACGCCATCGGCCGCGCGGGGAGCGCGGCGCCCAGGAAGTGGCCGATCGACACCGAGACGCCGTGCACCACGAACGCGGCGATCGCCACGCCGGTAAGCACCACCCACCATCGGTAACGCAGTGCGTAGGTCATGGTGATGAGCTGCGATCTGTCGCCGAGTTCGGCGAGGAACACCACCCCAAGGCTCAGCAGCGTGGCGGCAAGCATGGCGGGCGACCTTTCGACACGTTGCCGACGATCTCGCGGTCGGCCATCGGTCGAAGGTCTCGCCCACCGATCACGGTTGGACCGGTTCGCCGGCCGGGCTGTTCGCCAGTATGTCGACGCGACGATTCGGGGCTACTCCCCTTCGCTAACGCTTTCAGGCTAACGGGCGAATCGGGTGTGCGCCACAGCGGCGGTCAAGTTCGGCCGCCCGTATTCGCCGTCGGGCCGACGTCGACTTCATGCGGCAAGCAGCATGGCCAGAATCGCCGTGTCGGGATGGCTGATGGGGTCGACGCCGACGCGGCTCACCATGGACGTGATGGTCCCGTCGGCCTCGGCTTCCACCCAGGCCGCGCGGTGCTCTAGGCCCAGGTACGGCAGCCCCGGCAGCAACACGCACCCCGACGCCGCTCCCGTGCATTCCGGCAATGACGGCGTGGTTTCCGAGGGCGGGTGCAGCATCAGTAATGCGGGGGGCTGGTGGTCTGCGAAATAGCCCGGCTGGATAGCGGATTCACCGAAGACCGTGCCCTCGGCCAGTACCAGGCCGACGGTGCCCGGCTCGGGTTCGTCGGGTAATTCCTCCCGGGCACCGAACACCGTTGTGGTGGAGAGCAGTCCGGGTAAGGACGCGACCCGTACCGCGACCATCAGCAGTTGCGCCCATTCCTTGGTGGAATTGGGCCAACGCCCCGAAATCACGAACCCTTTGAGGGCACCACGAGAATGGAAGGGAGAAATCCCTATTGGCCGTTCTGAGCCAGACTCCATTTCGACCTCCCGCGACGCCTCCGTTTCGAAATAACCACTCTGGTAGCTCGAATAATTAAGCATGCCTGCGGATTAGGCGCCGCGCAACACGACACGGCCAGTGGCGCTCCCGTCGATGACGGCGGCAAAACCCGGGAAAAGCAAGGGCGCCGCGCGGTGCGCGTGGCGCCCTTGTCTTCCCCAGACGTCTCAGGGGGTCAGCAGCCCCTTGGCCTTCGAGGTTGCGGCCGCGTAGCGGGCTTGCACGTCCGCCCAATTCACGACGTTCCAGAACGCTTTGGCGAAGTCCACCTTGACGTTTTTGTACTGCAGGTAGAAGGCGTGCTCCCACATGTCGAGCAACAGCAGTGGCACGATGCCCAGCGGGAAGTTTGACTGGTGGTCGTACACCTGGAAAATCAGCAGCTTGTTGCCGAGCGTGTCCCAGCCGAGCGCGGCCCAGCCCGAACCCTGCACGGTGGTGGCGGCCGCGTGGAACTGCGCACGGAAGTTGTCGAAGGATCCGAAGGCGTCGTCGATGGCCGCGGCAAGCTCACCGGTCGGCTTGTCACCACCGTTGGGCGACAGGTTTTTCCACCAGATGGTGTGGTTGACATGGCCGCCGAGGTTGAAGGCCAGGTTCTTCTCGTTCAGCAGGATCGCGGCGTGGTCTCCCTTGGACCGCGCCTCCTCCAGTTTCTCCAGGGCGTCGTTGGCGCCCTTTACGTAAGTGGCATGGTGCTTGTCGTGGTGAAGTTCGTTGATCTGACCGGAGATGTGCGGTTCCAGCGCTCCGAAGTCCCAGTCCAAGTCGGGCAGGGTGTATACAGCCACAGCATTCCTTTCTTCGATATCGTCGTAACGCTCATTCGCGGGGGGCTGCCACGCGGCGGCCTGGCCCAATCAACCCTGCTCCATGACCGCGCACGCCGCAAGGACGACCGCCAGCGACAGCTACGCCGTCGGGGGTACTCCTTCGGCGCGATCTCAAGACAACACGATGACGGCAAGAACGGCGAGCAGCGCCAGTGCGATCAGGCCGGCACGTAACGCGGCGATGCTGTAGCTCTGATTCCACGCAGGCGAGCCGGAATACGGCGTCGACTGGGCCGGCGAACCGGGACCAAATGACTGCGTGGCCATCAAGCGCCTTTCATGTGCCATACACCCCACCGTAGTGAGGTGAGTCACAACAACGTTTCGAATCGCGATCATAACCTGTTGCGATCGGCTTTGAAAATGTGGCGCAAATGCGCCGCAGAAGTGCCGCGTGTCAGCGCCGCAAGCTGCGGATTCGTGATTCCCGGCGCGGCCGACGGGCGCCGGGGACCAAGTTCGACGGCTCGCACTCGCAGCTGGTCCGCGACTGCTTAGCGGGGCAATCCATTTCGCTCGCGTACCGGGAAGGGCTGTTTATGGTACGCGCGTACCACCGGGGTGTTATCCACAAGTACAACCCCCGTTAACCGGAAAAGGCCGTGTTATGGCGTACGTACCCCTGAACTCCTTGTGGATAAACCTGTGGAAACTGTGGATAGCGTTCGACGCCCGAGTGGTTGCCAAGGCTGTCCTCACCGGGCAGCTTTCGCGGCCCGGCATCGTCACCGGGGCTCGGTTCTATTGCCCGGTTCCTCAGCCGGGCCGCTTTCGCGGCCCGGCATCGTCACCGGGCTAATCTGGTCCGGTGATCCAGGTGTGCTCCCAGTGCGGCACTCGGTGGAACGTGCGCGAGCGGCGACGTGAGTGGTGTCCCCGCTGCCGCGGGGCGTTGATGGCCCCCTTGGCCTCCCTGCCGGACGCGCCGACCGCCGACCCCCGGTGGGATACACGCGGTGGCCGGCCGCCGAGCGGACCGCCCGCGTGGCAGCGCACGCCGCAGCTGCCGCCCGGCTACCGCTGGATAGCGGTACGCCCCGGCGCCGCGCCCCACGCCCGACGGGGACGGCGGCTATGGCGCCCGACGCCACGTTATGCCGCGGTGCCACGCTGGAGCCTCTACGACCGCGTGGAGCAGGCGCCGACGGAAGTTGTGATGCCCACGCGCAGGGCGCCGTCGGCGGCCACCATTCGCTCCACCCTGTTCGTGAGCGTCTTGGTGCTCTGCATGACCGCCCTGGTCTACGTGGTGCGGTACGTGCTGCTGGTGATCAATCGGAAGACGCTGCTGAACTCGCTGGTGGCCATCGCCGCTGACTGGTTGGGGGTGCTGGCCAGTGTGGTGGCGATCGCGGCGGTTATCACCTCCGGAGTGATGCTCATCCGATGGCTGATCGCGCGGCGTACCGCCGTTTTCTCGCATCACGGCCTACCCGAGCCGCGTTCCGTCCGGGCCTTGTGGGCCGGCTGCGTAGTGCCGCTGGCCAATCTGGTGTGGGCGCCCGTTTACGTCATCGAGTTGGCCACTCTCGAAGACCACTACCCCCGGATACGCCGGCCCATCGTCGAGTGGTGGATCGCGTGGGTCTTCAGCTACCTCGTGTCGGTCTTCGCCATCGTCACCAGCTTCACCACGGACGCCCAGGGCATTGCGAACAACACCGTCCTGATGGTGTTTGCCTACCTGCTCGCGGCGACCACACTGGCCGCCGCGGGCCGCGTCTTCGAGGGATTCGAGCGCAAGCCGGTCGAACGGCCCGCGCACCGCTGGGTCGTCGTCGCACCCGACGATCGTGGGTCCGCCGCACCGGTACCCACCGGCCCGGTTGAGTTGAAGGGGCAGGAACCGGCAGCATAGGGATATGACGTGGGCCGACGAGGTGCTCGCCGGGCATCCCTTTGTGGTCGCCCACCGTGGCGCTTCGGCGGCCCGACCCGAACACACGCTGGCCGCCTATGACCTCGCCCTGAAGGAGGGCGCCGACGGCGTGGAGTGCGACGTGCGCCTCACCCGCGACGGCCATTTGGTGTGCGTGCACGACCGCCGGCTGGACCGGACGTCGACCGGGGCCGGTTTGGTGAGCACATCGACACTCGCCCAGTTGCGAGAGCTCGAGTACGGGGCATGGCACGACAGCTGGCGCCCCGACGGGACGCACGGGGACACCAGCCTGCTGACTCTGGACGCCCTCGTCTCGCTCGTGCTGGACTGGCGCCGGCCGGTGAAGCTGTTCATCGAGACCAAGCACCCGGTCCGATACGGATCACTGGTGGAAAGCAAGCTTCTCGCGCTGCTGCATCGCTTCGGCATCGCCGCGCCCGCCTCGGCGGACCGGTCCCGCGCGGTGGTGATGTCGTTCTCCGCGGCCGCGGTCTGGCGGATTCGGCGGGCCGCACCGATGCTGCCGACCGTGCTGCTCGGCAAGACGGCCCGCTACCTGATCAGTAGCGCCGCGACGGCCGTCGGCGCGACCGCCGTGGGGCCCTCCCTGGCGACGCTGAAGGAGTATCCGCAACTCGCGGACCGCGCCGTGGCGCAGGGCAGGGCGGTGTACTGCTGGAACGTCGACGAGTACGACGACATCGACTTCTGCCGGGACATCGGCGTTGCGTGGATCGCCACGCACCACCCGGGCCGCACGAAAGCCTATTTGGAGAGGGGACACGCAGGCCAGGGCAGGGGTTAGTTTGCACACTCGACTGCTAGTGCTGTCCCTCCGGCGCAGCCGGGGGCACGGGCGCGTCGGATCCCAGCGCCTGGAACAACTTGACGGCCTCGTCGTGATCCCATACCACCACCGATCCGGCGTCGTTAGTGGTGAATTCGCCGATGGGCACCGTCATGGCCTTCTTCGATCCGTGCAGCGCCCAGCCGAGCCGGGCCAGGTCCCATATGTGGTCACCGTTGTCGACGGTCAGGGCGTCGGCAGCCGCACGCGGCACGGCGTACCAGCGCCACGGGTTGAGCCAGACGGCCGGACTGGCGGCGCGGCTCAGCAGCGCCGAGAGGAATTGCCGCTGGTTGACCATCCGGTCCAGATCCGCCCGCGGCGTTTCACGCGTGCGGACGTACCCGAGAGCATTGCGCCCGTCCAGCTTCTGGCAGCCGGCCGGCAGGTCGATACCCGCCAGCGGGTCGTGCAGCGCCGCGGCCGGACACATCGTCACCCCGCCTAAGGCGTCGACCAGTGCGGCGAACCCGCCGAAGCCGATCTCCGCGTAGTGGGCCAGGCGCAGTCCAGTGGCCTGCTCCACCGTCTGGATCAGCAAGGGGGCCCCGCCTATCGCGAACGCGGCGTTGATCTTGTCCTTGCCATGATCCGGAATCGAAACATACGAGTCGCGCGGTATCGACACCATCGTCGGCGGGGTGCTGGACAGGAAGTCCGGCACGTGCACCAGCACGATGGTGTCGGTCCGGCTGCTGCCGATGTCGCCGCCGGTGGACAGCCCCTGCTGCTGCTCGGCGGACAGACCCTGGCGGCTGTCCGAGCCGACCAGCAGCCAGTTCGTGCCGCGGCCGGGTGCCGGCCGGTCGGGGTAGTCGGTCAGCACCTGTGCGCGGTGCAGTTTGGTGTCGAACCAGATGCCGCCGCCGAGGATGCCGCCGACGACGAGCAGCGACCCGATCAGCAAAGTCGACGCGACTATCCGCAGCCAGCGGCGCACCCCGCGCCTGTGGCGCGCCCGCGGCGCGACGGGCCGCGGCGGGGGGCCGGAGGGAGTCGAGGGCCGGGTTTGCGGGGCGGGTCCGACGGGCCGCGGCGGCGGCC
>JARLGR010000246.1 GCA_031292665.1 Mycobacterium sp. | reverse complement strand
CCGCCGCGGGCACCGTCGCGGCCGGCGACGACAGCCGGATCACTGGTTCGGAGCAGATGACCAACAAGGGGGCGGCGGGCGGCTATCCGGGGTTGGATGGCAGTGGGGAACTCCCGCTGGCCTTCCTCCCCTCGTTCACCGCGGACGAACTCGGCGCTGCCAACCCCATGGCAGGCACCGACAACGTGCTGCTCCGGCAGGGCGGAACGACAATCTCGCTGGGCACGCTCTCCGCAATCCAGTCTTATGTGCTGGGAGGATTGATCAACTACAATCTGCCGGTCATTTCAGCCGCCGCACCGACAACGATCGGGGCGACCGCCAACAACGCCGTGGTGACCGTGACCGCGGCAGGAACCTTAACGCTGGACCCCTCCAGCACGGCGGACGGCTGGCACTGCCAGGTGGTCAACGCCTCCTCCGGCACCGTTACGCTCGCCGCCGGAAGCGGCGGCGCGATCGCGGCCGGCGGCGCACTGGCTTCGCTGCTGCCCGGCCGCGCCGTGCATGTGACCCGCTACACTCAGGCCGGCACGCCCACCTTCCAGCTTGTCGGCGGCACGCCGGCGCCGCAGATCAGCCTGAACCCCGTGGCGGGCGTGCTGGCCGGAAATCCAGCGACCTTCGCCGGATCGTTCGTCAACGACATACCGTCGGCGCTTGACTACTCGACAAATGGCGGATCCAGCTACTCCACCGCCACCAGCCCGACCATCGGGAGCAGCGGTTTTTCGTTCAACGTTTCCGGGCTTGCCGCCGGCACCTACACGCCGGCGGTGCGCGATCATGGCAACCAGACCGTCTATGCCGTGGGCAATCCGTTCTCGGTGGCGGCATCGGCACAGGCGACGGTCAACACCCCTCCGAGCACCCTGATGACCCAGGCGGTGCCGGTCAGCGGCGCCTACCTCGGCACGCCAGCCGCGATCCAGGCTGCCTACGACAGCGCGACCAACTGGACCACCATCGCCGCATCCCCGAGCGGGGGCACGTTTCTCGGCACGTTGGCGGCGCCGGCCGTGGGGTCGCATACGGTGCGCGTGCGGTTCTCCGATGGCTCGGTAACCAGCGCGTCGAGCGGATCGTTCGCCATCGTCGGCGTCCCAACGATCACGCCATCGACACCCGCGGACGTGGCGCATGGTGCGAACGCGGTCGTCTCCTATGCCTTCCAATACGATGCCACCACGGGCGCCGATTGGAGCCTTAACGGTGGTAGTTCCTGGACGACGTGCCCGGACGCGGCGCCCAGCAACACCAACGGCGCGGGCAACGGCACCTGCACCATTGCCGGGCTGGCGGATGGCTACTACAGCGCCTCCCTGCGGTTGGACGACACGCCGACCGCGACCGGCAGCACCAGCCCGTTCCCGGTGGGCAACGCGATCTGGCTGAGCCAGACGTCGCAGACCGTCGTCGGAGGCGCCACGGTGACGATTGTCGGCAAGCAGTCCTACGCTTCCTCACTGAACTGGGAATTCGTCACACCGCCCTTCGCCGCCGGCCACGTTGGCCTGTCCGGCACCGGCACGAAAGACAGCCAATGGACGACCACGATGGTGGCCCCGGCGGCGCCCGGAACCTACGCCATCGAGCTCTATGACTTTGGCAACCTCGCCTCGGCGGTGCTGAACCTGACCACGACGGCGCCGAGCACGCCGACCATCACGCTCGACCCGACGGTATCCAATATGTCGGCCAACTACGCCGCGCTCACCTTCTATGGCGAATACGGTGGCCTGAGCGGTGCGCTGTCGATCCAGTACACGGTGAACGCGACGCAATCGCTCACCGGCGCCACCTGGCTGAGCGACGGCACCGTGACCGACTATGGAAATGGGCATTTCAAGCTTGTTCTTCCCCCGCAGGCCAACGGAACATCTGGCAGCTACTACTTCAGCGTCCGTCTGACCGGCTACTCGAACACCGCCTATCCAGCACAGTTTGTCCAGTTCCCATGGAACAACCCATGAGCACGCTTACCCGCCGCGATCTGCTGGCCGCCGGATTGCTCCTTCCGACGAGTGGCGGCTCGCCACTCGTCACCGGCGGCCGGTTGCTGGCGTCGGGCGGCGCCCCGGTGTTCCGCCCGGCGACCACGCTCGGCCTGAACATCGGCGGCTTCGGGCAGAACACGCTGCTGGCGCCCAACCAGCAGTCCGTGCTGCGTCCGCTCGGCGTCAGCTTCATTCGCGGCAACCTCGGCGTCTATTACCTGGTTTCGCCGTCGGCAAGCTGGCAGTGGAACACCATGCATACCGTGCTGCACAACGTGCTCAGCGTGCGGCCCTATGCCGGGGACAACACCCAGCTCGAACTGACCATCGACCAGTCGATTTACGCCATCGGCGCCGGCGAGCCGCTGGTGCTGTCCATTCCGGTCGCCTACACGCTCGCCAACGGCGCCAAGGTGACGTTGCCGGCGCAGACCACGCTGACCTGCACGGGGGGCACCTGGTCGGGCAACCCCGGCACCGGCAACGTGCGCTATCAGGTTCTGTCCGGCACCGTGCGGGTGCCGGCCGGGGCCGCGATGGCGGACAACGGCCCGCAGGTTCCGCTGCTGCCGACCGCCTTGCTGCACCAGAACTTCTACCTGGCCGGCAACGCCACGCCCCGGCCCGAGGTGGCCACCTACACGGCGCTTGCCGGCCAATGGCTGGCGCAGGGATTCGGCTTCGACATCGGCGCCGCGGGGTCGAGCTGGGATGTGCTGATCAACCTGTTCGGAGCCGCTGCCGTCGAGGTGATCCGCGAACAGGAATGGGCCTGGTGGGGCAGCCAGGGCTGGCCGGCGTCGCGGGTTCTCATCTCCGACGAGAACGAGGACGCGATGGATTACATGCCGGGAAACTGGCACTGGAACTGGCAAAACCGATGGAAGGGCTATTTCCAGAACACGCTGTATCCGCGGATGCGGGCGATACTGCCGAATTACACGCTGGGGTTCGGGTTCCCGGCCTATGCCTCGCCCGATGCGGTGCCGGCGATGGACTGGTGGCCGAACGACCCTAACACGGTGCTGCGCATCCATGCCTACCCGAGCCAGACCGGCGCCTTTCCGAACCTCGCCGCCCCGGCTTCGCTGGACGCCTATTGGAACTGGGTTTCGGTGACGGTGCAGCGGCTCAATATCCCGCAGGTGCATGTCCAGGAATTCGGCACGAATGGCGGCGCGAACACCAATCCCACCATGCTCGCCAACCTGCGGCGGTCGATTCTCAAGCGTGGCTGGCTCGCCGCGCCCTGGGCCGCTTACTACGGCAGCAATCCGGGGCAGGTTGCCACGTTTGATGCGAACGGATTGATCGTGCCGGTCACGAGCAGCGGGGCTTTCGGGTTCAACTGAGCCCGAACGCCGCCGACCGAAGTGAAACAGTAGGTCGGTTCCGTGGATCGCACTGCGGATTAGGCCGTGTGGACGGAATCTCTGCCATGCTTTTCTGACGAATTCCCGAATCGGGTTTTGTTCGAATCACTGCGTGACCGGCATCAGGGAGCCGGGCATGCTGACGGGAATGACGAAGCGCGATTGGTTGATCGTGGTGGAAGTGTTTGATGCGGCGCAATCGAGCTGAGGAGATCCTGGGCATGACGACCGTAAATTCCTGGAAGCCGTCCAATACTTCACGGTACACAGCATAACGTGGCGTGCACTCCCCGGCGAATTTG
>JARLGR010000245.1 GCA_031292665.1 Mycobacterium sp. | reverse complement strand
GGAAGCAGAGGAAGCAGAGGAATCCGTGCCGGCCGCTGACCCCCCGAAAACCATTGCCGAGCAGGCTCGGACGGGGCCCGGCTGGACCGGCGCGCGGGGGACGCCGACCAGGCTGCTGTTGCTGCGCCACGGACAGACCGAACTGTCCGCGCAGCGCCGCTACTCGGGCCGCGGCAATCCCGCGCTGACCGACGTGGGCCGACGGCAGGCCGGGGCCGCGGCGCGATATCTGGCCGAGCGCGGCGGGATCGCAGCCGTCTACGCCTCGCCGCTGCAACGCGCCTACGACACCGCGGCGACGGCCGCCAAGGCCCTGGGCCTGGACGTCACCGTCGACGACGGCCTGATCGAAACCGATTTCGGGGCCTGGGACGGACTGACCTTCAACGAGGCCGCCGAGCGCGACCCGGACCTGCACCTCCGCTGGCTGCGTGACACCAGCACCACGCCGCCGGGCGGTGAAAGCTTCGACAACGTCCTGGACCGGGTCGTGGCGGTACGCGAACGGATCATCGCCGGACACCGCGGCTCGACCGTGCTGGTGGTCTCCCATGTGACGCCGATCAAGATGCTGCTGCGGCTGGCCCTTGACGCCGGCCCGGGCATCCTCTACCGGCTGCACCTCGACTTGGCGTCACTGAGCATCGCCGAGTTCTACTCCGACGGGGCGTCCTCGGTGCGCCTGGTGAATCAGACCGGCTACCTGTAGTCAGGTGTGCCATTTCGCCACGCGCGATGCCGAAGGTAAGTATGTTGACTGTTCGGAACCGCCTGGTGAATAGGACTCGCATGCAGTCTCAACCACACGCCATCTCTCCGGGCACCGTGCCCGCGGACGTCTGGGCCCGCGTCATGCCGGCGGTGCTCGACGAGCTGTCCCGCTGGGGTGTGGAGCGATTCAGCATCGAGGCCCTGGCAGAGCGCCACCGGCTGGATCCGGCGATGATCTACTTTCACTAGTGCGATCGTCAACGACTGATCGTCGACGCGGCTCTCGCCGATGTGGAAGACCTGGCTTTGGAAACCGACACCGGATCATTGCGGAAAGACCTGCTCGCGTTCGCGCGGAATGTGGCCGATCGGGTCAACACCGACTGGGGCCGCACGTTCCTGGGTGCCCTGGTCATGAGTCGCACCGGCCCGCACGACCACGACACCCGGATGAGGTTCTGGCGGGCCCGCTTCGACGTCGCGCGCGGCATCATCGACCGGGCGAGGGAGCGCGGCGAGTTGCGCGACGGCGTCGACCCCCTGGCCACCGTGCAGATCGTCCTCGCACCGCTCAACATTCGCGCTCTCTACTCCGACGAAGCGGTCGACGACGACTACGGCCGGGCCATCGCCGACATGGCATGGCACGCGCTCGCGCAAAAATAGGCGTCATGGCGGCAGCGCGCCACACCCCATGTTTTATCGTCAGTTTTCTCTCTGCATCAACGTGCCGGGAAGCTCATGGCGTGCAGCGATGCGGACGCGCGGCTGAGACCAGAACGACCTTGACCGGATGCGGTCGTCGGGCCATCGTATGTCGCTATGATGCGGATCACAGGTGCGGTCCAGTGAGAGCCATAGTGCTGCGCGAAGCCGGTGCACCCACCACGGTGGAGGAACTCGCGCTACGGCCCGTCGGCAAGCACGAGGTTCGTGTGCAACTCCGCGCCAGCGGCGTGTGCCACAGCGATCTGTCGCTGCGCGACGGATCCATACCGACGCGGCTACCGTCCACGCTCGGCCACGAGGGCGCCGGCGTCATCGCCGAGGTCGGCGACGACGTGACTACTGTCAGCCCGGGTGACCACGTCGTGCTGGTGTGGAGCGTGCCCTGCCGGTCCTGCTCGAATTGCCTGCGCGGCGAGGCGCACCTGTGCGTGCACGGATACGACCACGCTTACGGCGCTCCGTACGCCGAGAGCGAGGCCGGCCCGGTGTGGCCCGGCATGGGTGTCGCGTCGCTGGCCGAGGAGACGGTGCTGCCCGCCGCCGCGGTCGTGCTGATCGACAAGTCTTTGCCGCTCGATCTCGCCGCCCTCCTGGGCTGCGGCGTCACCACCGGGGTCGGCGCGGTGATGCGCACGGCGGCCGTCCGCCCGGGCGAGACCGTGCTCGTCCTCGGCTGCGGCGGCGTTGGTTTGGCGGCGATCCAAGGTGCCCGCCTGGCAGGCGCGGCGCGGATCATTGCCGCCGACCGGGTGGCCGCACAGCTTCCCGCCGCGGTCGCCAATGGCGCGACGGACACGGTCGACGCGAGCCAGGTCGACGTTGCCGCCGCGGTGCGCGACCTCACCGGCGGCGCCGGGGCCGACCACGGCATCGAGGTGGTCGGCAAGCCCGCCACGATGCGCGCGGCGTACGACGCCACCCGCCGCGGCGGTCGGGTCACCTTGGTGGGTGCCGCCGGGATCGCGGAGGCGGTGACGTTTCCGGCGCTGTCGCTCATGACCGACGGTAAGACAATTCAGGGCAGCGTCTATGGGGCCAGCGACCCGGAGCGCGACATCCCCGTGCTCGCCGAGCTTGCCCGGCGCGGTCGGCTCGACCTCGAAGCACTCGTGACGCGGCGGATCGGTATCGACGACGTCGAGGCGGCGTTCATCGACATGACCGCCGGACGCGGGGCGCGCAGCGTCGTTTGCTTCACTTAATGCCTAGCGCGACAGCGTGATGGCGCTTTCGGGGCAGTTTTGCCCGGCGGCTTGCGCCTGCGCTTCTAGTTCGCCCGAGACGTCCTCGACCAGCACGACGCAGTGGCCGGCGTCGTCGGCGTCGAAGACGTTCGGCGCCAAGGTGTAGCAGCGGCCGTGGCCGGTGCAGCAGTCGGCGTCGACCGAGACGCGGGTCACCGAGCGGGCGCCGGGAATTTCAGCGGCAGCGACTCCACGGACCTCAGTGCCTCGGTGTACTTGAGTTCGGTGCCCGGCGGGATCTCGTAGTCCGGGATGCGGCGGTGGAACTCGCGCAACGCGACCCGCAGCTCCATGCGGGCCAGGTGCGATCCGAGGCAGCGGTGCGGTCCGCCGCCGAATGCGCGGTGCCGGTTGGGATTCCGGTGGAAGTCCACGACGTGCGGATCGGGAAACTCGGCCGGGTCCGTGTTGGCCGCGCCGAGCAACGGGCTGACCCGTTCGCCCTTGCTGACGGGGCAGCCGCCGATTTCGACATCCTGCATGGCGACGCGAACGACCCCCGGCACCGGTGTCTCCCAGCGCAACAGCTCCTCGATGGCACTCGGCAGGACGTCGGGCTCGTCGACAAGCTGGTGACGGCGCTCGGGGTGGCGGGCCAGATAAACGAAGAAGCAGTCGAGAGAATCGGTGACCGTGTCCAGGCCCGCGATCAGGAACAGAAAGCAGATGTCGAGGATCTCTTCGCGGGACAGCGGTTGGCCCGCGATCTCCGCCGCGATCAGCGCGGACAGCACGTCGTCGCGGGGGCGGGCGATGTGGTCGTCGATGGCGCGCTCGAAGTAGCCGTAAATCTGCTGAGCGACGCCGGCCGAAGCCTCGTGGCGGCCGTCGTAGCCCCCGCCCTCGGGGCGGATAACGCCGTCCTTCCAGACCAGGAACTGGTCGAGGTCCTCCAGTGGCAGGCCGAGCAACTGCAGGAACACCGTGCAGGGGAGGGGCACGGCGAACTCGGCGTGAAAGTCGCATTCGCCCCGGTCGGCGAAGCGGTCGATCATTTCGTTCACCAGCTCGGCGACGCGCGGTTCACGCCGGGCCATCTCCCGCGGAGTGAACAGCGGATCGAGGATGCGGCGGTACTTCGCGTGCTCGGGCGGATCGATCTGCAACGGGATGAGCGGTCGCACGTTGCCCAGGTCGACGGCGTCCATGTTCGACGAGAACAATTCGGTTTGCTTGAGCGCCATCTCGATGTCGGCGAGGCGGCTGAGCACCACCGCCTGCGGCGACCGGAACACCGGGCACGACTCGCGCAGCGCCTTGTACATCGGCTGCGGCTCCGCGAGTCCGGTCACCGCCTGGTCGACGAACCCTTCGGTTTCTGTCATCCGGTCATGCTGACACCAACGTCGGCGTTGGGCAATGGTAAGGGCGGGTCAAATGTCCGGCGCAGCCGCTGGTCAGCAGGTTCGGCAACGAGTACCGTTGGGCGTCGCGGACGAGTTGGCCGGGCGGCCGCGGAGCGCCGCGAGGCGGTTCGAGGAAAGTCCGGACTTCACAGAGCAGGGTGATTGCTAACGGCAATCCGAGGTGACTCGCGGGACAGTGCCACAGAAAACAAACCGCCACCCTCGCGGTGGTAAGGGTGAAACGGTGCGGTAAGAGCGCACCAGCATCCCGGGTGACCGGGATGGCTAGGCAAACCCCACCCGAAGCAAGGCCAAGAAGGCCGCACCTGGTGCGGTCGCGCAGGCGTCCGAGGGTTGCTCGCCCGAGCCTGCGGGTAGGCCGCTCGAGGCACCCGGCAACGGTGTGTCCAGATGGATGGTCGCCGCCCCGTCGCCGTTGCCAAGCGCGGCGGCGGGGAACAGAATCCGGCTTACAGGCCAACTCGCCCGCCCCTGCCCGTCGCCTGGGGCGGCATCGTCAGCGGGCTTTGCGTACCGATGCGGCCAGTCTGCGCAGCGCGTCGTCGAGTTCCTGACGGCAACGCTCCGCCAGGTCGGCCTCCTGCTGGTACAGCAGGCCGTAGGTGAACGTGTCCTCCCCGGCGCTGTGGGCGGCCTGCGCCTCGTGAACGAGATGCTCCCGGCTGACCACGCTGTCCTGGTGATCGCCGAGCAGCGTCTGGATGACCTTCGCCTGCTCGGACACCTTCACCGCTTCGGTGGCCGCCGCGGTGTAGCGAAGCCGCTTGGCGCGCTTGCGGATCCGGTGTAGCGCCTCGTTGCGGGCGTGCTCGGCGCCCGGCTCCGCCAGTGCGACGCCCATGGCGCCCTTGGCGGCCTTGGCGGCCTTGCGGACCCTGCTGTAGGCGGAATCGATGGTCACCGGCGCCCGCTCCTCGCCGGCAAGGGCGGCGGGTTCCTGGGCCACGAGCGCGTCGAGGGCGTCGAGGACGCGGAAGTACCGCTGTGACCGCATGGCGATCAACGATCGGCGCAGACCGGTCTGGTAGCGGCGCCGGGCGCCCTCGACGAGGCGTTCGCGCACGGGGCCGCGCACCAAATCCGTTGCCAGCCGGTTCAACTCGCTCTCATAGCGCTCGGCGAGCACCTCGGCGTCGCGCGCGACGCCCAAAACGCCGGCGAGCTCGCGCAGTTCGTCGAGGATCCAGGTGTCCTCGGGCAACCCGAACGATTCCTGGTAGTCGCGCAGCAGGCTGCGGATTTTGCGGGTGGTCACCCGCATCTGGTGGATGGAGTCGAAGGCGTCGGCGCGCACGGCACGGTCCCACACCAACAGCTCACCGATCTGCTCGATCAGCGCGCGGCGCAGGGGCTCCTCGGGTCGCGGCGCGGCGTTGGGCTGCGCGGGCGGGCCGAGCACCCGCGCCAGCTTGGAGGCGTGCCCGGCCGGCGCGGCACCCGCGTCGAGGAGCCGATTGCTCAGCCGGTTCAACAGCCCGGTGTCAGCGGCGCCGTCCGTCTCGACCAGCTCCAGCTCCCATTCGCGCCATTCCTGTCGGGCGGGCACCCCGTCGGGACCCGCGTCGGCGCCACCGGAAGCCGACCAGGCAACGACGTGGTCGTTGCTGAACTCCGCCAGCGCCGCGCCGTCGGCGCCGTACAACACCTGGCTTTCGCGTTCGGTGGTGATGCGGGCGACCGGTTCGAGCGGGCGGTCGCGAACGATCGCGAGCACGACGTCGAGCAGCTCGGGCGGCACGGTGTCGTGCCCGTCGCGGCCCAGTGGCGCGCGGATCTCGGTGCGCGCGTCGGGACCGCCCGGTAACTTCAGGTGCCATCCCGCGTCGTGGCCCCCGGTACGGCGGCGGAGGGTGATCTTGTTGCGCGCCAGATCCCGCGTCGGCGTGTCGAAGTACGTCGCGTCCAGCGACTGCGTCGGCGTCTTCTCTACGCGAGCCACCGCGGCGATGCCCTCGAACGACGGCGTCACGGTGGAGTCGACGACGTCGAACTTGCGCTCCACCTCGAGATGCCGCGAGGTTTTCGGCGCTTTTGCAGGCATGTTGGCTCCATCAAGGGCGCGTCACCGCGGTGTGGGTGGGCGGGAATCGGCCCCCATAGAGTGCCACACCCGGGTTACGCGCCAGGCAGCGATCGCGGGCGGGTCCGCTAACCGCGGGCCTCGGGGCGAAGATGCATCGCCAGCCCGCTCAGCTGACGAATCGTCTCCACTTCGGTGTCTCGAAACGGCCGTCCGTCCGGTGTCAGCAGGTCGTGGAACCACACGTCCGGCATCGCCGTGTACGGGTGCTCCCACGAGTCCCACGGGAAGTAGGTCTGCGTCTTCCCGGCGACCAGGCCCCAGTTGAACGCGCCGACGTTGTGGCGTTTCGCGATCGGCAGGATGCCCGCAACGGTGCTGCCCAGCCGCCGGGCCATGTACTCGGTGCACAGGATCGGGCGGCCCTGGGGAAGGAGTTCGGCGACGCGGCTCTCGAAGTCGGCCGGCGCGGCATACGAGTGGAACGTGATCACATCGGAGTTGTCGAGCTGAATGGCGCTGATCGTGCTGCGCCGTCCCGGGTCCGCCCACTCGCCGTCCCAGACGCCACTCGTCAACGGTTGGCACGGATCGACCGACCGCGCCCACGCGAAGACCTGGGGAAGCAGGTCCGCGACGAGGTCCAGCTTGTCCGGTCGTTCGACGGGGCGGTAGTAGTGTGCGGGATTGTCGGGCTCGTTCCACAGATCCCAGCCCAAAACACGGTCGTCAGTGCGGAATTGGGTCAAGACGCCGGTGACGTAGCCGCGCAGGGTGCGCGCGTAGTCGCGGTCGTCGAGGCGCGCGGCACCCGGACTTTGCACCCAGCCGGAGTTGTGCACGCCCGGCCTCGGCGCGCGCTGCGGACCGGCCTGCGGGAACGGATCCCAGCAGGAGTCGAACAGGACGAACAGCGGCTTGATGCCGTGGCGCGCCGCGAGGTCGACGAACTGCGCGAGACGGACCTGGAAACCGCGACGGTCCTGCGCCCAGAGCAAATCGTGCAGGAAGACCCGCACCGAGTTGAACCCGTTGGAGCGGGCCCAGCCCAGCTCCGTGTCGATGCGCCGGGGGTCGTAGGTGTCGGGCTGGAACATCTCCAGCTGGTTGATGGCGCTCGACGCGATGTAGTTCGCGCCGACCGGCCAACCTTGCGCCGAATACCATGCATTCGCGCGGTCGGGCGACCACCGGCCTGCTTCCGGAGACGTTCGGGGCGGTTGCGCCCAGGAGCGGGGTGCCGTGGCCAGTGCGGCGCCTCCTAACAGCAACAGCGGCGACTTCAACACCGTTCGGCGGTGCACGAAGCCGCTGCGATGCCCCCGGTTGATGTGTCCACCCTGCTCTCAGAGTTCGAGAATGCCTAACGCTCCAATCGTGCACCTTTGTGAGACAAGGTTTTCAGCTAACACTCACCAGCTGGGTGCAGCAGCGAGCCGAACCGGAAGGGTCAGACTACGCGGCGCAAATCAGAAGCAGTGCTCGTCGGCGGGGAACGTCCCTTCGGCAACCTCCTGTGCGTATTGCCTTGCCGCCCGGCCCAGTTCGGCGCCGATGTCGGCGAACCGCTTGACGAAGCGGGGGGGCTTGCGGCCGCTCATCCCGGTCATGTCCTGCCAGACCAGGACCTGGGCGTCGCAGTTCGGCCCGGCTCCGATCCCGATGGTCGGAATGGTGAGCTTGCCGGTGATCTGGGTGGCCAGTTCGGCCGGCACCATCTCCATCACGACCGAGAACGCTCCGGCTTCGGCGACGGCGATCGCGTCGGTGATGGTCTGCTCGGCGGCGTCGCCGCGGCCCTGCACCCGGAAGCCGCCGAGGCTGTTCACGCTTTGCGGCGTGAACCCGATGTGCGCCATCACCGGGATGCCCGCCGACGTCAGGCAGGCGATCTGCTCGGCGACCCGCTCACCGCCCTCGAGCTTGACGGCGTGCGCGCCGCCCTCCTTCATGAACCGGGTGGCGGCGGAAAGCGCCGCGGCCGGTCCCGCCTCGTAGCTGCCGAACGGCAGGTCGGCGACGACCAGGGCGTGCCGGGCGCCCCGCGCCACGCCTCGAACCAGCGGAATCAGCTCGTCGATCGACACCGGCACCGTGGTGTCGTAGCCGTACACCACGTTGGCCGCCGAGTCGCCGACCAGCAACACCGGAATCCCGGCCTCGTCGAAAATGCGGGCGGTCGAAAAGTCGTAGACCGTGAGCATCGCCCACTTGTGGCCCTCGGCCTTCATCTTCTGCAGGTGGTGGGTGCGGATCTTGGTGAGCGGCTGCGCGGACGCGTCCGCACCGTAAACGTTGTGCTCAGGCATCGCAGACATCGCAGACATCATTGTCCTCAGAGTGGTCGGGTCGATCCTCGTGGCCCTTGAGGTTTTCCAAATCCTGGGCGGGTCCCCGGGTTCGTCTGACGCTGCCATTCTGCCACCTCGGCAGCGCAATTGCACCGCCGCCCTCGTGTGAGACATACCATGCAGCCCATGCAGCGGCTCAGCGGACTCGACGCCAGCTTCCTCTACCTCGAAACCCCCGATCAGCCCATGCACGTGTGCTCGATCCTGGAGTTGGACACGTCCACGATGCCGGGCGGCTACGCATTCGACCGGCTGCGCGACGCGCTGTCGCTGCGCATCAAGGCGATGCCGGAGTTTCGCGAGAAGCTCGCCGACAACCCGCTCAATCTCGACCATCCGGTGTGGGTGGACGACGAAACGTTCGACATCAACCGCCACCTGCACCGCATCGGCCTGCCGCCGCCGGGCGGGCGCGCCGAACTGTCGGAGATCTGCGGCCATATCGCCTCCCTGCCGTTGGACCGCCGCCGGCCGTTGTGGGAGATGTGGGTCATCGAAGGTGTGGCGGGCACCGACTGCCATCGCTTGGGCGATCCGGGCGGCCGGCTGGCGGTGCTGACCAAAGTGCACCACGCCGGCGTGGACGGGGTGACCGGCGCCAACCTGATGTCCCAGCTGTGCAGCACCGAAGCCGACGCGCCCCCACCGGACCCGGTCGACGGCGTCGGCGGGGCCAGCGGTTGGCAGATCGCCGCCGGCGGGTTGGTCAGGTTTGCCACCCGCCCGCTGAATCTGGCGAACGTGGTGCCGCAAACCGTCTCTTCGGTGTTCGCCACGCTGCAACGGGCCCGCGCGGGCCTGACCATGGCCCGCCCATTCGCGGCGCCGCCGACGGTATTCAACGCCAAAATCAGCGGACGGCGCACCATCGCCTACGCTCAAGTGGATCTCGAGAACATCAAGGCGGTGAAGAACCGCTTCGACGCCAAGGTCAATGACGTGGTGATGGCCTTGGTATCCGGGGTGCTGCGGCAGTACCTGGCCGACCGGAACGCGCTGCCGGACTCGTCGCTGGTGGCGTCGGTGCCGGTTTCGGTGCACGGCAGGTCGGATCGTCCGGGGCGCAATCAGGTGTCGGCCATGTTTTCCAGCCTGCACACCGAGATCGCCGATCCGGTGCAGCGTCTCAAAGCCATCGCTCACGCCAATTCGATCGCCAAGGAACATAGTTCGGCTATCGGAGCCACGCTGCTGCAGGATTGGTCGCAGTTCGCCGCGCCCGCGGTTTTCGGTGTCGCGATGCGGGTCTACGCCCGTAGCCGGTTGACCGAGAGCATGCCGGTGCACAACCTGGTCATCTCCAACGTCCCGGGTCCACAGGTCCCGCTGTACCTGCTGGGCTGTGAGGTCAAGGCGATGTATCCGCTGGGACCGATCTTCCACGGCTCGGGGCTCAACATCACGGCGATGTCGCTCAACAGCAATCTCGACATCGGGCTCATCTCGTGCCCCGAACTGCTGCCGGACCTGTGGGAGATGGCCGACGAGTTCTCGGTCGTCATGGAAGAACTGCTCGCAGCTACCCGATAGCGGGCCTTTTCGGGGGGAGAAGTGACGCTCATGAGAATCTCAGGCTGGCTCTGGCAGCATAGGTGAGCATGGGGCTGACTCGCCGCGACAACCTCGCGCGCACAATGCTGGTCTGGACGACGATCGTCGCCGTGGCACTGCTTTTCGCGGGCTGCGTCCGCGTCGTCGGCGGCCGCGCCGTCATGGCGGGCCCCAGGCTGGGCCAGCCGATCGAATGGACACCCTGCCGCTCTACCAGCCCGAAGGCCAAGATCCCGAAGGGCGCGATGTGCGGCAAGCTGGCCGTGCCCGTCGACTACGACCATGTCGACGGCGACGTGGCGGTGCTGCCGTTGATCCGCTTTCCCGCGACCGGAGACAAGATCGGCTCGCTGGTGATCAACCCGGGCGGGCCGGGCGAGTCCGGCATCGACGCGGCGCTGGGCGTCGTTCAGACGTTGCCCAAGCGGGTCCGCGAACGGTTCGACCTGGTGGGCTTCGACCCCCGCGGCGTGGGGTCGTCGCGGCCGTCCATCTGGTGCAACTCCGATGCCGACAACGACCGGCTGCGCACGGAGCCCGATGTCGACTACACGGCGGCAGGGGTGGCCCACATCGAGCACGAGACCAAGCAGTTCGTCGGCCGCTGCGTCGACAAGATGGGCACGAGCTTCCTGGCCAACGTCGGGACCGTCAACGTCGCCAGGGACCTGGACGGGATCCGGGCGGCGCTGGGCGACGACAAGCTGACGTACCTCGGCTACTCGTACGGCACCCGGATCGGCTCCGCCTACGCGGAGGCCTACCCGACCAAGGTGCGGGCGATGATCCTCGACGGCGCCGTCGACCCCAACGCCGACCCCATCGAGGCGGATCTGCGTCAGGCCAAGGGTTTTCAGGATGCGTTCAACGACTACGCCGCCGACTGCGCGAAGCAACCGAACTGCCCGCTGGGCACCGACCCGGCCAAGGCCGTGGACGTCTACCACAGCCTGGTCGACCCGCTGGTCGACCCGAACAATTTGATGATCGGCAGGCCGGCCCCCACCACCGACCCGCGTGGGCTCAGTTACAGCGACGCCATCGTGGGCACGATCATGGCGCTGTACTCGCCGACCTTGTGGCACCACCTCACCGACGGCCTGACCGAGTTGGCCAACCACCACGGCGACACCATGCTGGCCCTGGCGGACATGTACATGCGCCGCGACTCACACGGCCACTACAGCAACGCCACCGACGCCCGGGTCGCGATCAATTGCGTTGACCAGCCTCCGATTACGGACCGCGCCAAGGTCGTCGACGAGGATCGCCGCTCCCGCGAGATCGCCCCGTTCATGAGCTACGGGTCGTTCACCGGTGACGCGCCGCTGGGCACCTGCGCGTTCTGGCCGGTGCCGCCGACGAGTACGCCGCACACCATCTCCGCGCCCGGCCTGGCGCCGACGGTGGTGGTGTCCACCACCCACGACCCGGCCACTCCGTACAAGGCGGGCGTCGATCTGGCGAACGAACTGCGCGGGTCGCTGCTCACCTTCGACGGCACCCAGCACACGGTGGTCTTCCAGGGCGACAGTTGCGTCGACGACTACGTGACGACGTACCTGATCGGCGGCTCCACGCCGCCGAGCGGCGCCAAGTGCTGATGATTCGGCCGGTCATCTGTAACGCTTCGCACTGATTGCGTGTCTTGGCTGATCTGCAGGTCAGTCTCATGTCTACGACGTTGTGCGAAAAAAGTTTTTAGTGATTACATGTCACCGACTCACCGTCTGTAGCCGTCCCGGGCGGCGTGGACGTCGGCGTCCGAATGTATCCGTCGGTAATTATCGATCGGGTGTCGGGGCCCCTCCGCCTGGCCGCGGAATCTGTGGACCATGGCGTTTTCCAGTTGCGGCGCGATGGCACGTGCGGGTAACGTAAAGCATCTGGATTTCCCGTCGTATGAAATGCTCGTGACGAGGCGCTCACAATGTCTCAGCCCCCTTATGACGGATATCGATTGGGGACTTTCGACCAGGATAGCGAAACCGATCTTCGAGTTCGGAGGTCTTAATGGCGAAATGGCGATGGGCCGATCTCAGTGCTGCGGCCAAACTTCGTCCTATACCGGTGGCCGAGGGCAATCCTTTTGCGTACGGTGTACCGGACTGCTCCCAATCGGGGGAGTTCGATACGAGCGGTTGTCCAATACGCATCGCGCGCGTGGTTTACCGCGCGCTGTACAACGAGCTCTACGAAATATTCGAACTGTCCCTAGTGGACGGACAGTGGCAATGTAACAATCTTTGCTCCGACACCTACGCTTCGAATGCCCCAGCGTCGGGCGGATACGATCCCACGGCGTATGTGAGTGTGTGGAATGGACTTGACGAGGGCGTCGCAACGGTGAATTACGTAGCCGGCGATAGCGATATTTACCAAATATTCATGCCCCCTGGTTGGCTTTACCAAAATATCTCTAACAACGACGGCACGACGCCAGACGCAATGCCGGCGGCGGGCCGTGCTTTCGGATATTGGGACTTCCGCAACGCGGTCGACCGGGTGGTTTACTTGGGTTTGCCCGACCATGAAATTTATGAACTTTCGAATCAGAATCGTTCTTCTTGGGTGTGCAATAACCTCTCGACCAACGATAAAACTGAGCCACCGGCGCCGACGGCCGCTGGGAATCCCATGGGGTATTGCTTGGACATTCCGCGGGTGTATTACCGGGGCACCGACGGCCACATCTACGAACTACACCCGGAGCCGTTTTGGAAATGGCAGGATCTCTCGCGGGCTGCCGGCGGCGCCCCGCAGGCCCGGAGCGATCCTTATGTGTATGCAACGGACATCATTCGGGTGATTTACGCGGACACCGCTGGACAGATCATCGAATTGATGCTGGAGGAGCGCTGGAAATGGGCCAATCTCTCGACTAACGATAAAAGCGCTTCGGCTGCGCCGGCGGCCGCGGGCAATCCTTTTGGATACGTAACGAGTGACGGTATCCCGCGTGTGATTTACCGGGGCACCGACGGCCACATTTACGAATTGCACCCGGAGCCATTTTGGAAATGGCAGGATCTCTCCTCGGCCAGCGGCGGCGCCCCGCAGGCCCAGAGCGATCCTTTTGGATATGAAATCGTCGACAACATCCCTCGAGTGGTCTACACGGGAGCCAACAGCCATATTTACGAACTGGCGCTGTACTGATCTGTCAAGCGGATTTTCGTAAGTGGAAATCGGTGAAGGCGAAGACTTAGTTAAGCCCGATGCCCAGGTTGGCGGGCACCTTGACGGATCGCGTTTCGGTATCCCGCACCCCGGAGACGTGTGAAGTCGGTAATGACCGAGAGAACCGATCCGTCCCCGGTTGGTAACACCCTTGTAGTTAGCACCGTCCCCCACGAGGAAGACTTATCCCACAACGCATGTCGGAAACATTCCTACGCCCACCGAAGTTCATTGGAGATAAGCCGACTGCACACTGACTGCTCGTTTCGTCGTGGCGACACGCTCGGCGTATGCGGATGGAGACCAAGGCGTAACCGTTTCGCGCTGTCACGGGTTATCCGGGGGTGCAACGATCT
>JARLGR010000244.1 GCA_031292665.1 Mycobacterium sp. | reverse complement strand
ACGGGACAAGAAGATGCTCGCCCGCGCGCCGACAAAGTGTCGGGGCCCATTCTTCCTCTCCGGCTCAGGGTCGTCGTATTCATAGGCAGACAAGGCTGTCGTCACCACCGACCAGGAATGGGACTGCTAAACGCGCAGGTCACCGGTCTAATCGTCGGTCAGGCTCACCAGGGTCATTGGCCTATCGGTTAGCAAGCTCGGCGGTTGTGGTGCGGCCTGGGTCGGACTCCAGCACTCGCATCGCGCTCGCCTGGCGTGTACGGCAACACCACGGCGTCGACTGGCGGGGCGGCGCCGACCGTGTCGAACATCGTCCCCAAGATGCGGGCTTGTATCGGCCAGGCTCCGAAGGTGATCATCGACCGCGACGATTCCGACATGGCGATCGTGAACTCGCTGATGTCGGTAATGGTTTCCAGCGAGGTACGGCCCGGTTCGCAGGCCGAGCGGACCGGCTTAATCTCGGGGTGGGATTCGTTCTATAGGATGCCGTATTTGCAACGACGGATCAGTTGCAGTGCGTATATCTTTTATCTTTGCCGACAACGCCAACTGGCGTTTAGTTGAGACGGTGACATGCATTTGCGAAGTCCACCTTGTGCGGTTTGCGGAGCACAACGCTGGCCGTCAGAAACTGAATGAGCGGAGTGTCCCGAGTTTCGTGCCCGCTGCGTCTTGTGAGCGGTGCGGGTTCCCGAATTGCAGCGGAGCACGGTAGCTGGTCCTGCTCTTGCGAGTCGATGCGGGGCGAGATCGCCCGCAACCTGCCACTGCCGTGGCCGGGGCTTGGGCTGTTAAGCGTGATCCTTTGGCAAATTAGGGTTGATGCAGTCACCCAGCCGGACTCGCGCCGCGCACACCAAGCGGTATCCGGTCGTCGTTTTGGTTTCGACGGCGTATTCAACCTGGTCTAGCGAGTCCGATGCCGCCAAAGCGACTACGTCTTAGGTTCAAGCATTGCCTACCTTAACTTCTGTTTTTCATTGCTATGAGCCAAACGATCGGTAGTCCCCAAATTTTTCAGTAGTTTGCTGAGGCAATGATTTTGGTACCGGTCTCAACCGGACCTCTAGACAGTTCACCCACGGATTGGTGACCCGATCTCATTGTTGCTTTGTTTCTCCGCCTAGCTGAAATACTACCGGACAATATTATTCCTATGGTGCTTACCACGTTGACGCACCGCTTCTGTTCTGCTATATGAAACCGCTGTTTTGGGGGTATGCTCCTTGTGATTAGCAATATGTTGACTCTAGGTCCGCTCGCGTTTGCATTCCTTGAGTCTGGGTTTTGACGATGAGAAAGGCCGAAGAACGGATACTAGCCATTGGGTAGGGACACGGAGTATAGGTATTCCACGAAAATCCATCCTATAAGTATTAAAAATCCATAATATAAGTATCAAAGGCGCTGAATTGACAAACTGGAAGTCGGCGCCCCGACGAGCCAAGGACGCCAATGACCGTCATACTACTGGATGCTACAAGCGTCGACGAATTCCGTCTCCGGGAAGGCCTTAGCTGGCGTGATCCGGACATCGACTGCACCCTCGTGATTTCTCAACCGTCGACGGATCGCGACCTGTGGACCGAGTATGCGGCCGGCGCGCGGCGGAACTACCGCAAACATGGTGTCGAGTGCACTCTCGACGATGATGCGCTGCGCACCGGGGCCGACACCGTCATGTTCTGTGTCGTGATCGATCGCGCCGGAAAGATCGTGGCGGGTGTGCGAGCCAAGGGCCCGCTGCGGTCGGCCGAAGACTCGCATGCGGTCGTCGAATGGGCGGGGCAACCCGGGCAAGCGGCTGTCCGGAATATGATCAACGACCGCGTGCCGTTCGGCATCCTGGAGTTTAAGTCGGCATGGGCAACCGACGATCCGGATCGGAGTCCTGGCATCACCACCGCTATGGCTCGCATCGCTTTCCCCATGATGGCTGTACTCGATATTCAATTTTGCATGGCCACAGCCGCGACCTACGCATTGAACCGGTGGCGCTCGTCTGGAGGGGTGCTGGCAGGTATTCCCGCGACGCCCTACCCCGACGAACGTTACCAAACCAAGATGATGTGGTGGAACCGGCACGATTTCGTCAAATATGCGGAAACCGAGCAGGTTGCCAAGATCCTCATGGAGACAAACCAACTGACACAAGAGTTTTACCGCCAGTCTGGGACCGAAGCGCCTCTTTTGGTTGAAGCGTGATTGCGCATTGCGACCACGCCAGTCGAGCGGGTGCTGGCTGTCCTATTGGCGCGCGCGCCCAGACTATGAACGCCGAGCAATGGGATTCAGCAGCGCATCATTAAAGCGGCTGCAGCCCAGCCCGAGTGGAGGTCCTCCGCGGGGACTTGCCGATCCCGCGGTTGTTCGATGTAGGCGAATCGTCACGTTGCGAATCTCCCATGGTGCCGAAGTCCATTGGTACGACGCGCCTGGCGAACAGCGATTCCATTGCATCGCTATCCACCGGACGGGACAGCAGAAAGCCTTGCGCCCGATGGCATCCCAAATCAAGCAGTGCCCTGGCCGCGGCGGCAGTCTCGACGCCCTCCGCGACGACCTCAAGTCCGAGAGCGTGCGCTAAGTCGACGATGGCCTGCACGATCGCGAGATCGCGTGTGTCGGTGTCGAGATCGCGGACAAATGCTCTGTCGATCTTGAGTATGTCGACCGGAAGAGACTTCAAATAGGTCAACGCACTGTAGCCAGTACCGAAGTCGTCGATAGCGATCTGGACACCAATGTCCTTCAGTCGGAAAAGTGTTCGGCGCGTGGTGTCGATCTCCTGGACCACGACCCTTTCGGTGATCTCGAGACACACCGCGCCGGGATCGATAGCGAACTCGTCGAGGGTTGCGGCGACCGTGTCGACAAGGTTGTTCGCGACGAGCTGCACTGGCGATATGTTGACCCGCAGCACGGCATCGCGCCCCACGCCGCGTGAGCGCCAGAGTCCGAACTGCGCACAGGCCGAGCGCATTACCAGACGGCCGAGCTTCCCGGCCAGATTGATCGATTCGACCACCCCGATGAAGGAGTCCGGCATCAGCAGCCCTCGAGTCGGGTGTTGCCAACGGACGAGCGCCTCGGTCCCGAGGATCTCGCCGGTGCGCATGCCAAACTCCGGCAGGTAATGCAGCACCAGGGCGCTGTTATCGCTATTGGTCATCGCTTCCAGGTCCAGTTCGATTTCGTTGCGGATCGTGTCCCGTTCGGACATCTCCGCGCTGAAAGCTGCGACTTTGGCCCCGCCGGAACTCTTGGCCGACCGAGCGGCCTGATCGGCGCGACGCAGGAGATCCGAAGTGCTGTCGCGTCCCGGTGCGCCGGTAGCGACACCGACACTGACGGAACGGCTGAGCCTCTCACCGTCGATCACGACCTGCTTGTCAACTCGGTCCTGCAGCCAATGAGCAAACGCCAAGGCGCTGTTGGTGTCCATCGGTGCAGAAGGCACGACTATAAACTCGTCACCGCCGAGCCGAGCGGTTACCGAGTAAGCATCTGCGGCCTCGTCCAGGAACTCGGCGAAACCCTTGATGAACCGGTCGCCGGCTTCCTGACCGAGGTGCTCGTTGACGACCTTGAAACGGTCCAGATCGAGGAACAATACCGCTATTTGGCCCGACTGACCCTCAGCCAGGCGTTCGTCGAGGTGAGCGATCAGCGCTCTGCGGTTCAGCAGGCCGGTGAGGTCATCGTGTTCAGCCAGGTAGCGGACTCGCTCTTCGGCGACCATGCGGGCCTGCAGCTGAGCGAACAGTGTGGCGATCGCCTGCAGCGCATTCAGCTCCTCCGGTAGCCATTCCCGGTCGCCGAACTTGATGAAGCCGAGGCCGCCGGTGGTGAGATCGCCAGAAAGCAGTGGAACGCCCGCAAGGGAAATCTCAGGAACGCCCGTTCCCTCCTCAATATGGTGTTGATAGTCGGCGTTCGCAGGCTCGGGACGCATAACGTAGGGCACTTTGTGGTGTTCGAGCATCCCGAAGACCGAGTCGGCGTCGGCGAAATACACCACAGCGATCGGGTCGGGGTCGGGGACGTTCTCGCGTGGCGGCCATTCAGCGACGAGCACTGTCGCGCGGATGGTGTGATCGTTGTGGCGCAGAAAACCGGTGTCCACCCCGAAGTGGTTAACCAAATCGCGGAGCACCCGTTGACTGATCGCGGCAGCGTTGTCCGCGTTGGCCGCCATCAACTCGGCGGCCGCCGCCGTTACCAAATCGTCCAGGGAGCCCGACATAGCTCTATACGGTAGCCTGTATCAACGCTGCAGCAACCGAACGCGGTCGAAACTGCGACGGCTCCGCACCGACGCCGGGCCGCCGACAGCGAATCGCAGCACTAGGACAGGGAAGTCACCAGCCGGCATGCGGACGAGCTGACAGAACTCGTGCTGCAGCTTTCCCAGTTCGTCGATGAAGGACGTCGACAACTCGGTGAGATCTTCGGCATCGCTGGCGTACAGGAAGACCGGCGAGATGGGCTGAACAGCTAACCTGCGCTGCTGTGCGGCAATCCACACCGCCTCAACAGCGGATCCGCCGCGCGCGTAGTCGGTCAAGGTGCCTCCTGGCACCGAAATGACACCCACGGCAGAGCTCGCCAACACGCGGCGGCGAGTGTCCTCGCCTAACGCGGTCCCAGCGTTCCACCGCGCGAGGTGGGCCATCACGTCCGGGCGCCCCAAGATGCCCAGCACGGCGAGATCGCCAGGGCCGAGCTCGAGGCTACGGACGTCGATACCGGTGTCCGGACACGGATCACCGGGCCAGCGCAACTCAGAAATCATTTCAGCATGCAGCCGCGGCGTCAGGTACCGGATGCGGTCGGCGGCGGCGAAAATCGTTGCGATACGGTCGATGTCGTCGGGCTCGGTCACGAGGTACAGTTGGGCTCCCTCCCGCTCGGCGACGGCGTGCAGCCGTTCGATTGTGTCTGCGGCGATTGGGTGGGGCTTTCCGAGGTGGCGGTTGGTTTCACGTGCCAGCATCGGTTGGTAGAGCTCGGCAAGGTCGGGATCACCGCCGTCACGCAGATGCACCGTCGCCTGCAACGGCGCGCCATCAACATCCTCCAGCACGGTCACCGGCCCCAGCACTCGTTGCCTGGCAGCAGCTACCTTGGCGTTGAAGAGGGCCGCGCCAAGCGCGACCGCACTGCCGCGGAGCCCGACGTCCATCGTGGACGTATGCTCGGGCGCAAGCCGGATGGTGATGACATCCGGCTCAGTCTCAATACGCCAAGGCTGCACGTTGCCGCCGGACGGTGCCCGAATAGCGGCTGCGGCGATGACGCCCGTTACTCCCGGTAGCGCAGGATCTGAATAGTCGGCCGGCGGCGGGCGGCGATCCGTGGCCGTCTCTGGCTCGTCGAGCCGATTGAGCGCCGAGCCGACATCGAGCCGAATCCGGCCCGAGCGGAGGTCTTCACCCAATCCGATTCTGCGCACGGCCTCGGAAATCGCGGTCGCTCCCAATACAACGTGACCGGACACCTGCGGCCACGTCGACAACGTGCGGTCGATTTCCACCAGGGACGCCGCGCCCCGGGGCGACAACTGCTCGGCCTCCAGAAAGCGCAGCATGTGCGGAACCTTTTCCCGGCTACTCATGTCGGGAAGCCGCGCAAAATCCAAGTCGCCGAGCAGACCGTGCAAAATCGGGCGTTGCGGCTCCAGGTCGAAACGTTCCACGTCCACTAGGCCTCGATCGCTGGTAGCCATCAGCACCGGAATGCGACGGGCACGGGCGCGTTCCCGCAGGCTGGCCTTTATGTCCAACGAATCGCACTCCTCGACAACGACGTCCAGTCCGTCGAGGAACTCGTCGATAGTGTCGGCCGTCAGCCCCGCGTCCAGAACCCGCACCGGGAGGTACGGATCGAGTTCGGCGATTCTGCGGGCGGCCACATCGGCCTTGTTCAGCCCGAGGTCCAGTACGGTCGCCGGCACCCGGTTGAGATTGGACAGCTCAATGCGATCGAAATCCGCCAGCCGAAGCTCGCCGCAGATGCCCTCTGCGGCCAAGGTGTGCGCGATGACATGTCCGACACTCAAACCGGCCACGCCGATACGCAGCGTGCCGAGCCGCGCCTGTTCCTCGGCGGTGATCATGTTCCTGTTGCGATCCAATCGCACCGCTCGGAATGCCCGGGGGCCCAGCACCGCGACGACGGCCCTCCGCCACGGGTAGTACGCCCACCGGCAGGTTTCGGCAACCAGCTCCCGATCCGGTGGCGGCCGAAGCCTTCGCAATTCCTCGAGTTGTTCCTCGCTATGATCGATGAATTCGATGACGGAATCGGCGCGGAGCTGTTCCAACACCGCATTGTCTGCAGGGTCCGCGGCGTCGAGAACTTGAGCGGTGTAGGAAGTTATGGTCATCTCCTCGGTACTCGGCCGCGCCGACGAATGAGTGCCGAGATCGGACCGCCTGCCAGCGCTCACGCGGCTGGTGCGCGCCATCCTATTCGACAGGTGTTTATTTCGCTGCGATGAGTCACGTCGATATTCGCCAACTGCCAACGTGGGCCCAATGACTGCACCTCGCGGCATAACGCAGTGCAGGCGGTCCCGGGACTGACCATCGTCATTCCCGACGACCCGCTAGCCCCTAGCACCATGGCATGCGGAGTTGCGCGTTCCCTAATTTAGGATGACATCGGAAAAATCGCCGCCGGGGTGGGCGAGCGTCCGGTATCTTATCATTCCTCGACTGATGTGCATCTGTGACCTGGCTGACGCCGAATACCCGTAGACAGACGCCCTGCACCCCCCATTTCGACGACCAGCAGCGACTGCCCCGGCTCACGCAACGCGCCCCTACAGGAGGACATGATGCCGGGCACCCTGGATCGCGTCGCCACCTGCGGTGCCACTCAACTGATGCAGGCCAGCGCACGCACGGCGGACGAAGTGAGCGAACCGGCCGTGAGTCGGGCCGACTCCGTGAACTCTGCTTACCGACGCAACATCAGGGAGAACCGCGGCGTCACCTGGCCCGCGCTGGCCGGCGCACCGGTGGTCTCGGAGGAAGCGGACCACCTGT
>JARLGR010000243.1 GCA_031292665.1 Mycobacterium sp. | reverse complement strand
GCTGGGGCCACGGCGGCTGGGGTCGCGGCGGCTGGGGCCACGGCGGCTGGGACCGCGGCGGCTGGGGTGGGCGGCCCGGGAACTGGTGGTGGTGAGCTGACGCCGCCGCTGCGGCTCGCCAACGGCGTTAACTGGTAGCGGCGGCAGTTACGGGTCGCGGGGGAGGCCCAGCAGCCGCTCGGCGATGATGTTCAGTTGCACCTCGGACGTGCCGCCGTAGATGGTCGTGGCGCGGCTGGCCAACAGGTACTCGCCCCACTCGCCGGGCAGCTCGGCGGTGTCGCCGATCGCGGCGTCGCTGCCGAAGGAGGCCACCGCGAATTCGGCGTAGCCCTGGCCGGTGCGCATCGACAGCAGCTTGGAGATCGCCGCCGACGGCATGGCGTCACCGCCGGCCAGGGTCAACAGCGTGGAGCGCAGGTTCAGCACCTTGGCGGCGTGCCCTTCGGCGATCAACCGGCCGGCCCGGTGCTGGGCGACCTGGTCGAACTGGCCGTCACGCACGAACTCGACAAACTGCGGCAGGGTGGCCAGGAAGTTGGCGTCGCTGCTGCCGATCGACACCCGCTCCGCGGTCAGCGTGTTGCGGCTGACCTCCCAGCCCCGGTTGACGTCGCCGAGCACGCAGTCGTCGGGAACGAACACGTCGTCGATGTAGACGGTGTTGAACATCGCGTTGCCGGTGAGCTCGCGCAACGGCTTGACCTGCACGCCTTCGCTTTTCATGTCCAGCAGGAAGTAGGTGATGCCATTGTGCTTCGGCGCCGACGGGTCCGTCCGGGCCAGCAGCGCGCCCCAGTGCGAGAACTGCGCCGCGGTGGTCCAGATCTTCTGGCCGGTGATGCGCCAGCCGCCGTCGACCCGCGTCGCCTTGGTGGTCAACCCGGCCAGGTCGGACCCCGCGCCCGGTTCGGAGAACAGCTGGCACCAGATCATGTCGCCGCGGAAGGTCGGCGGCAGGAACCGTTGCTTCTGCTCCTCGGTCCCGAACGCGACGATCGACGGAATGACCCACGTCGCGATGCCCATCGGCGGCCGCTTGACCCGCCCGGAGGCGAACTCCTGGGCGATGATGATCTGCTCCACCGGGCCGGCGGCCCGGCCCCACGGCGTGGGCAGGTGGGGCAGCACCCAACCGCCCTCGGCGAGCGCGACCTTGCGTTGCTCGCGGTCCATCGCCTTGAGCGCGGCGACCTCGCCCCGGATCTCGTCCCGCAGCTTTTCTGTGTCCGGGTCGAGGTCGATGTCCACGGCGCGCATGCCCGTCGTGGTTGCGGTGTCGACCACTTTCTGGGGGTACTCCGAGGCGCGGCCGAAGCCGGCGGCCAGCATCAGCGCCCGGCGGTAGTAGACGTTCGTGTCGTGCTCCCAGGTGAAGCCGATCCCGCCGTGCACCTGAATGCAATCCTGGGCACACCGCTGGGCGGCCGTCGGCGCCAGCGTCGCCGCCACCGCGGTGGCGAATTCGACCTTTGAATCCGCTGTGTCCCAATTGTTTTCGCTGGCTTCGTCGATCGCGCGGGCGGCATCCCACACCGCCGCGGTGGCCCGCTCGGTGTCGGCGATCATCTCCGCGCACTTGTGCTTGATGGCCTGGAATTGGCCGATCGGCCGGCCGAATTGCTCACGGATCTTGGCGTAGTGCGACGCCGTGTCGGTCGCCCAGCGCGCCACGCCGACGGCCTCGGCGGACAACAGCGTCGTCATCAGTGCGTGCGCGGTCGCCATGCTCAGGTTGCTCAACGCGGCGTCCTCGCCCACCTCGACGGCGTTGGCCCGCACATGCGCAATGGGCCGCAGCGGGTCGAGGCTTTTCACCGGCTCGATTTCAAGCTGGTCGGCACGGAGCACGACCCACTCTTCGCCGCTGTCGATCGCGACCGGAAGCACCAGGATGGACGCCTGCGCCGCAGCGGGAACCGCGCGGACTTCCCCGCGGATCACCAGCGTTTTGCCCTGGCGGGTGGCGGTCAGCGCGCAGCAATCCAGCGCGTAGGCCCCGATGGCCACGCCGGAGGCCAGTTCGGCGAGCACCTTCGCGTCCGGGTCGTTCGCGGCGATGAGCGCACTGGCGATCGCGGACGGCACAAACGGCCCGGGCACCGCGCCGTAGCCGAACTCGGCCAGCACGATCGACAGCTCCAGGATGCCGAAACCCTGGCCGCCCACCGACTCGGACAGATGCACGCCCTGCAGGCCCTGGTCGGCCGCCGCCTGCCAGTACGGCGGGGGATTCTCGAACGGGGTTTCTAAAGCCGCGTGCAGCACCTCGGACGGCGCGACGCGCGCCACCAGGGAGCGCACCGAATCGGCCAGGTCTTGATGCTCGGGAGTGATCGCGATCGGCATTGGTCGCCTTCCCATGCTTTCGTGTTTCCGTCTCGGCCAGCGCCTTCCAAACTAACAACCGGTGGGTTGGTTGACTACATGGGCCAGCGGCTCACCGTCGCGCAGCCGGCGGCAATTGGCTGAGTCTTTCAATGCCTCCGGCTGCTTAGCGCCGCAAGGTGTCGGCGGTGTACCACGTCAAGTGCGGGGTAATACCGGGGACGAAGTGCGCGAGAACTCTCACCGCCACCGCTTGGCAATCCACTTGGCGATGACGTCGGCCTGCTCGCTGCGCGCGCCCGGCGTGGTGAAGTAGTGGTCCGTGTCGATCGAGACCTCGGCTTTGTCCGTGCCGGCGATTGCGTTGTAGATGCGCTGGGCGTCGGACGGGAAGACCCCGGTGTCGGCCTCGGCGTTGATCACCAACGCGGGGCAGGTGATCCGGGCCAGGTGCGGCTCGGCCCTGGTCTGCGCCACCCGCAAGCTCCACATGCCCAGCCAGCTACGCAGTGTGCACGCCGCGGCGATGCCGAGCGCGGATCGGTTGGCTTTGACCGGAATCCCCGCGTAGCACATGTTGGGCAGACGCTTGGTGGGCTCGATGGTGGGATCGACCATGCGCGGATCGGCCCAGGTGCGCATCACCGTGAACGGCCGGTCGTAGAAACCCGCCGCGCGTACGCGTTTGAGCTCCGTCTCGGCCCAGTCGGTGATGGCGTGGTTGCGCGCGGCCTGCGCGCTGCGGTAGCGGGCAACGAACTCCGGCGAGAATGGTGGGCCGTTGCGCTCGTCGAACAGGTCGAGCGTGGGATCGCTGGCCACCGGGTCGTTCTCGTCGACGACGGCGCCGTCCATCCAGGCCGTCAGCACGTCGGGACGGCCCGGGTGGGCGGCGGTGGCCACGTAGCCGTCCGCGGGCGGCAGCTCCGTCAGTCCGGCCGCCGGTCGCATGCCGTCCAGGGGGGTCACGTTCGGCTCCACGGCCTGTGACTGGTAGGCGGCCATCAGTGAGCCGCCACCCGAATTACCCAACAGTACAACGGTTTCTACGCCCTGGGTCTCGCGCAGCCAGCGGACTCCGACACCGATGTCGACCAGCGCGTGGTCGAGCAGAAAGCTGCTTTCAAAGCCACGGAACCTGGTGTTCCAGCCCAGAAACCCGATGCCGCGGGTGGCCATGTAGTCGGCGAGATAGTGCTCGGAGAAGTCGATCTGGTAGTGCGTGGCGATCATCGCGACCTTGGGCTTGCGTCCCACGCCGCGGTGATAAAGCCCTTGGCACGGGTGTCCGCCGGCGCCGGCGCGCCCCGCGCTGGGTGACTGGAGTCCGACGAACTCATGGACGACTCCTGCGGCGGCGGCATGGCGTGTCACGGTCGGCGGCCCTCCTGCCGATGGTAGGCCCGGTCGACGGGCCCGGCGATGAAAGAGATTGGTAGGGGGTCGATCTCATTGGATTGCCACGCGAAATCCGAAGCGGCCGTTGCGATCGCCGCCCGCGGTTGCCCGTGCCGTTGTGTGGGAGACTCGGCGGACGGGCCCCGTCGGCGATCCGGCTCTGCCGTGGTCGACACCTGGCGCACCTCGCGCACCTCTCTCGGGGCTCAGACTGAACCTGATGTTAGATTCAGATTCGGGCCTTGGCCAGGACCTGCACTCCGGGACCGATAGGAGCCGCGCGATGATCAGGCCGCACAACACCAACACGGAATTCGAGCTCGGCGGGATCAACCACGTCGCGCTGGTGTGTTCGGACATGGCGCGCACGGTGGATTTCTACACCAACATCCTGGGCATGGCCCTGATCAAGTCGCTGGATCTGCCCCGCGGCATGGGCCAGCACTTCTTCTTCGACGCCGGCAACGGTGACTGCGTCGCGTTCTTCTGGTTCGCCGACGCGCCCGACCGGGTTCCGGGCGTCTCGTCGCCGGGCGCCATCCCCGGTATCGGGGACATCACCAGCGCGGTGAGCAGCATGAACCACCTGGCATTCCATGTGCCGGCCGAGAAGTTCGACGCCTACCGGCAGCGACTCAAGGACAAGGGCGTGCGCGTCGGGCCGGTGCTCAACCACGACGAGAGCGAGACGCAGGTTGCCAAGACGGTGCATCCCGGGGTGTACGTGCGCTCGTTCTACTTCCAGGACCCCGATGGCATCACCCTTGAATTCGCCTGCTGGATAAAGGAATTCGGCAGCAGCGATACCAAAACGGTGCCGAAGACGGCGGTTGACCGGCGGCCCTCCGCGCCGGTCGGTCGATCGTGACCGACGGCATCCTGACCGACGCTCAGATCGCCGCGCTGACGCCCGAGGAGCGGCGCCATCTGATCACCAGGCTGGAACAACCGCTGAGCGACCTCGTCGACTCGGCGTTCTTGGCTCGGGTGCGACGCATCCGACTGAGCATGATGGTCGGTGGCTCAATGGCAATGATCCCCTGGTTGGGGTATCTCTCGGTGACGCTGCCGGAGAACTACGTCGCGCACAACTGGCCCCTTACCTGGGTGGGCTTCGACGTCCTGTTGATGGGGTTCATGTTGACGACGGCCGTGCTGGGCTACCTGCGTCGTCAGCTACTGGTCCCGGCCGCGTTCACCACTGGAGTGCTCCTGATCTGCGACGCCTGGTTCGACCTCATGACCGCCGGACCCAGGGACTTCTGGCTGTCGGTGGGAACCGCTCTGCTGATCGAGTTGCCACTGGCGGCCTTCATGATCTTTAGCGCCCAGCGGCTCATCCGCCTGACGATGATGCGTTTGTGGCTGCTCGATCCCGGGATGCGACTGTGGCATCTGCCGCTGTTTCCGTGAGGCGGTACAGGTGCGGCTCGGCGAGTTCGTCGAGCAGCGACGCCAGCTGATCGACGAGCTGGTCTGGTTCGAGCCGTACGTCGCCGGCAAGCCAGGCGCTGATGGTCTGCCCGACGCCGCCGACCACGAAGTGCCCCGCGGCCTTGATGCGGTCGTTTGCCGGTACCCGCAGCGAGTCGCCGACGTGCTGTCCGGACAGCATGGCGAACATAGCGGTGGATTCGGCGCGTTTGCGCGCGATCACCGAGTTGGCCAGCTGGGTGCTGAACAGCAGGCGCCCGATCCGGGCGTCGCTGGTGATGGTCCGCACGACGTTGGCCATTCCCGCGCGGGTCTGCTCGTCGGCGGGCACCGCCGCCACGGCGGCCTGCGTGGTGGCGGCTAGGTCGGCGACCACCCAGTCGTAGACCGCGGCGACGAATTCGTCCTTGTCGGTGAAGCTTTCGTAGAAGTATCGGGCGGCCAGGCCGGATTGGCGGCACACGTTGCGCACGGTGACGGCGGACATGTCCTGGTGTCCGGCACCGAGTAGGTCGAGGCCCGCGGCCAGCAACCGGTTGCGGCGGGTGGCCAGGCGCTGTGCGGCCTCGACTCCGCGGTAGGGCCGCGCGCTCGAGGTGTCGTTCATGATCACCATCTTGACACCGGACCAAGACGCCGACAATATCGGGAAACAACTGTTCGCACATTTAGCGGACCCGGTGCCGCGGGAGGACCAACGGTGGCGATGCGCCAGGTGGTTGAGCAACCGATTCCACAGGTCGAACGCGCCATAAACGCCGAGGCCGACCGGTCCCGTCCCCGGCGCGCCCGGCGTGGGCGCGCCCTGGGCATCGACGAGGGCCTGATGGGCATCGCGCTGTTGGCCGGCCCGGCGAACGTGATCATGCAGTTGGCGCGGCCCGGTGTCGGATACGGCGTGATGGAGAGCCGCGTCGAGAGCGGCCGGGTGGACCTGCATCCGATCAAGCGGGCGCGCACCACCTTCACCTACCTGGCGGTGGCCACCCGCGGCAGCGATGCCCAGAAGGCGGCGTTCCGTCGCGCGGTGAATCGGGCGCACGCGCAGGTGTATTCGACCCCCGACAGCCCCGTGCAGTACAACGCCTTCGACGTCGACCTGCAACTGTGGGTGGGCGCCTGCCTGTACAAGGGGGCGGTCGACATCTACCGCATCTTCGTCGGTGAGATGGACGAGGAGGAAGCGGCCCGCCACTACCGCGAGGGCATGGCGCTCGCCACCACCTTGCAGGTGCCGCCGGAGATGTGGCCGGCCGACCGCGCCGCCTTCGACCGGTACTGGCAGGAGTCGCTGGCCAAGGTGCACATCGACGACGCCGTCCGCGACTACCTGTTTCCCATCGCCGCGGGACGCGTCCGCGGGGTGAAGCTGCCGCGGCCGCTGCAGCGCGCGTCCGACGACTTTGCGCTGCTGATCACCACGGGCTTTCTGCCGCAGCGGTTCCGCGACGAGATGCGGTTGCCGTGGGACGCCGCCAGGCAGCGGCGCTTCGACCGGCTGATGGTCGCAATGCGCACGGTGAACCGCATGATGCCGCGGTTCGTCCGGCAGTTCCCGTTCAACGTCCTGCTGTGGGACGTCGATCGCCGGATCCGGACCGGGCGTCCGCTGGTGTAACCGGTATGGAGGCTGACTCGGGGCCGACGGCCTCGGGCTGCAATCGGACGTGGGTTACCGGTGGCGGCTGAACACTCGCTCCGGTAGAGCTACAGGCGTGCCAGTCATGGTTCGGTCGGCGCCGGTAGGCCCCTGGCACGTCCGGCTTCAGCTCGCTATCGGCAGCGAGCGCCACTGCGTCTTGTGAGAAGCCTGTGGCCTCCTGCAGGCCTAGTTACCAGCCTGGACTGGTCGAGTTGTTAACGAAAATCATTTTCAGTAAGCTCCTTCCCGACCCGTCTGAGTGCCAAACGAGGAGTGTCTGTCCATGATGTTGCGGGTCGTGCCCGAAGGACTGGCCGCCGCAGACGCGACGGTCGACGCGTTGACCGCCCGACTGGCGGCCGCCCACGCCGGCGCCGCCTCACTCATCACGGCGGTGGCGGCCCGTGGCGTCCAAGAACTGGGCCGCTCGGGTCTCGGGGTGGGGGAGTCGGGCGCCGGCTATGCCGCCGCCGATGCGGCGGCGGCATCGTCGTGTCTCGCCGCGGGCGGCTGACGATGACGGCGCCAATCTGGATGGCTTCACCGCCCGAGGTGCACTCGGCATTGCTGAGCAGCGGCCCGGGGCCTGGGTCCCTGGTGGCGGCGGCGGGGGCTTGGAGCTCGCTAACTGCTGAGTACGCGTCGGTGGCGCAGGAGCTCAGCGCGTTGCTGGCGTCGGTGCAGGCCGGCGCATGGGAGGGGCCAAGCGCCGAGTCGTATGCGGCCGCATATGTGCCCTATCTGGCGTGGCTGATGCAGGCCAGCGCCAACAGCGCGGCGGCGGCCGCCCAGCTGGAGACCGCGGCCGCGGGCTACACCGCCGCATTGGCGGCCATGCCGACACTGCCCGAGCTGGCCACCAATCACGTGCTTCATGGGGTGTTGTTGGCCACGAATTTCTTTGGGATCAACACCATCCCGATTGCCCTCAACGAGGCCGACTATGCGCGGATGTGGGTCCAGGCCGCCACCACGATGTCCACCTATCAAGCGGTCTCCCGCGCGACGGTGGCGTCCACTCCGCAGACCGCCCCGGCGCCGCAGATCCTGAAATCCGATGCCTCAGCCGATCCCGCGTCGAGCAGCAACCCGCTGAAGACGTTCCTGCAGACGGCCCAGCAGCAGATGGAGCAGTTCCTGCAAAACCCGCTCGGGATCCAGCAGCAGATCTCGAATCTTCTGCTTAATCAGGGCCAGACCGACAACCCGCTGAATCTCCCACAGTGGCTCGTTAATTCCCTGCAAAACGTCGGTATCGGGAATAGTCAACTTGCACACGACCCGACGGTCGACCTTCCGATCGATAACTTTGTTTCGAACTTCCTGCAGAACTTCGGTATCAACTGGGACCCTGCAGGCGGCACCATCAATGGGGCCACCTACGACACTTATACGAATCCCGGCCAAGCGTCGTTCTGGATCGCTCGAAGCCTCGAACTTTTTGAGGATTTTCAAAATTTCGGGGTGGACCTTACACAAAATCCAGTGGAGGCCTTTCAATGGCTGATCAGCTGGCAACTGTTCGATTTCCCGACCCACATCGAAGAAGTCCTTGCCTACGCGGTCACCAACCCGGCGCTGGCTGTCGCGGCGCTCCCGGCCGTCGCCCCGGCGGCCGTGGGCGGCTTGGGGGGCCTGGCCGGGCTGGCCGCTGTGCCTCCATCCGCTGCGGCGCCGGCTCTGGTACCCATTGCCGCCGCGCCCAGCGTGTTGCCGGCCGTGGGGCTGACTTCGATCGCCGTCCCGGCCGCGGCCCCTGCGCCGGCGC
>JARLGR010000242.1 GCA_031292665.1 Mycobacterium sp. | reverse complement strand
GACTCGCTGCACCGCGACGAGGTGGCCAACGCCCAGGCGGCGATGCGCATCGAGCAGCTCGAGCAGATGGTGCTGGAGCAGTTCGGCATGGCACCCGCCGACCTGATCGCCGAGTACGGGCCGAACGTCGGGCTATCGCCCACCGAGCTGGAGATGGCCGAGTTCGAGCAGGCCCGGGAGCGCGGCGAGCAGGTGGTCGCACCCGCCCCCATGCCCTACGACCGGGCAACCCAGGAGCGCCGGGCCAAGCGGGCCGAGCGGGAGCTGGCCGAGCTGGGCCGGGTCAACCCGTTGGCGCTCGAGGAGTTCGCCGCCCTCGAGGAGCGCTACAACTTCCTGTCCACTCAGCTTGAAGACGTCAAGGCTGCCCGCAAGGACCTGCTCGATGTCGTCGCCGACGTCGACGCCCGCATCCTGCAAGTGTTCAGCGACGCCTTCACCGACGTGGAGCGCGAATTCGCCGACGTGTTCGCCTCGCTGTTCCCGGGCGGGGAGGGCCGGCTGCGGCTGACCGACCCGAACGACATGCTGACCACGGGCATCGAGGTCGAGGCCCGTCCGCCCGGTAAGAAGGTGACCCGGCTCTCGTTGCTGTCCGGCGGCGAAAAGGCGCTGACGGCGGTGGCGATGTTGGTCGCGATCTTCCGCGCCCGTCCGTCGCCGTTCTACATCATGGACGAGGTGGAGGCCGCGCTCGACGACACCAACCTGCGCCGCCTGCTCGGGCTGTTCGAACAGCTGCGGGCCAAGTCGCAGATCCTCATCATCACCCACCAGAGGCCGACGATGGAGGTCGCCGACGCGCTCTACGGCGTCACCATGCAGGGCGACGGCATCACCGCGGTCATCTCTCAGCGGATGCGCGGCCAGCAGGTGGAGGAGCTGGTCTCCAGCTCCTCCTAGTGGCTGCCGCCGACCCTTCCAGATCCGGCTCCTGAAAGAATGTCAGCGTGTCACAAGGTCTTTGGATCGCCGTCGCGGTCGTCGCCGTCCTGGTCGTCATCGCCGCGCTGGTCCTGGGCGTGGTGCGTTACCGGCGGCGGCAGATCCGCCTGTCCGCCCGGCCCGAACCCGGCGTCCTCGACCGCCCGAGGGGCTACACTGCGTCCTCCGGCATCACCTTCAGCCAAACCGCGCCGCCGGCCGAACGGATCGACACCACCGGCCTGCCGGCGGTAGGCGACGACGCGACCATTCCCCGGGACGCGCCACGGCGCACGATCTCCGACGTCGAGCTGCCGGAACCGGAGACCCTCGCACCACCGCCCGCCGCTCCGGCCCCGCAGAACATCCAGGCCGCGCCCGAGGCCCCGTCGGCGCCAGCGCCCCCGGAAGCCGCCCCGGCGCCCCCCGAGACCCCGGCGGCGCCCGAGATCGAGGCCATCGAGCCGACAGAAGGTCGACTGGAACGGCTCCGCGGCCGCCTGGCCAAGTCGCAGAACGCGTTCGGGCGCAGCCTGCTGGGCCTGATCGGCGGCGGCGACCTGGACGAAGATTCCTGGCAGGATGTCGAGGACACGCTGCTGATCGCCGATCTGGGCCCGGTGGTCACCGAGTCGATCATGTCGCAGCTGCGCAGCCGGCTGGCCAGCAGCGATGTCCGCACCGAAGCCGACGCCAAGGGTGCGCTGCGCGACGTGCTGATCGCAGAGCTGCAGCCCGGCATGGACCGCTCGATCCGCGCCCTGCCGCACGCCGAGCGCCCGTCGGTGCTGCTGGTCGTCGGGGTCAACGGCACCGGCAAGACCACCACCGTCGGCAAGCTGGCCCGGGTGCTGGTGGCCGACGGCCGGCGCGTGGTGCTGGGCGCGGCCGACACCTTCCGGGCCGCCGCCGCCGACCAACTGCAGACCTGGGCGTCGCGGGTCGGCGCCGAAGTGGTGCGCGGGCCCGAAGGGGCCGACCCGGCGTCGGTGGCGTTCGACGCCGTCGACAAGGGCATCGCCTTGGGTGCCGACGTCGTGCTCATCGACACCGCCGGCCGGCTGCATACCAAGGTCGGGCTGATGGACGAACTCGGCAAGGTCAAGCGCGTGGTGACCAAGCGGGCCGAGGTCGACGAGGTGTTGCTGGTGCTCGACGCGACCATCGGGCAGAACGGGCTGGCCCAGGCCCGGGTGTTCGCCGAGGTGGTCGACATCACCGGCGCGGTGCTGACCAAACTGGACGGAACGGCCAAGGGCGGCATCGTTTTCCGGGTCCAACAGGAACTCGGGGTGCCGGTGAAGCTGGTCGGCCTGGGTGAAGGGCCCGACGACCTGGCGCCGTTCGAGCCGGCCGCCTTCGTCGACGCGCTGCTTGGCTGACCGCCTTACACCGCGCGTGGGACGTTAATCCTCACGAAACATGGCCGCTGCATTGCAGAAACAACCATTGCGCAAGGTTCTGGATCAGGCACAGGCGCACGTCTGACGGCCGTTCATGTCCGACCGGAGGTGATAGCGAGTGGCATTCCCGATTCTGGGCCAACCCGATACCGGCGATACCGCCTGGATGTTGGCGAGTTCCGCGCTGGTGCTCTTGATGACGCCAGGACTGGCGTTCTTCTACGGCGGCATGGTGCGCACCAGAAGCGTGCTCAACATGCTCATGATGAGCATCAGCGCGATGGGCGTTGTGACCGTCCTGTGGGTTCTCTACGGCTACTCGATGTCGTTTGGTAACGACAAGGGCGGCGTCGTTGGGAACCCGGGCGACTACTGGGGCCTCAAAGGTCTCATCGGCAGCAATGCCGTCAAGGGCGATCCGACCAAGGGCGTCACACAGGTCGATATCCCGCTGGCCGGCACCATGCCCGCCACGGTGTTCGTCGCCTTCCAGCTGATGTTCGCGATCATCACCGTCGCGCTGATCTCGGGGGCCGTGGCCGACCGGCTGAAGTTCACCGCCTGGCTGGTGTTCGCCGGATTGTGGGCCACGTTGGTCTACTTCCCGGTCGCGCACTGGGTCTTCGCGGCCAACGGGTTCGCGTCCGAGAAGGGCGGCTGGATCAACAACAAGCTGCACGCGATCGACTTCGCCGGAGGGACCGCGGTCCACATCAACTCCGGTGTCGCGGGCCTGGCGCTGGCAATCGTGCTGGGCAAGCGCAAGGGCTGGCCCACGACGCTGTTCCGCCCGCACAACCTGCCGTTCGTGATGCTCGGCGCCGGATTGCTGTGGTTCGGCTGGTTCGGGTTCAACGCGGGTTCGGCGACCAGCTCCAACGGCTCCGCCGGGTCGACGTTCATGACCACAACGATCGCGACCGCCACGGCCATGCTGGCCTGGCTGCTCACCGAGCGCATCCGCGACGGGAAGCCCACGACGCTGGGAGCGGCGTCGGGCATCGTCGCCGGGCTGGTCGCCATCACGCCGTCCTGCTCGTCGGTCAACGTGCTGGGCGCCCTGGTGGTCGGGGCGGTGGCCGGCGTGGTGTGCGCGCTGGCGGTCGGGCTGAAGTTCAAGCTCGGCTTCGACGACTCGCTCGACGTGGTCGGGGTGCACATGATCGGTGGTCTGACGGGCACGCTGCTGGTGGGCCTGCTCGCCGCCCCGGAAAGCACGGCCATCAACGGCGTCGCCGGTGTGTCCAAGGGATTGTTCTACGGCGGCGGCTGGTCCCAGCTGGAACGGCAGGCGGTCGGTGCGTTCGCCGTCCTCTTCTACTCGGGCACCGTCACGTTCATCTTGGCCCTGATCCTCAAGTACACCATCGGGCTGCGTCTCGGTGCCGAGGCAGAGGCTTCGGGTATCGATGAGGCCGAGCACGCGGAGAGCAGTTACGATTTCGGAACGATCGGCGGGACGGGGTCGGTGCTTCCGCCGGCGCGGGTTCCCGTCGATGACCGTAACGGCGCGGAGGACCGGGCGGCCGAAAAAGTGGAGGCAGAGTAGTCATGAAGCTGATCACGGCGATCGTGAAGCCGTTCACCCTCGACGACGTCAAGACCAGCCTCGAGGAGGCGGGCGTGTTGGGGATGACGGTCAGCGAAGTGCAAGGGTACGGGCGGCAGAAGGGCCACACCGAGGTCTACCGGGGCGCTGAATACTCCGTCGACTTCGTGCCGAAGGTGCGGGTCGAGGTCGTTGTCGACGACTCGATCGTCGACAAGGTCGTGGACAGCATCGTCCAGTCGGCGCGCACCGGCAAGATCGGTGACGGCAAGGTCTGGGTGAGCCCCGTGGAAACCATCGTGCGGGTGCGCACCGGTGAACGCGGAACCGATGCTCTATGACGCTGGCCGATTGCTGATCCAGCCCGGGCGGGCCGGGAGGGTATGAAACCGAACCGGCCCGAAATCTCCGGGGAGACGTCCGGGACAGGAAGCGCCTGCGGGGCAACCGATTTGGCTGCCTCGCGGCGCTTACTGCTGTCCGACGCCGGCCGACTAGATGCGGCGGCACTGCGGCAAGCCTCGTTGGAGCTGCACGAGTCCTGGCTGGCCGCCAAGGCCGCGGAAATCGGGATCACCGACGACAGCGGGTTCGCGATCGTCGGGATCGGCGGTTTGGGGCGCCGCGAGCTGCTGCCGTATTCCGACCTGGACCTGATGTTGTTGCACGACAACAAGCCCGACGACGTGCTGCAGCGGGTCGCGGACGGGCTGTGGTATCCGCTGTGGGACGCCAACGTTCGGATTGATCACAGCGTGCGGACCGTGTCGGGGGCGCTGGACGTCGCCGATAACGACATGATCGCCGCGCTGGGCATGTTGGACGCCCGCCATATCGCCGGCGACGCCACGCTGTCGGAGGAATTGATCGCCGGCGCGCGACGGCAGTGGCGCAGTGCGATTCGCTCCCGCATGGACGAGCTCGTCGACGTGACGTACGCCCGTTGGCAACGGTGCGGCCGGATCGCGCAACGGGCCGAGCCGGACCTGAAATCCGGTCGCGGCGGCCTCCGCGACGTCCAGTTGCTGGACGCGCTGGGGGTTGCCCAACTCATCGACCGCCACGGCATGGCCAACCCGAACGCGCCCGGCGGTTCACTGGACGCCGCGTACCTGACCCTGCTCGACGTGCGCACCGAACTGCACCGAGTGTCCGGCCGCGGGCACGACACGCTGTTGGCACAGTTCGCCGACGAGATCAGCGCGAATTTGCATCTCGGGGACCGATTCGATCTGGCGCGCAAGCTCTCCAGCATCGCGCGCACCATCGCCTACCATGCCGAAACCGGGCTGCGTACGGCCGAGAACGCGTTACCGCGCCGCGGCATCACGGCGTTGGTGCGGCGGCCGAAGCGGCGACCCCTGGACGAGGGCGTCGTCGAGTATGCCGGCGAGATCGTGCTGGCCCGCGACGCCCGCCCCGGGAACGACACCGGTCTGGTGCTACGGGTGGCCGCGGCGTCGGCGGGGACGGGGGTGCCGATCGGCGCCGCCACGCTGAGCCGCCTGGCCGCGAGTGCCCCCGAGATGCCGATACCGTGGCCGCGCGAGTCCCTGGACGACTTTCTGGTCGTGCTGTCCGCCGGGCCCACCGCGGTGGCGACGATCGAAGCGCTCGACCGTAATGGGCTCTGGGGCCGATTGCTTCCGGAATGGGACGTCGTCCGCGACCTGCCGCCCCGTGACTTCGCGCACAAGTGGACGGTGGACCGGCACCTGATCGAGACGGCCGTCAATGCGGCGCCGTTGTCCACCCACGTGGCCCGGCCTGATCTGCTGGCGCTGGGCGCGCTGCTGCACGACATCGGCAAAGGCCGCGGCGGTGATCACAGTGCGGTCGGGGAAGAGCTGGCCCTTCAGATCGCCGCCAGGATCGGGGTGCCGCCCCCCGACGCCGAGGTGCTCTCGAAGGTGGTGCGCCACCATCTGCTGCTGCCGGTGGTGGCCACCCGGAGCGACCTGAACGATCCCGAAACCATCAGGACTGTCTCGGAAACGTTGGGCGGGGACCCAGTCCTGCTGGAAGTGCTGCGCGCGCTGGCCGAGGCGGATTCGAATGCCACCGGCCCCGGGGTCTGGAGCGACTGGAAGGAGTCGCTGATCGACGAGCTGGTCCGCCGCTGCCGGATGGTGATGGCCGGAGAGCCGCTGCCGCAGGCGGGACCGACTGCGCCCCATTATCTTTCGCTGGCAGCCGACCACGGGGTACATGTCGAGATCACGACCGGCGACAGCGAGCGCATGCAGGTGGTGATGGTCGCGCCCGACCAGCGGGGCTTCGTGTCCAAAGCCGCCGCGGTGCTCGCGTTGAACTCGCTGCGCATTCATTCGGCGACGGCCAACACCCACGAAGGTGTCGCGATCACCGAATTCGTGGTGTCGCCGCTGTTTGGTTCGCCGCCGGAAGCGGGGCTGCTGCGCCAGCAATTCGTGGGTGCTCTCAATGGCGACGTCGACATCCTCGGCGCGCTGGAGAAGCGCGACAGCGACGCCGTCAGCGCGGCCGGGCGCGCCGGCGAGATACAGGTGGGGGTCCCCGTCACGCATTCGACCGCCCCGCCCCGCATCCTGTGGCTCGACAGCGCCACACCCGGGCAGCTGCTTGTCGAGGTCCGCGCCATGGACCGCTTGGGTTTGCTCGCACTCCTGACGCGGGCGCTGGAGCGGGCCGACGCGGACGTCCAGTGGGCCAAGGTCAACACGTTCGGGTCGACGGCGGCCGACGTGTTCTGCGTGACGGTGCCGTCGGTCGACGGTGAGCAAGGGGCGCGGGCCGCGGTCGAGCAACACCTGTTGGCGGTGTTGGGCGGCCCCGCGGTCGAGGTGCTCGACGAGCCGGTCGGCGACTGAGCCTCACGACTCCGAAGTGAGCTGCCGTACCGCGTCGATGCGGGCCTTCAGTTGCTCGCGGGTCGCCGCGGCCGTCGGCGGGCCGCCGCAGCGGCGCCGCAACTCGTTGTGGATCCAGCCATGCGGTTTGCCGATGCGGTGGTGGGCTATCGAGACCAGGGTGTTGAGTTCGCGGCGCAGCTCGCGTAGTTGCCCATGGGCGGTCAGCGGCTGGGCCGGTCCCTGGACGGCGGCGCGCTTCTGCAGCTGCTCGTCTTGCCGCCGGTGCAGCAAGGCCCGCATCTGCTCGGCGTCGAGGAGCCCGGGGATGCCGAGGTAATCCGCCTCCTCGTCGCTGCCGGCGGGGGTCGCCGTGCCGAATGACGACCCGTCGAAGATGACCTGGTCGAGTTCGGCGTCCGCGCCCAGCGCGGTGAAGCCGTTGTCGGTGTCGCCCTGCTCGGTCTGGGTCCTGGTCGCCGGGTCGCCGTCCAGCGGATCCTCGGCCGGACGGTGCGGTTGGCCGAGCACGTGGTTGCGCTGGGTTTCCAATTCGCTGGCGAGCTGCAGCAGGTTAGGTACCGACGGCACGAAGATGCTCGCGATTTCCCCCGGGCGGCGCGACCGCACGAACCGCCCGATGGCCTGCGCGAAGTACAGCGGCGTCGAGGCGCTGGTCGCGTAGATGCCGACCGACAGCCGGGGCACGTCGACGCCTTCGGAGACCATCCGCACCGCGACCAGCCACCGGCCGGTGCCCGCGGCGAATTGGGTTATGCGCGTTGACGATCCGGGGTCGTCGGACAACACCACCGTCGGCGCCTCGGACGTCAGCTTCGTCAGCAGGGCGGCGTACGCGCGCGCCGCCGTCTGGTCGGAGGCGATGATCATCGCGCCGGCGTCGGGGATGTGCGTGCGCAGCTGGCGCAGCCGCTCATCAGCGGCCGCGATCACCGCGGGCATCCACTCGCCGGCGGGATCCAGCGCCGTGCGCCACGCACGCGCGGTCTGTTCCGCCGAGAGGGGCTCGCCCAATCGCGCGGCGTGCTCCTCGCCCGCGCTGTCGCGCCAGCGCGTCTCGCCCGAGTAGGCGAGGAACACCACCGGCCGGACGACGCCGTCGGCCAGGGCTTCGGCGTAGCCGTAGGTGTGGTCCGCGTGCGAACGAAGTATGCCGTCGGCGCCGGGGACATAGCTGACGAACGGGATCGGGCTGTCGTCACTGCGAAACGGCGTGCCCGTCAGCGTGAGGCGGCGGGTGGCATCGCTGAAGGCCTCGCGGATCGCCTCGCCCCAGGTTTTGGCGTCGCCGCCGTGGTGGATCTCGTCGAAGATCACCAGGGTCTTGCGCTGCTCGGTGCGCACCCGGTGCAGCGTCGGGTGTGACGCGACCTGGGCGTAGGTGACCATCACACCGCGGTATTCCGGGGAGGTCTGGGGGTTGGAGTTGGAGAAACTCGGGTCCAGGGCAAGACCGTATCGTTGCGCGGCCAGCGCCCACTGCGTCTTGAGGTGCTCGGTGGGCACCACGACGGTCACCTGCTCGACGGCGCGCTGGCTCAGCAGTTCGGCCGCCACCCGCAGCGCGAACGTCGTCTTTCCCGATCCCGGGGTGGCGACGGCCAGAAAGTCGCGCGGCCGGCCGGCGAGGTACCTCACCAGCGCCCGGCGCTGCCAGCCCCGCAGCGGCTGGTTGTCTTCGGCGGAAATGTCGGCGCGGCTCACCGGCTGCATCGACACTGGTCCCCCCGTAGATGTGTTGTCGCGCTCTTGAGTCAGCGTCACTGCCGCGGCGGTAAAATCTAGCACGCCAATGCTTTTCGGCGCGGTATCGACTCGTGTCCGACTAGCGTGCCTGCACTGTCAGGTCGCGGGCGGTCAGCCACGAGTCGATTCGCTCGGCGACGTCGGGCCACCCGGGTTCGAGCATCACGTTGTGACCCATGGCGAAAAGGACGCCGCTTCGCCGAAATATTAGCCATGGCGACGCTCGTCGGCGTGTTGTGTGCGTGGTGTAAGTGTCGCGGAAGCTGGCAGCCGCTGCGCCCGGCTTCGCCGCGCTTGCGATACCACTGGGCCTGATGCGTGTTACCCGCTGCGCCCGGCTTCGCCGCGCTTGCGATACCACTGGGCCTGATGCGTGGTACCCGCTGCGCCCGGCTTCGCCGCGCTTGCGATACCACTAGGCTGATCGGGTGTTTGAATCGCTGTCTGACCGGTTGACCGGTGCCCTCCAGGGACTGCGCGGCAAGGGTCGACTGACCGACGCCGATATTGAGGCCACCACTCGCGAGATCCGGCTGGCGCTGCTGGAAGCCGACGTTGCGCTGCCCGTGGTGCGCGCGTTCGTCAGCCGGATCAAGGAGCGGGCAAGGGGCGCCGAGGTCTCCGGTGCGCTCAACCCGGCGCAGCAGGTCGTCAAGATCGTCAACGACGAACTCGTCGGCATCCTCGGCGGCGAGACCCGCCAGCTGGCGTTCGCGAAAACGCCGCCGACCGTCGTGATGCTCGCGGGCCTGCAGGGTTCCGGTAAGACCACGCTCGCCGGCAAATTGGCCGCGTGGCTTCGTGGCCAGGGACACACGCCGCTGTTGGTGGCCTGCGACCTGCAGCGGCCGGCGGCGGTGAACCAGCTGCAGGTCGTCGGTGAGCGTGCCGGGGTTCCGGTGTTCGCGCCGCATCCCGGGGCCTCGCCGGAGTCCGGCCCCGGCGACCCCGTCGAGGTCGCGTCGGCCGGGCTTGCCGAGGCCCGGGCCAAACACTTCGACGTCGTCATCGTCGACACCGCCGGGCGCCTGGGCATCGACGACGAGCTGATGGCCCAGGCCGCAGCCATCCGCGCGGCCGTCAACCCCGACGAGGTCCTGTTCGTTCTCGACGCGATGATCGGCCAGGACGCCGTCACCACGGCCCAGGCGTTCGGCGAGGGTGTCGGCTTCACCGGGGTGGTGCTGACCAAGCTCGACGGTGACGCCCGCGGCGGTGCGGCGCTGTCTGTCCGCGAGGTCACGGGCGTCCCAATTCTGTTCGCCTCCACGGGTGAAAAGCTCGAGGACTTCGACGTCTTCCACCCCGACCGGATGGCCAGCCGCATCCTGGGCATGGGCGACGTGCTGAGCCTGATCGAACAGGCGGAGCAGGTCTTCGACGCCCAGCAGGCCGAGGCCGCCGCCGCCAAGATCGGCAGCGGTGAGCTGACGCTGGAGGACTTCCTGGAGCAGATGCTCGCCATCCGCAAGATGGGCCCGATCGGCAACCTGTTGGGCATGCTGCCCGGCGCGGGCCAGATGAAGGATGCGCTCGCCCAGGTCGACGACAGCCAACTCGACCGATTGCAGGCCATCATCCGCGGGATGACGCCCGAGGAGCGGGCCGACCCGAAGATCATCAACGCGTCGCGGCGGCTGCGTATCGCCAATGGCTCGGGCGTGACGGTTTCCGAGGTCAATCAGCTGGTTGACCGCTTTTTCGAGGCCCGCAAGATGATGTCGTCGATGCTCGGCGGCATGGGCATACCCGGCATGGGCCGCAAGTCGGCCACCCGAAAGCCCAAGGGAGCTAAGGGCAAGAAGGGCAAGAAGGGGGCCCGGGGTCCGACGCCGCCGAAGGTCCGGACCCCCCTCGGCGCAGGGATGCCGGGCATGCCGGCGGGATTCCCCGACCTGTCGCGGATGCCCGAAGGCCTCGACGAGCTGCCGCCCGGCCTGGCCGACTTCGACCTGTCCAAGCTCAAGTTCCCGGGCAACCCAGGAAGAAAGTAGCCGCGCCGTGCGAATGCACGTGCGAGGCCTGGGGCTGCCCGACGAGACCGAAACCCAGCTATGGATCGTCGGCGGCCGGATCAGCACCGAGCCGGTCGCCGGGGCCGACACCGTTTTTGACGGCGGCTGGATCCTGCCCGGGCTGGTCGACGCGCACTGCCATGTGGGACTCGGTCAGCACGGCGAGATCCCGCTTGACGAGGCGATCAGCCAGGCGGAGATCGAACGCGACGTCGGCGCCCTGTTGCTGCGGGATTGCGGTTCGCCGACCGACACCCGCAGCCTCGACGACCACCACGATCTGCCCCGCATCATCCGGGCCGGAAAACACCTCGGCAGGCCGAAGCGTTACGCGCCGGGCCTCGCGCGCGAACTCGATGACGAGTCCCGACTGCCGGCGGCGGTGGCCGAGGAGGCCGGGCGCGGCGACGGCTGGGTCAAGCTGGTCGGCGACTGGATCGACCGCGGTGTCGGCGACCTGGCGCCGCTGTGGTCCGACGACGTGCTCAAGGCCGCGATCGACGCCGCGCACGCGCATGGCGCCCGGGTCACGGCGCACGTCTTCGGCGAGGACGCGCTGCCCGGGCTGATCAACGCCGGCATCGATTGCATCGAACACGGCACCGGGCTCACCGACGACAGGATCGCGCTGATGCTCGAGCACGGCACTGTGTTGGTCCCCACCCTGATCAATGTCATCGACAACTTCCGGGGCATCGCCGATGCCGCCGCGAAGTACCCGACCTACGCCGCCCACATGCGCGACCTCTACGCCCGCTGCCAGGGGCGGATGGCCGCGGCGCGCGAGGCGGGCGTGCCGCTCTACGCCGGCAGCGATGCCGGCACCATGATCGCGCACGGCCGGATCGCCGACGAGGTCGCGGCGCTCGAGGCGATCGGGATGAGCCCGACCGAGGCGCTGGGCGCGGCCTGCTGGGACGCCCGTCGCTGGCTGGGCCGGCCGGGCCTCGACCACGGGGCGTCGGCCGATCTGCTGTGCTACTCGCAGGACCCGCGGTCGGGTCCGGCCGTGCTGGATCGTCCCGATTTGGTGATACTGCGCGGCAAGGCGTTTCGGCCGAAAGGCTAGCGCGGCGCGGTATCGCGATCGCGGCTAGGATCGCTGGATGGCGTTGGCCAGCGGCGCGACGTTTGCCGGATACGTTATCGCGCGGAGGCTGGGTTCCGGGGCGACCGGTGACGTCTACCTGGTGCAGGATCCCCGGTCGGCGCGCTGGCGGGCGTTGAAAGTTCTCTCGCAGGCGATGTCGACGGACGCCGAATTCCGCCGGCGGTTCCAGGCGGAGACACCGGCCGCGGCGAATCTCCGTCACCCGCACATCGTCGCGGTGGACGAGCGCGGCGAGTTTCACGGCCGGCTGTACCTGGCGATGGAGTACGTCGAAGGCCTCAACGCCGCCCAGCTCATGGCCGACCGGTTCCCGGCGGTCTCACCGGCGGGTGAGGTGCTTGCCATCGTCACCGCCGTCGCCGGAGCCCTCGACTACGCGCACGAGCGCTGGCTGCTGCATCGCGATGTCAGGCCCGCCAACATCCTGCTGACCGGTCGGGGGGAGGGGACCCAGCGGATTTTGCTCAGCGACTTCGGGATCGTCCGGCGCCCGCCAGCTGGCGCCAACCGCGGGACGGTGGGCTACGCAGCGCCCGAAGAGTTCACGGGCGTCGGCGTCGACGGCCGCGCCGACCAGTACGCCCTCGCGGCGACGGCATTTCATCTGCTGACCGGTGCGCCGCCGGAGAAGCCTGCGGAAAGGCTCAGTGACCAGCGTCCGGAACTGGCGCGCCTCGATGCGGTGTTCGCCAGAGCGCTTGCCGGGAGCCCCGCCGACCGGTTCGCAACCTGCCGCGATTTCGCCGAGGCGGCCCGCGAACACGCCGGTGTCTCGATCGCCGACCGCCGGCCCGACACGGTCGTTGCGGCCGAATACCCGGCCTATGCCCGGCCCGCGATCGAGGACACGAAACACTTCACGCCCGCCGCCAGGGTCGGGTC
>JARLGR010000241.1 GCA_031292665.1 Mycobacterium sp. | reverse complement strand
CTGCTGGCTGGCGGGGCGTAATCATGCCCGGACTCCGCCCGGCACCATGATTTTCGCCCGCCCACGCGGCAGAAATCGCCCAAACGATCGTGACAAGCACCGCTCACCTGCCACGAACACTCTCAGTAACTCGCAACTTCCTCGATTTTCCGCATCCTGCTAGTGCACTGACTCATACGGACGGTGCGGGCAGTCTGTCGAGCTTGGCGATGATCGATGCGGCCGACGCTTTCCAGACGAAGGGTTTTGGTTCGGCGTTGTGTTCGGCGAGGTAGCGGTTGATAGCGGCTTGCAGGTCGACGATGGAATGGAAGCTGCCGCGATGGATGCGCTTGCGGGTCAGCGCGGAGAAGAAGTTTTCGACCGCGTTGAGCCACGACCCGGAGGTCGGGGTGAAGTGAAAGGTCCAGCGCGGATGCCGTTCGAGCCATGCCTTGACCTTCGGGTGCTTGTGGGTGGCGTAGTTGTCGACCACCGCCTCGATCAGTTTGCCGGCTGGCAGGCCGCGCTCGACGGCGTTGAGGAAGCGGATGAACTCCTCGTGTCGATGGTGCTGCATGCAGCGCCCGATCACCGTGCCATCGAGCACGTTGAGCGCGGCGAACAGCGTCGTCGTGCCATGACGCTGGTAATCGTGCGTCATGGTGCCGCAGCGGCCAGGTTTCAGCGGCAGCCCAGGCTGGGTGCGATCGAGCGCCTGGATCTGGCTTTTCTCGTCGATCGACAGCACCACCGCGTGGGCCGGGGGATCGAGGTAGAGACCGACGATGTCGACCAGTTTGTCGGCAAAGCGCGGGTCGCGCGACTGCTTGAACGTGCGCACGCGGTGCGGCTGGAGTTGGTGTGCTTGCCAGATGCGCTGCACCGAGCGCAGGGAAATACCGACGGCTTTGGCCATCGCACGATCGGTCCAATGCGTCGCCTGGTGCGGCGGAGCGGCGCAGGTCAGTGCCACCACGCGCGCCACGGTCTCGGCCGCGATCGGCGGCTTGCCGGGCTTGCGCGTCTTGTCACGCAGCAGACCCTCCACGCCCTCCTCCGCAAAGCGCTGCTGCCAGCGCCAGACCATCGGCCGACTGACGCCAACAAGTGCCGCGATCTGCTGCACCGGCGCGCCGCCGACCGAGGCAAGTACGACCCCCGCCCGCTCGATATGCTTGTGTTGGCGGTTGCGGTCCGTCGTAATCGCCTCCAACCGCCGCCCGTCCAGCGTGCTCACCAGCACGCATACTGCCTGTGCCATCCAGCCAGATTCGCACACCGGTCCGTCCATGTGAATCGGTAGATTGTGTCAGTGCACTAGTATAATACCAACCTGCATGGATCAGAACCCATGTGCCCAATTGCGTAGCCCGATGGAGATGATTTTCCAGGGTTGTTCGACGAGTTTGTTCCAGGCGTCGCAGCAATGGTCGACGATGGCGTCGTAGGAGGCGAACACGCGGTTTGAGAGATGGGGTAACGGGTCGGCCGCCGGGCTAGGCGGGGAGAGTGGCCGTCCCTCAGAGTGATGGTGTCAACAGGCGGAGTCAGGGCGGTCCTGCTCCAAGCATCATCGAGGGACGACCATGGAACATTATGCCGGGATCGATGTTTCGCTGGAAAGTGCCAGAGTCTGCGTTGTGGACGCGAGCGGTCGGATTCTGCGCGAGGCCAAGGTGGCGAGTGAGCCGGGAGCGCTGATCACCTGGTTTGGTGCGCTGGAGGCCGAGATGTCGCGGATCGGCCTGGAAGCGGGTCCGCTGTCGCAGTGGTTGTATGCGGGCATGCGGGAGGCGGGGCTTGCGGTGGAACTGCTGGAGACCCGGCACGTGCGCGACGCGTTCAAGGCTATGCCGGTCAAGACTGATCGCAACGACGCGCGTGGCATAGCGCAGTTGATGCGTCTCGGCTGGTTCCGATCGGTGCATTGCAAGTCGTTGGCGGCGCAGGAACTCCGCGCCTTGTTGACGGCACGCAAGTTGGTGCAGGGCAAGCAGCATGACGTGGAGATGAGCCTGCGGGGTATTCTGCGCGGTTTTGGCCTGAAAGTTGGACACACGACGCCGCGCGGCTTTGAGGGCCGGGTTCGCGAGTTGGTGAACGGGCATGCCACGCTGCTGGCGATAGCCGACGCGTTGTTGCTCGCGCGCGTGACACTCGGCGAGCAACTGGGCAAGTTGCAGAAGCGGCTGGTCTCGCTGGCACGCCACGACGCGCGAGCACGACTGCTGATGTCGACACCCGGCGTGGGTGTGCTCGTCGCACTCACCTATGTTTCGGCGATCGACGACCCCGGGCGGTTCAAGTCCTCCAAGGCCGCTGGCGCGCATTTTGGTCTGACGCCCAAAAAATATCAGTCGGGTGAGACGGACGTCACCGGCCGGATCTCGAAAGTCGGGGACGCAAGCGTGCGCACCGCGCTCTATGAAGCGGTCAACGTCATTCTGACCCGACCAGTGAAAGGCTCATCGCTAAAGAGCTGGGCGATGCGGGTGGCCAAGCGCGCTGGCATGCGCAAGGCGAAGGTGGCACTGGCTCGGAAGCTGGCCGTGGTCCTGCACCGGATGCTGGTCGACGGCACCGAGTTCGTGGCCGGTAAAGCAGCCACCTCGGCGTAGGCAAAGGAGAGAGAAATCACGGGTTCGGACGGACAGACACCGTCGTCCGGAGCAGGTCCCGTCGCCGGGACGATGGATCCGGTCAGACCGCACAACCGGTGGCAGCCATAGGTGACTGCGCTCACAGAGATTGGTCGACCGATCCTCATCAGACCCCATCAGGTGGCGGCCTCGCGCCGACCCCGGACAGAAGCAAGACACCGGCGACAGGATTACGCTCGAAAGGGATTGACACAGGACGGCCCGTTACAGAAGCCAGTTGTCGCGCATGAACTGCCAGACATTTTCGATCGGGTTCAACTCGGGGCATTTGGCGGGTAGCGGCATCAACGTGATGTTCGGCGGCACTACCAGGCGCTGCGACAAGTGCCATCCGGCCTGGTCGAGCAGCAGCACGGCGTGTGCCGTCGGCGCCACGGCAGCCGCCGTCTCGGCCAAATGCAGGTTCATCGCCGCGATGTTGCAACGCGGCAGCACCAGGCCGGCGGCCTTGCCGAGCCGAGGGCAGATCGCACCGAAGATGTAGGTCGAGGTCGTACGCTGATCCTTCGGCGCCGCCGGCCGCGTGCCACGTCTGGCCCAACGCCGGGTGATCTTGTTCTTCTGGCCGATCCTGGCCTCATCGGCGAACCAGACCTCTATGTCGGCCGGTGCGATGCCCTTCTCTTGCGCGACTGTCTCCAGCAGGGCAGGGAAGTTTTTTTATATGCCTCGACCGCCCCCGGCGCCTGGGCATGATGGCGGGGTCGGGCCGAGAGCTTGCGGTAGCCCATCTTGTTCAAGACGCGGCCCAAGGTCGTTTCCGAGACCGCGATCCGGAACTCTTCCCAGACCCATTGGGCCAGATCGATCAGACGCCAGCGCACGATG
>JARLGR010000240.1 GCA_031292665.1 Mycobacterium sp. | reverse complement strand
CCTCCGGGCCGTCGCGGACAGGTGGCCGGGCTGGGAAGATCTCGGTATTCGGTTCTCGCTCGTAGGGAGGGACTCATGCCCACCGTTGAGACGCGCCTGCGCCAGCAGTTGCGCGACTGTGCCATCGAGTTACGGCAACTCGCTTACACCCTGCCAAATGGGGTGGGCGAGCATGGTCTACTGCAATTGTCGGATCGCATGCGCGCCGCCGCCGACGAGGCGGTGCGCAAAGGGGCCTAGCACGTATCAGCCGCCCTTGAGTCGGATCTTCCAGCGCACGAAGCAGAGATAGATCAAGCTCAGCGCCACCAACATGCCCATGTCGAACCACCAGGCGCTGGCCGTGTGACGCCAGTGCGAATCCTGCGGGAGCGACGGGCTTTTGCCTTCCAGGCTGAGCAGGTCGATGGTGGAGGCTGATGCCGCGAAACCCCACCGCGCCGGGGTGGCCCAGGACATCTGGTCGAGCCCGATGCGCGCGGTGACGGGGATCATGCCGCCTGAGAACACCAGCTGCGACATCACCGCCACCACCAGCAGGGGCATGATCTGCTCGTTGGACTTGGCGATGGCCGACAACGCCAAGCCCAGCATCGCCGACGCGACGGTGGTCATTGCGATGTCGGCGAACAGTTCCAGGCCGGGACTGCCCAGCGCCACCGCCCCCCGGGTCGGGCCGCCCTTGCCGAGAATCGCGATCCCGGTCACGATCGCCGACTGGATGACCGCGAACACGGTGTATACGCAAACCTTCGCCAACAGGTACGCCGAGGTGGACAGGCCGACCGCCTGTTCCCGCAGGAAGATCTGGCGCTCACCGATCAGGTCGCGGATGGTCAGCGCGGTCCCCATGAAAACCGCGCCGACGTTGAGCAGCACCAAAATCTGCCCCGGCTCGGTGGGCGCCTTGCCCATCGGGTTGGGCACGCCGAAGCCCACATCGCCGGGAACCGACATCGACAGCGACCCCATGATGAAGGGCAACACCGCCAGGAAGATGAAGTAGCCCCGGTCGGAGATGATCAACCGGACCTGGCGCCGGGCAATCGTCGAGAACTGCCGGAACAGGCTGGTGTGCGACGGATCGCCCAGCTCGGCGGGTTGCTCCGCCGGCGGCGGCGGCGGGGGCGGACCCGTCCGCGCCAGGTATCGCGCCTTGGCGCCGTCGGGGTCGCCCGCGACCGTGCTGAAGATGTCGGCCCAGTTGGTCGTCCCCATGGTTGGACCGATCTGGCCCGGCGGCCCGCAGAACGCGGTTTTTCCACCGGGGGCCAGCAGCAGCACCTGGTCACAGACGTCCAGGTAGGTCAGCGAGTGGGTGACCACGAGCACCACCCGGCCTGCGTCGGCCAGCTGCCGCAGCATCGTCATGACCTGGCGGTCCAGCGCGGGGTCCAGGCCGGATGTCGGCTCGTCGAGGATCAGCAGCGACGGCCCGGTCAGCAGCTCCAGCGCCAGGGAAGCGCGCTTGCGCTGACCGCCGGAGAGCTTATCGACCCGGGTGTGCAGGTGCTGGGACATCTCGAGCTCCTCGAGCACCCGGGCCACCACCTGTTCGCGGTCATCCTTCGTGGTGTCCGGTGGCAGCCGCAGCTCGGCGGCATACATCAATGCCTGCTGCACGGTCAGCTGACCGTGCACCACGTCGTCCTGCGGGACCATCCCGATCCTGCTGCGCAGCGACGCATACTCGGCATGGACGTTGTGGCCCTCGAACGAAACCGCGCCCGTGGTCGGGTGCGTGTACCCGGCCACCAGGCGCGCGAAAGTCGACTTTCCGGCCCCCGACGGACCGATGACCGCGGTTAGCGTTCCGGGTTGCGCGCCCAGCGAGATGTCGTCCAGCAGCGTCTTGTTGTTCTCGATCGTCCACGTCACCCCGCGCACATCGAGGCCGCCGGTGCGCGTCGCGGTCGCGGTGTCGTCGCGGCGCACCAGTGTGCCGCCCGCGAAGACGAGGTCGATGTTGCCGATGGTGACGACGTCGCCGTCGCGCAGCACGGCGACCTCCACCCGCGATCCATTGACGAAGGTGCCGTTGATGCTGCGGTTGTCATGGATCTCGGTGCCGTGGGCCGTCGGGATCAGGGTGGCGTGGTGGCGCGATGCCAACACCTCGGGGATGACGATGTCGTTGTCGTTGGCCCGGCCGATCTTGATCGCGCCCGGTGTCGACTCCGCGGCCGCTCTTCCCGGCCGCAGGATCTTCATCATCGATGTCGCGATGTTGGACCCGTCACCGCCGACGCGGCTGGTCTCGGGCCCGGCCGCCGGCTCTGCTGCCGGGGCCGGCGGCACGTGCATCGGTGGCGCCCGGTAGATCTGCGGCGCGTGCTGCGGACCGCTGGGCGGGGGGGCCGCGTGCCCGCCGGTCGGGTATCGGGGCTGCGGGCCGGACGGCGGTGTCGGCACCGGTCCGCTGGGCGGATGGCTCACGTGCGATCCGCTGGGCGGATGCGACGGCTGGCGGAAGGTTCCCGTCGACTGCGGCGCAGGTTGCCCGGGCCAATGCGGGGCCTGCGGCGGCTGCCCATGTGGCACCTGCGCGCTCGGCCCGCTGGGCGGGTTGACGATCGGGATCGACGTCGTCAACGGGGGCCGCCCGGCCGAGCCCTGGTGGCGGCCCACCTCGAAGCTCACCGCCGGGCCGTCCGGATTGCCGATGTTGACCCGCAGTCCGTCGTGGATTTCGACGACCGGCACGCGGCGGTTGTTGACGTACAGGCCGTTGAGGCTTCCATTGTCGATCGCGAGCCATCGGCCCTGGTCAAATCGCACGATGAGGTGCGTCCGGGAGATCAGGGGGTGCGCGACGCGGACGTCAGCGCGGAGGTCGCGCCCGATGACCACGTCGTTGCCCGCCGCGAAGGTGCGCTCGGATCCCTCATACCGCACGGTCAGCACAGGGGGGGCTGGTCGGCTCACGAGGATCAACTGTATCGGCCGGACCGCCAAATGGGGGCTAGGGAAATGGGCTCAGTCGGATCGGTTGTCTCGATCCGGAACCCTCCGGAACCCTCCGGAACCCGAGGACCCGACCGTCAGGGCCGACGGCGCGTCACCTCGCGGTGGCCGTCGACCCGGCGGGCGTCGAAAGACGCTGCGGCACCCACGCTTCGGTGCGGCCCGTCAGACCGCCGCGGCGGTGAGCCGGCGCCACGGCGCGGTGTCACCCGCAACGGTGACCTGTTTGATGAAGTCGCCGATGTAGCGAATCGCCCGCCCGCCTTCGGGCAACACATCGGCCGCCAACGGGAAGTCATGAATCTGCTTGTCCCAAAGATGCAGATCACAGCGGACTCGGCTGGCCTCCAGCCGTTCCGCCATCAGTTCAGCGTCCGGCAGCAGCAACTCGTCGGAGCTGGCATGGATGGTCACCGGCGGCAACGCGGACAGATCGGCGTCCACCGGTGATACGACACGGCCCTCGCGGTCTCCCCCGTCGCCCGGCAAGTGGGCCTCGCTGAGGTATTGCGCGAACATCGACAACGCGCCGCGGGTGAACATGGAGCACTTTCTTGCGTTGCGGTGCTTGAGTTTTCGGGTCGGATCGGCGTCCGTGAACGGGAGATCGCAGCAACTCCGGCCGGCTTGACGACCCGGGCCCCAATCGCCGCCAGCGTGGTCATGAACGCGAGATAGCCGCCGGCCGAGTCGCCGGCGACGACGACTCGGTCACCGTCGTAGCCGAGGTTTTGCAGCCAGCGCGGGCCGCTCAGGCCGTCTTCGATCGCGTCCGCTATCTGATGCGACGGCAGCTTTCGGTACCCGACGGTGAGCACGGCGGCGTCGGCCTCTTGCGACAGCCGGATCACCAACGAACGGTGGGTATTGAGGCCGCACGTCAAAAACGCGCCACCGTGCAGGTGGAGGATGGCTCGATTCGTGGATGCGCCCGGCGCGCGAACCCACTCGGCGGCGCAGTTGTCGAGCCTTGTCGGCTCGATGCGTGCCGAGGAGCCGAAGCGCGGGAACAAACCCGCAAACCCATCCACATATTGCAGAGGCCAGTGCAGATTGGGCTGAAAGGCCCACGCCCGCACGGCGTTCTTGACGATCAGCCGGCTGGCCATCGACACGGCAACCGACTGCGGGCTGTGGCGATGGTGAATCCGCCGCGTCATTGCCTGGCTGGGCAACAGTGGGTACGGATCTGTCGTCATCTTGGCATCAGCTCCTAAGTCGGGACCGGGTACCCGCTCGCGAGATCGGAAACCGGCGGGTACATCCGCGGGCAAATGTCGTGTTGATCACGTTTGCGAACCGCTGGGTGGGGTGCCAAGCGCCCGTTTCCCGCGGTGGCTCAAGATATGGGCATGGACGCCGCAATCACCGGTCCGCTGCTGGTCGATCGGGTTGCGGTGGTGACGGGGGGTGGTGGCGGTATCGGCGCGGCCACCGCCCGCTTGTTCGCTGCGCACGGCGCCCGGGTGGTCATTGCGGACATCGATCCCGAGCTGGCTCGACGGACGGCGGCGGACATCACGGACGCCGGCGGATCGGCCGTCGTGCGCGTCACCGATGTCCGTGCCGCCGACCAGGTCGCCGGCTTGGCGCGATCGGTGCTGGATCGCCATGGCCGGGTGGACGTGCTGGTCAACAATGTGGGCCACTGGCTGCGCCACCCCGGCGACTTCGTCGACACCGACCCGCAACTGTGGGACGAGCTCTACCGGATCAACCTGCACCACGTCTTTTCGGTCACCCACGCATTCCTGCCCGCGATGATCAGCCAGCGCGCCGGTGCGATCGTGAACGTCTCGTCGGTCGAAGGGTGGCGCGGCTATCCGGAGGATCCGGTCTATGCCGCATTCAAGGCGGCCGTTATCCACTTCACCCGCAGCCTCGCTGTCCAGGTGGGCCGCGACGGTGTGCGGGTCAATGGCATAGGCCCCGACGTCACCGAATCCCTGCAGGTCCCCTATTCGCAGTGGCTGTCGGCCGAGGAGCAGACGCAGTGGCCGCAATGGGTCCCGGTCGGCCGGATGGGGCAGCCCGAGGACCAGGCCCGGGTGATCTTGTTCCTGGCCTCCGACCTGGCGGCGTTCGTCACCGGCCACACCATCCCGACCGACGGCGGCACCGGCGCGGCGGGCGGTTGGTTCCGCTCGTCGCGCCGGCCGGACCGGCAGTGGACGAATCGGCCCATCGCGCCCTGATCGTCAGGCGTACCCCAACGCCGCGTTCTCGGCGCGGATTCGTACGGTGAGCACCAAGGCATTGGCGGCGCTGAAGACGATGGCCGTCAGCCACGCGGAGTGGATCATCGGGAGCGCCGCCACCTCGGCCGCGACCGCCGTGTAGTTGGGGTGACGCAACCACCGGTACAGACCTTCGCGTACCAGCGGCGCGCCCGGAATGACGATGAGCCGCGGGTTCCAGCGCTTGCCCAGCGCGGCAACGCAGCGCCAGCGGACGACGGTGCTCAGCACGACGACGGCGAGCATCGTCCATCCAAGCCAGGGAATGAACGGCCTGCGCAACGCCCAGACTTCCACGACGCACGAAACCAGCAGCAGCGCATGCATGCTGACCATCGCCGGGTAGTGATCGCGCCCGAACTCTTTGCCGCCGTGAGCGATCGACCACCGGGCATTTCGCTGGGCGACGACGAGCTCGACGAGCCGTTCGGCGCCGACGGCGAGGATGAACAGGTAGTAGTACATGGTTTCACCTCACCACTGCAGCAGCAGCAGTTCGAAGCTGAAGCCCGGGCCCATCGCGAGCATCACCCCGAAGTCTCCCTCGGAGGGCGGTGCGGCGACGGTCCGGCGCAGCACGTCGAGCACGGACGCCGACGAGATGTTCCCGTTGTCCCGCATGGAGTTTCGGCTGTGTGCCAAGGCTTCCGGTGGCAGGCCGAGCGTGTTCTCGATCGAATCGAGCACCTTCGGCCCACCGGGATGGCATATCCACGCGGCGATGTCCCCGACGGACAGACCGTGGTCGGCCAGGAAGCTGTCGACCTCTCCGCGCAGGTGGCGGTCGGCCATCTTCGGGACGTCACGCGACATCACCAGCTGGAATCCGCTGGAACCTACGTTCCACCCCATGACGTCCACGGTCTCGGGAACCACGCGGCTGCGCGTCGCCAGAACCCGTGGTCCTTCAACCGCGTTGTCCTGCTGAGCGATTCGGTCCGCGCCCACTGCGACCACCGCGGCGGCGCCGTCTCCGAACAACGACACCCCGATGAGGGCGGGGATGGAGGCGTCGTCGCGCTGCAGGGTCAGCGAGCACAACTCGACGGACAGGAGCACGGCAACATCCCCCGGGTAGCCGTGCAGGTAGTCGTGGACGCGTGCCATCCCGGCGGCGCCCGCGACGCAGCCGAGCCCGAAGAGCGGGACCCGCTTGATGTCCGGTCGCAGCCCGACTCGCGACATCAGCCGCGCGTCGATGGTCGGGACCGCGATCCCGGTGCTCGAAACCATCACGATGGTGTCGACCTCGTGAGGTTCGATGTCCGCGGCGGCGAGCGCCGAACGAATCGCCCGCTCACCCAGGTCGACGGCGACTTCCAGGTAGGCGTTGTTCGCCTCGGTGAAGCCGCTCAGTTTCGGGTAGCGCGACAGCGGCAGCGCCAGATTACGGTGGTCGACCCCCGTCGTGTGGGCGAAGCGCAGGAAGTCCGGTTCGGCGAATTCGGTGAGCTCGCGGGCGACTTCGTCCTGGTTGTACCGGTGCGGCGTGAAGGCCACCGCCGTGCCGGCGATGCGCGGCGCGCCGCGGCCGTAAGCGGCCCGATCCGGGGATGGGGAATACGTTGTTGCAGTCATGCCTAGCCGACGATCCGCATCCCCCGAAGGTTCATCGGGCGTGAGCCGAAGCACATTAGCGCCGGGCGATCACGTCCAACACGATCTCGCGGCTGGGCTTGGTGGCAATACCACGGGGCACCGCGCGTGGCGTAGTCCTGTGCTGCTCACGCGCCGGCGCGCGCAACTCGACGGTGTTCAAGATGGTGCCGATCGCCACGGCCAGTTCGGTTTGCGCAAAGGCAGCGCCGATACAGCGACGGTATCCACCGCCGAATGGTGCGTACTCGAACGGTGACGGCCTCCTGTTCAGGAAGCGGTCGGGATCGAAGGAATCGGGGTCCTTCCACACGGCAGGGTTGAAATGCAATGCGGGCAAAGCGATTCCGACTACGTCACCGGCCGAACAGGGAACGCCTGCAACAGTGAGTGGCCCGGTGAGCCTGCGCAAGACGATCGGCACCGTCGGATGCATGCGCAGCGTCTCCTGTATCACCGCACCGAGGTAAGGCAGGGCGGCAATCTCCCCCGGCGTGGCCGCGCCCGCCAGCTCCTCGATAAGCCGTGAACGGATGCTGTCGTCGCGGTGGATGTGATACAGCGCCCACGCCAACGACGTCGAACTGGTTTCGTGCCCCGCGGCGAGCATCGTCCGCAACTGGTCACGCAGGGCGTCGTCACGCAGAGTGTTGCCGTCTTCATCGGTCGCGGTGAGGATCAGCTCCATGACGTCGCCGCCGTGTTGGTGCCGCGCCCTGCGCTCTTCGATCTGCTCCGATAGGAGGCGATCGAGTTGCGCGCGGAAACCGACCAACCGCGCCCATGGCCCTCGCCCGGCTATCTCGCGGCGCAGCCAGGGCACCAGCATCAGCGGCGCGCTGCCGGAACGCAGCAATTCCGTGGTCACCCGGGCATACTCGGCGCGACGGGCACGGTCCGTCACACCGAACACCACCCGAATCACCACGTCCAGCGTGATGCCCTGCGCCGCTTCGCCAACCAGCAACCGATCGCCCGGTTGCAGTGCCGCGATTTCATCCTTCGTGGCGTCGGCTATCAAGTCGACGTAGCTGCGCATGAGTTCGCCCCGAAACGGGGGCATCAGGATGCTGCGGGTCCGCCGGTGAGCCTCGCCGGAAAGCAGGATCAGCGAGTTCTGTCCGACGACGGGTTCGATCGGGTTGGGCAGCGGTGCGCGGCACAGGGTCGCGGGAGCGGTCAAAATGTCGCGGGCACCGGCGACGGTCGAGACGAACAGAACTTCGCCGAGTCCTGGAAACCTCACGAGGAACGGTTTGGTGTCGGATGCATGACGCCGGAAGAACCCGTCCGGGTCGATACCGGCCCAGGCCGCACGGGCTATCGCCGACGCGGCCGACATCGCTGTCATGCGGCTCACGCCGATCCCAACGGAGTGGGTCGCCGGCGTTGCGCGAGAACGATCTGATTGCGCCCCATCCGGCCGAACTCGACAGTGATGGCCGGATCCTCGTGAGCGGCCAGCGCCCGGAATCCCGAGGGGCTATAGGCGCGCAGCGAGCTGATCAGCCCGTCGTGGGCGAGGGGCAGGACGAGCGCGAACGGGAGAAACGACGCCAGGCGGATCAGGTGCAGCGGGGCGGGCGGTCGGCGCATGTCGCAGATAAGTAGCTTGTTCGCCACGCGGGTTCCTTCGGCCAGTACCCGGGCGGCCGGGACCGGCGGCAGGTGGTGAAACGCGAGGGCGAACAGCGCCAGGTCGTAGGAGCGGTCGGGCGCGTCGATATCGGTGGCGTCCATCTGGCGCACAACGGCACGCGGATGGCCGCCCAGGTCGCCGGAGACGAGATTCGACACCGATACCGGGTCGATGTCCGTGACGGTAACCTGCGCGGTGGGGTGCATTTCCAGCAGCTTGCGAGAAAGCGCGCCGTGGCCCGCGCCCAATTCCAGGATCTTCGGGTCCGCAATATCGGCGACGAGCTGCAGGGCGCGCGCGGCGAAATGATAGTGATCCCGCAAGATCCGGCCCATCCAGTCGAGCGAGCGGATCACCCGTTGCTTGATGCGGTCGTCGACGTCGTCGCGGTCCAGGTATTCCGGACGGTCGGTCTGCAGCCGCCGATCCAACCATGAGGCGTCGAACCCGCCGCGTGGCATGGTCGCGATGTCCATCCGAATCTCCGATCGTCGGGGGCTGGTAGATGCGGAGTCGCCGTCCCGTCAGGCGGGTGCCGTCTCTTCGACCACCGCTTCGACCACACTGAGCGGAGAAGCTGTCGGCACCACGCGCGTCATCCGGAATCCCGCCTGGCGGAGCAGTTTCCGGTACTCCTCCGCGGTGCGTTCGCGGGAGCCCAGATTCAGCAGCATCTCCAGATCCACCCAGTTTTCCGGGCCGTCGCGGCCATTCTCGCGAACCACCATTTCGACCAGCAGCACTGTGGACCGGCGCCCGGCCGCCGCCCGGACGTTACGCAGGATCTGTAGTGCCTTCTCATCGGCCCAGTCATGGATGATGTTCTTGAGCAGGTAGGCATCGCCGCCGGTCGGAACGCCGTCGAAGAAGGATCCCTCCGCGATCCGCACCCGGTCGGCAACATTGTTCTCGCGCAGCAAGGTTGGGGCGGTAGCGACGACCCGGGGCAAATCGTAGAGGACGCCCCGCGAACGCGGCGCGGCCGCCAGAATGGCGGCCAGCATTGCGCCCTGCCCGCCGCCGACGTCGACGATGGTGCGGTGGGCGGCGAAGTCGTAGCTGGCCACCACGATCGCCAGCGTCATCTGCGCCAGACTCGTCATCGTCTGGTTGAAAAGCTCTGCGTGCAAAGGTATGTCGGCGAGGTAGTCGAACCCTTCCTTGCCGCGCAATGCCGGGACAATGGACTGGCCCGTTCGGACCGAATCCGCGAGCAAAGTCCAGCGTTCGCGTTGCTCCTGCGACCCCTGGAACAGCGCCGCCCCCTTCAGCGAGATCGGCGCATCGGAACGCAGAGTGGCGGCAAGGGAATTCAGGGCGTAACGACCGTCGCGACGACGACGGAAGATACCCCGGCCTATCAATGCCCGCAGCAGCCGCCGCAGCGCATCCGCGTCCGCGCCCACCCGGGCCGCCAACTCATCCAGTGGCAGCGGCCCGTCCGCGAGCGCATCGGCGATACCGAGTTGGGCCGCCGTGGTGATCGCCTGCGCCGGCCAGCCCGAAACGATCAGCTCCATCATCGACATGGGCGCGGGTAACAGCCGCTGATGCAGCCGAACCAGGTGGTGGCGGGTCCGCTCGACAGCACGGCCCAGCCTGGCGGGTGGCACGAAGCTGGTCCGGAAAACTCTGGCGGGCCCCGACATCCCTGACCTCACTCCCCACCAGCTCCAGTCGATGCATGGCTGACCTCGCGGATGCCGAACCGATCATGCAGGCGACCCAGCGATTTCGGTGCCCACCAGTTGATTCGGCCCATCATATGCATGAACGCCGGAACCAGCAGGATGCGCACCAGGGTGGCGTCCGCCAAGACCGCCAGCGTCAGTCCGACGCCTAACATCCGCAAAAAAGACACCTGCGCGCCGGACAGCGCCGCAAAGGAGATGGCCATGATGAGCGCTGCGGCCGTGATCACGCGCGCGGTGCCGGCCAGTCCCAGCGCGACGCTCTCGTCGTTATCGGCCGCTGCCTGCCTGCTCGCCAGCCAGTATTCGCGGATCCGCGACACCAGGAACACCTCATAATCCATCGACAGCCCGAAGGCGATGCAGAACAACAACACCGGGATGCTGATCGCCAGAGTTCCGGTGGCCGTGATACCCAATGCACCGAGGTGGCCGTCCTGAAATATCCACACGAGTGCGCCGAACGCGGCGGTCAACGATAAAACGTTGAGCAGCAACGCCTTCAGTGGTACCACCACGCTGCCGGTCATCAGGAACAGCAACACAAAAGTGATCGTGGCGATGATGCCAAGCACCAGCGGCAGTCGGGATCTGATGGCGTTGGCGGTGTCGCGGTTCACCTGGGCCGTCCCGGTGATCAGCACCGGCCGGCCGGCCGGGCCGGGAGTTGCCTGCAAGCGGTCGAGCTGCGTCTCGGAGGATTCCGAATACAGGGGTGCGGTGCTGGCAACGGTGACAAACGCGCGACCGCCTCTGACGGCTGTCGCCGAGGATGGTGGTCCGACCGGCGCACCGGCGAGGAACGTGCCACCGGGTGCGGAAACCGACGACACATCCGATACCCGCGACAGGGCAGCGGCGTAGCGGTCGAGCTCTGCCGGGGCGACACCGTGGGCGTCGGGTATGACCACCGTCAGATTCGTGCCCAAATCGTCAGTGAACTGGGTGCGCATCTGGTCCCCGACCACGTGCGGCGAACTCGATCTCGGCAGCACCCGGTCGTCGGGCACACCCCATTTGACACCGGCGAACGGAGCGCCGAGCGCAACTAACAGCGCAACGACCGCGACCCCGATCGGCACGGCCCTGCGCATCGCGAACATGGCCAACCGATACCAGAGAGTCTGGTCGACCGGTCGCAGTGCCGCGGTCGGGCGCCGCAGCCACCGGCGCAGATGCCGGTGCAGATCCAACGAGTCCAGGTGGTTGTCGAGCAGCACCATGGCGGCAGGGATCACGGTAATCGCGGCGAGGGACGCGAACGCGACCACGGCCACGCCGGCGTAGGCGAACGATTTCAGCGCATAGATCGGAAACAGCACCATCGCGGACATCGACAGCGCGACCGTCATGGCGGAGAACAACACCGTCCGGCCGGCCGAAACCATTGTGCGCGTCAACGCTTCGTCCCGCTCCGCACCGGCGGCACGCTCGTCACGGAACCGGCTCAGCAGGAGCAGCGTGTAGTCGATGGCTAGGGCCAGCCCCATCGCGACGGCGAGGTTGAGTGCGAAGATCGAGACGTCGGTGGCAAAGCTGATGAGGCGCAACACCGCCATGCACCCGAAGACTGCGAGACCACCGGCCGCCAGGGGAAGCGCCGCCGCCACCAGGCCGCCGAACACCCAGACCAGCACCAGAAAGCTCAGCGGGACCGCGACGCCTTCCATGATCTTCAAATCTTTTTCGCTCTGCAGGGTGATCTGAAGTTTCATCGCCGCCTCGCCGCCGGCCCGCACGGTGACACCATCGCGATCGTGGACCACTTCGTTGATCAGCGCTTCGGCATTCTTGGGTGCGCTGTTGTCTCCGCCGGTAATACCGGCGACGATCACACCGGTCTTGCCATCCTTGCTGATCAGCGGTGCGGCCGCGGCCGGCGGCGCGGTCCATGGCGACGTCACCGTTGCCACAGCCGGCGACTGCGCAAGCGCGTGCACGATGTCGGTGCCCACCGTCGGTGTTTCGCTGCTGTTGACCCCGTCGGCGGAGCTGACGGTGATCAGCATCGGCATGTCGCCCTGAGCGAAGGTGCGCGCCAGCAGCGTCTTCGCCTGCGACGACTGCGCGTTCGGGTCGGTCAGCCCGCCCGCGGAGAGCCTGCTGGCCACCGGGACGCCGAAAACCGCCGTGCCAACCAGAACGAGCAGCGCGACCGCGATCATCCGCCTGGGGGCATGCATGGCCAGCCGCGCGATACCCGCTAACAGGGCTTCCTCCTAGGGCTATTAAGGCGCAGGTGCTGCTGCCCGACGGCAGGCGCTGGGTCGGCGGGCCGCTCTTTGGTGGCGCGCCGCGAGCCCGAGGCGCGGGCGTGCGCAAAGCGTCCCTTGGCCGCGGCCAGCAGCAACCGCAACGAGGAAACCTTCTGCGGCGGTGACAAAGTCCCCGCCAACCATTGCGCGCGCCCCTCGAGCCGGCGCAGTTTTCCGCTGGAGGTCCGCGGCAACGTCCCCGGTGCCAGAAGTTCGACATGCTCCACCGCGATGCCGGTGCGCTGCAGAACCCGCGCCGCCACATCGCTCGCCAGGCTGGGTGGGGCGCCAGTGGTCGTCTCGACGAGCATGGCCAGCGCCTCGTCCCCCGCGTCCCCCCCATCGAGGAGGATGTAGCCCACGGCCACCGCGCATCCGGTGCGAACCCCGGGCAGCCCGCCGAGCGCAGCCTCGAAATCCTGTGGCGCGTGGTTGGCGCCGCGGATGATCACGGTCTCCTTACTGCGTCCGCACACGAAAAGCTCACCGCCATGAATGAATCCGAGGTCACCGCAATCCAGCCAGCCGTCGTGCAGCACCTGATCGGTGAGGTCGGCGCGGGCGAAGTAGCCGGCCATCACGTTGGGTCCCCGAACGAAGATGCGCCCCACCCGGTCGGATGGCACTGGCCGTGAATCGTCGCCGCGGATCTCGACTTCGATCCCCGCCAACGGACGACCGGTACTTACCAGCTCTTTGTTGCCGGGCTCGACGACGCCTGCCGACGCCAGGTTTTCGGCCCGCGCACCAATCGTATTGAAGGTGCTGTGGGCCGGTTTGAACGTCACCGCCAACGAGGCCTCGGCCAGCCCGTAGACCGGCGTGAACGCCGACGCCTCAAATCCCCAGCGGCCGAATCGCTCAGAGAATCGGCGCTGCACGCCGGCGCTGATCATCTCCGCGCCGTTCAGACACAGACTCCAGGAACTCAAGTCGACGCCGGCCAGTTCGTCGTCGCGAATCCGCTTGAGGCACAGGCCGAACGCGAAGTTGGGTGCCGCCGTATAGGTTCCGCGATGCCGCGAGATGGCACGGAACCACGCCGCCGGCACTGCTAGGAACAGTTCGGGTGGAAGTAGCACCAAGGGGCGCTGACGATAGAACGCCGCCAACAGGTTTCCGATCAATCCCATGTCGTGATAGAGCGGCAGCCACGTGACACCCACCGGGTCAGGCGTTCCGTCGCCGGCGAAGTAGTCCGCGATCGCGGCGAGGTTGTACAGCAGATTCTTGTGGGTCAGAGCGACCGGTTTGGGGTCGTGCGTGGTGCCCGAAGAGAATTGGATCAACGCGACGTCATCGGCCGCCACGTTGATCTCGGGCCCGCCTGCGCCACTCACCCCGGATGCGGTAACACATCCAAGCCGTGGGGCTGCGTTCGCAACGGCGACCCCAAGGAGCGGACGGATACGTTCGTCGGTGACCACCAGGGCCGCCTGAACCGACCGCAGCATCGCGGCGGTCCTGTCGTGGTACTCGTCGAGCTTCCCCAGCCGCACCGGCGGGTACAGCGGCACGGGGATGGCGCCCGCGCCCAGCACGCCGAAGAAGCACGCGACGAATTCCGGTCCGGTCGGCAGAACCAGCGCGACGCGGTCGCCGCTCGCCACGCCGGCACCCCGCAGGCCGGCCGCAACCGACCGCGCATGCCGACGGATTTCGTCCATCGGGATTTGCCGGTCCGTCTCGTCGCGACCGACGAAGAAGAGGCTCTCGCCGCTGCGCGCGGCGGCGTCGAGCATCTGGTTCAGCGTCTCGAACTTGGGCCGGATCGCGGGCGCGCCCTTCACGATCGCTCCTGAATGCGGCGCTGGACCAGCCGCGCCAGATCACCGACGGTGCGCAGATCGTCGCCGTCATCGGCGTCGAGTTCGATGTCGTAGCGCGCTTCGATCCGGAAGACCAGCGACAGCACCTTGGCCGAGTCCATGCCCGCGTCCTGCAGGGCCGAATCCGCCCCGAAATTCACCGCATCGGTTTCGGCTTTGATCAGGTCGATGATCTCCTGGGTCACCGCGGCCGGGGTCGCCGACTGCCCGTTCGGCAACGTCATTTTTGGGTCCGCTCCGCTTTAACGCCCCACTGGATGGCGGCGGCCGCCGCGAAGTCTCCGGCGTGCGCGAATCCCGCCATCATCACGATGTCGCCGGCGCCGATTTGGCCGTCGGCGACGGCCGCCTCGAAGTTGACGGGAATGCCGACGGCGAACAGGTTGCCACACTCGCGGAACGTGTCGCGGTGGCGCTCGGGGGAAATTCCGAGTGCCTCGTTCCAGTTGCGCAGCAGCAGCCGATTGGGCTGGTTGGTGACGAGCAGGTCGAGGTCGCCTGACTTCACCCCGATGCGGTCGCACACCGCGCGCACGACCTCGGGCACCTGACGGTTGCCACGGGCCAGCACCTTGATGATCTTGCCCTCGTTGAACCCGACATAGCCTTCACCCGGGCCCGCCTCCCACCACCGGCGCGGCGGATCGGCGGCCAAGGTCATCTCGGCGGCGTTCTGGCCGTAGCAACGGCACTCGATGTCGAGCACCGGTGACGTGTCCGACAGCGCGACCAGGCCCACCGCCGCGCCGTCGCCGGGCACCGCCGCCTGGGCCAGCTCCCGAACCTGTTCCTGCACGAAGATCTTGCCCGCGGCGTTCTGCGCGACCGCGATCAGCGCGGTGCGCCCAGCGCCGCCGGCCAGCAGCTGGCGGGCCAGCTTGAGCATCAACACGAACGCGGCGCAGCCACCGTTGTGCACGTCGATGATCCACTCGGGGGTGATGCCCAGACGGTGGGCGACCTCACCGCCGGCGCCGACGATGGGAAGGTCAGGCAGCTGCGAGTGGGTGAGCAGCACGTTCACGTCTTGAAGCACCTCGGGCCCGTGGCGGGCGACCAGCGCCGCGGTGGCCCGCTCGATCATGTCGACGTTGGACTCGTCATCCGCCGCGTGGTGGCGGTAGTCGGGAGGCCGGAACATGGGGTTGTCGCGCAGGTCGTCGTTGCTGCTGTAGCGGGTGAACCACTCCGCGGGAACCCGGTTTTCGGGCAGATAGGTGGCGACGTCGATCAAGCTGACCGTCGGTTGTGTCGTGGCTTCGCTCATCAGACTCCGCTCAGCTCGTCCCGCTCGGACCCGCGACGTCGCGCATCCAGGCCGGGGTGATCGGCAGCCCATTGTGGTGGCGGTATTCTGCAATTGCCTTGAGGTTCTTCAGTTCCAGTAAATGACCGGCGCCGAACATGTCCCAGAAGTCACCGACCCAGACCGGCCGCTCCGGCGGGGCAGTGTCGTTATAGGGGTTGTCGTTGTAGAACGGGTGGTGGCAGTTGGTCCACAGCACCACCGAGCCGGGCTTGTCGAACACTAACTGCGCGTCGACCACTCGCATCAGGTAGATCATCCACAGGTGCCTGCCCTGGTCCCAGGCGCAGTGATAGTCGACGGTGCGGGCGTCGCGGTTGGCGACGGTGCGGGTGTAGATCCTGGTTTCGTTGCCGAGCCGGTCATAGGCCACCCACAGCCCTTGCTCGTCGGTGGGGGTGAACCCGCGCAGGCTGTACGTCCACTCCTCCAGGCAACGCGAGTCGGCCAGATAGTCGAACAGCTCATCCGGGGGGCAGTCGACGAAATCGTTGACGGTGCAGTACTGGCCGAACACCTCGTCGTGCGGGTAGACCGCGTGGATCATCTCCATGATGATCGGAGTCGCCTTCTCGCGTGGCGAGGTCTCGATGCGGGTCAGTCCAGGAATCGGATCGGTGCTGCCGCGGTGGGCGGCGATGTCCTCGAGCGCGGGCAGTGTCATCAGCGTTCCCTCGGTGTGATCCGATGTTCTTCTGCTTCAGTACTTTTCGGAGTGATAGCTTCCAGAAACGGTGCGAAGGGTGGGATTTCGTCGGCCGAGCACTCGACGGCCACCACCGACGGGCCGCGAACGTCCAGCGCTTCCTTCATCGCCACATCGAACTCGCCGAGTTTGGTGACGTCCGCTGCGGGCAGTGTGGGGAACATTGCCGACAGGCCGGCCCCGAGCCGGCTGGGGCCGAACCGGTTGTAGCTGTAGCGGTCGCCGTAGAACAGCTGCTCGCGGGTCGCGCACATGGCATGCGCGTGGTTGTCGAACAGCACGAACGTCACCGGCAGCTGATAATGCACCGCGGTGTGGATTTCCATGCCGTGCATGAAAAACGCCCCGTCCCCGGCGATGACCACCGCGCGGTGCCGCGGCTTCGGGCCTTTCGTATCCGGCCTTGTCGCGCGGGCGAACGCCATCCCGATCCCGGCGCCGAAGCTGTACCCCATGCCGCCCATCCCGAGGGCCGCCAGGAAGCGGCCGTCGCGGCGCGCTGGCAGCCAGTGAATCGCGGCCGCCCCGATGTTGCCCGCGTCGACCGCGATGTCGCTTCCCGGCGGCAGCAGCCCATCCAGCGCGACCATCGCGTCCCGGTACCGCACGCCCGCACCCACATGCCGTGGGGGCGCCAGCTCGCTACGCGTGACTCCCGGTGGCCGCCGGGGAGTCGTGTGACCACTGTCGGTCAGCGCGGTGGTCAGCGCTCTCAGCGAGGCCCGCAGATCGTCGCTATCCACATGCTTACACGGCAGATACGGCGGCGCTGAACCGATCGAGGCCGTCGGCGTCGATCCCAGCGCTTCATCCAGGCCGCTGCGGGCGATTTGCGGCAGCCGTGTGCCCACCACCAAGCACACCGCGCTTTCGGCGATCGCGGCGCTCACCGCGGGATGACCCATCACCCCGGTCACACCCAATGCCGAGGGGGCCGCGACAATATCTTTCGCATCGGGAACGGTGGCAACTGTTGCCCGCAGCGCCGCTCGCAATTGCTCCAACTCGGCACGGGCGTCGTCGCGGGCAACCTGATCGCCGGCGATGATCAGCACCGGGCCGTCGGCACCTCGCAGCAGCTGGATCACCGGATCGATATCGCCCACACGACGCGGCACCGCTTCGGTGTCGTCATCCGCCGCAGCGCCCACGAATCCCTGCTGAACATTTTTGGGCAGCAACAGAACCGCCGGTCCGCCGATGCGCGTCGCCGCCGAAAGCGCCCGGGGCAGTGCGGTCACGATGTCGGCCGGGGTCGGCACCCGCTGGCAGGAGACGGAGACCGCGGAGAACAATGCCGTCCCGTCGAGGGCGCCGTTGACGCCGCTGGTGTCCTGAAACGCCCCGCGGCCGTCCGACGTCGTCGGTGGCTGCCCGATGAGTGCCAGTACCGGAACCCGGCTGGCCAACGACTCCCCTAACCCCGGGATGGTGTTGAGGGCTCCGCCTCCCGACGTCGCGGCGACGACGCCGATACCGGCAACGGTTCGGCCGTACGCGTTCGCCATGGCCGCCGCCGAGAACTCATGCTTGGCCACCACCGCGGTGATGTCCGGGCAGGAGTGCGCCGCGTCGTAGAGATCCTCGATATTGGCCCCATCGACGCCGAACACATGCCGGATGCCACGACGAACGAGGTGTTTGACGATGTAGTCGACTACCCGCGGACGCCCATACCCCACGCCGTTGCGCTCATGGCTGACATTCATGGATGAGCGGGGTTCCCCCGACACGTACACAGAAACACCGCTTGCCATGACACCTGCCTACTCTGCTGCCTTGAACGAACCCTAAGAGCAGGTCCACGCGTTTTCTCGGGACGGCGGTGATCTGGCCGACAAGCGAAGCCAGCATGGTCCTCAGCTGATCGTCACGGGGATGCCGTTGAGGGCACCGTTGCCGGACGGTTCGTCGAGGAACGTCGGCGGGGAGAGCACGTTGGTGTTGGCGCCCGGTGAGCCGTTGGCAACCGACATGCGGGTGCCCGGCCTGCCATGTCCCCAGCCGTGGGGCATGGACACCACGCCCGGTTTGATCGCGTCGGTGACCTCGACGGGCACCTTGATCTCCCCGGCCGCCGATTTCACCGTGACGACGTCGTCGGCGGCGATACCCCGGCGAGCCGCATCATCGGGATGGATCAGCAAGGTGCACCGGTCCTTGCCCTTCATCAGCGCGGGCACGTTGTGCAGCCAGGTGTTGTTCGAGCGCAGATGTCGACGGCTCACCAGGACCAGCGGCTCGGTCGGCCGCTCCAGCCGCGCGACCAGCCGTGGCAGGTCGTCGAGCAGATACTGCGGGGCCAGCCGGATCTTCTTGTTGGCGGTGCCCAGGATGTCGGGCAGCTGCGGCACCATCGGCCCGAAATCGATTCCGTTCGGATTGGCCTTGAGCAGGTCCAGGGTGAGCCCGCCCGGGATCTCGCCGTACCGGTCCCCGAAGGGGCCGGTACGCAGTGTGAGGTCGAGCATCCGTTCCGGGCCGCCCTGATCGTAAAGTTTTCGGATCGCCGCGCCGTCGAGTCCCCGGGTGAAGGCCAGGTAGTCGAAGAAACCGTCGTCAATCGCCGCGACGTCGACGTCCTCGGCCGGCGTGCCGGTGCACAGGCCGGTGAGCCGGATCAGGATCTCCCACTCGTGCGGGCGGTCGCCCGGGTCGAAGACCGGAGCCGAATAGTTCGCGATGCTGTGAATCGCGAACTGCAGGATCAGGTCGTCGTGGTGCGGCTGCTCGAGCGGGGAGAGCCCGGGCAGGATCACATCGGCGTGCCGGGTGGTCTCGTTGAGCCACAGGTCGACGGAGATCAACGCGTCCAGCAGGGGTAGCGCCTCGTCGAGCCTGTCGCCACCGGGCGTGGACAACACCGGGTTGCCGGCGATGGTGATCAGCGCCTTGAGCTGGCCTTCCCCCGGTGTGGCGATCTCCTCGGCCAGGCACGACACCGGCGCCTGCCCGAGGACCTCCTTGGCGCCGCGCACCCGGGTGCGCCAGCGGCCGAATTCGGGCGCGCCGTCCTCCAGGCCGGGCAGCGGTTGCGTGGTGATCGACCAGGCCGCCGGCTTGGGGAACATCGCCCCGCCGGGGGTGTCGAAATGTCCGGTCAGGATGTTGATCACGTCGACCAGCCAGCTGGCCAGGCTGCCGAACTCCTGGTTACAGAGGCCGATTCGGCCATACACCACCGATTTGGGGGTGCCGGCAAGCTCGCGGGCCAACCGGCGGATGCGGTCTTCGTCGATGCCGGTGACCGCACTGACCCGGCTCGGCGGCCACTCCGAGGCGACGCGGCGCATCGTGTCGACGCCGTCGACGAGCGGCCCGGGATTGACCAGGCCTTCGTCGAACAGCGTGTGCGCGACGGCCAGCAACAGCGCCGCATCCGTGCCCGGGACGATCGGTAGCCACTCATCGGCGCGGGCGGCGGTCAGCGTGCGGACCGGGTCGATCACGATCACCTTGCCGCGTTTGCGGATCGCGTCGATCAGGCCCATCACGTCCGGCGCGGCCAGCAGTGAGCCCTGTGACGCGGCGGGGTTGGCGCCCATGATCACCAGCAGGTCGGTGCGTTCGATGTCGGGCACCGGAAAGGTCCACCAGCCGCCGTACATCAGGTGTGACGACAGGTTCTTCGGCCACTGGTCGACCGTCCCGGGGGAATAGGTGACCGGCATCCCGGACATGCCCAGCAGCACGCCCGCATAGCGGGCCAGCGAAAACGAGTGCGCCAGCGGGTTGCCGGTGTAGGCGGTGACGGCGCCGATGCCGTGCTTGCGGATCACCGGCGCAAGCAGCTCGGTGCAACGGCGAAACGCCGCGTCCCAGCTGACCTGCTGCCAGCGTCCGTCGACCTTGATCATGGGTCGGCGGATGCGGTCCGGGTCGTCGTGCAGCGCGCCCAGGGACGCGCCCTTCGGGCAGAGGTATCCGCGGCTCCACACGTCGTCGCGATTGCCGCGGATGCCGGCGACTTTTCCGTCTTCGACCTGGATCTCCAAGCCGCACATGGCTTCACACAAGGGGCACGTGCGCAGATGCCTGCCGTCTTCGCCGGTCACCCTCCCACTGTATTGCGCTGCTGGCGGTATCGGAAGCGGGATTGTCCGCGGTCAGGGCTCCTGACACGCGGGTGGCCCGGTCACTATCGCGACCGGGCCACCTAGCGGACAGCTAGTCCTGTTCGGCTTTTTGGCGAGCTTCGTTAGCGTCGGCGGCTTTCCGGGCGGCTTCGGCTTCCGCTTCCTTCTTGCCCGCTTCGCGCTGCGCGTCCGCCTTGTCCTGCTGCGCCCGGCCTTCACGCAGGAGGTCGTCACTCCCGGTGACCGCTCCCACGACTTCCTTGACCTTGCCCTTCACGCCCTCGACGAGGCCCTCGACGGCTTCCTGGGGCCCACTCTTGTCCGACATAGATACTCCTTCATGCGTCATGTGTATGGCTTGAGACATTCCCCGAGGGACACGACCGAAACGCCGTTGGCGAGTAGCGTTCGCCACATCCGGGCCGTCGAACGACTCGGTCAGCGCAGGCTCACGAGTTGGTCTACCGAGTCCTTCGGTAGCTCGCCGTCCACCACCGCCGTCACCGTCATGGTCTTCAACGTGATGGTGCCTCCATGGTTGTCCAGGAAAGCGGTGTCGGCGGCATCGCGGCCCGTGGCGATGCGCACCATGGATTGCCGCGGTGCGAGGCATGTTGCATCGACCACCCGCCAGGCGCCATCGACGAACGCCTCGGCCACCGCGTGAAAATCCATGGGCTGACATCCCGGCGCGTAGACGGCGACCAGGCGCGCCGGGACATTGAGCGCGCGCAGCAGTGCGATCACCAGATGGGCGTAGTCGCGGCAGACGCCCGAGCCGGCCAGCACGGTGTCGGCGGCGCCGTCGATCGGATCGCTCGAACCGGGAACGTAATTCAGGCGCGTGCCAACCCACGACGACACCTTCTCGAGCAGCGTCCGCGAGGCGCCGTACTGCTGGAACTCGGTCGCGGCGAAACCGAAGAACTTGTCCGCCTCGGCGTAGCGGCTCGGACGCAGGTAAGTGATCGTATCGATGTCACTTCCGGTCTCGGGATCGGCGTGTCCGACGACCGTGGCCGAATACGAGAGGGCCACGTTGCCCTCGTCGGCCTGCAGCGTGTGAATCCGCGTCCCGTGCTCGCCGAGGATTTCCCGGGGCTGAATTTCCCTGCCGTTCGAGGTAACCGCAAGCGATTCCCTGACATTGACGCCCGACCGGCGCGCGACCGTAACCTGAAAGTCCAGGGTGGTTGGCGCATCCACCTCCACTTCGATCTCCGCGCCGACCTCACGTATGAAATCCGCTGTGCTGATGATTTCCCCTATCGCCCCACTCGCCCCGGTCGCTCGGCGCAACTTCGCTGCCGTCGACATACGTGGTAATCCAACACGAGAATCCGCTCATGTGCAGGGCGAGCCGCGATCGCCAGTGAGGAGTCACAACGGTGCAGGTGTGGGAGTTGGTAGCCCGCGAACAGATCCGGGACACCCTGGCGCGGTACAACTGGTCGGGCGACGCGGGCAGGCTCGACGACCTGGCGGAGACTTTCCGCACCGACGGCGTCCTCGAGATCCGCGGGCTGGAGCCACTGCGCGGGCGAGCAGAGATCGCCGCCTTCCTCGGCGGTGTCACGGCGAATGTCGCCACCACAAGTGCCGTCAGGCCGGTCGTGCGGCACAACGTCGCCAACGTCTTGTTCACCGGGTTGACTCCCGAAGAGGCACACGTCTCGTCTTACTTCACCGTGTGCACCCATGTCGGGCTCGACCATTTCGGCCGCTATCGCGACATCCTGGTTCCCGACGGCAACACCTGGCTGATCAAGCATCGCAAGGTCACCACCGATTGGGCGGCCCCCGACTCGACCATGGCCCGGCGGCCGCCGGCCGGCTGAGCGGGGTGAAAGCGGCGCCGAACGTGTAATCGTTGTGATCGCCCTCGTGTCGTCGCAGCGGTTACACGTTCGGGACGGTAGGTGACCGATCGGCCGAATACCGCTCCCGCTCTTCGCGACGGCATGGCAGGGTGGCATGCGTGGCAGATACCTCTGAAGTGGTCGAGAACGACCTGCGTGAGATCAGTACTCCGAAGGGTGCTTTGCGCTATTACGACTGCGGCTCCGATGGTCGCCCGGTGCTGCTGTTCCTGCACGGATCCGGCCCCGGGGTCACCGGCTGGCGCAACTTCCGCGGAGTGTTGCCCACCTTCGCCGCGCACTACCGCTGCCTGATCCTGGAATTCCCGGGCTTCGGTGTCAGCGACGACTTCGGCGGCCATCCCATGGTCGACGCGTTCGGCACCGTATCACCGCTGCTGGACACGCTGGGCGTCGAGAAGGCGCACATCGTCGGCAACTCGATGGGCGGCGGCGTCGGCATCAACTTCGGCATCCGCAACCCGGACCGCGTCGACCGGCTCGTGACGATCGGCGGCATCGGCACCAACATCTTCAGTCCCAGCCCCAGTGAGGGTATCCGGCTGTTGCAGGAATTCGTCGAGGACCCCACGCCGCAGCGGCTGATCGACTGGCTCAAGTCGATGGTGTACGACCAGTCGCTGGTCACCGAAGAACTCGTCGAGGAGCGCTGGCAGTCCGCGAGCGACCCGAACACGCTCGCCGCCGCGCGTCGCATGTACGGGAAGGCGGCGTTCACGGCGATGAACGCCGCAATGAGGGCCTCCGACCGTCCGCAGCCGTGGGCGGTCATGCACAAGCTGGCGGCGCCGACCCTGCTGACGTGGGGCCGCGACGACAGGGTCAGCCCGCCCGACATGGCGCTGATTCCGATGCGCACCATCCCCAACGCGGAGCTGCACATCTTCCCCAACTCCGGGCACTGGGCGATGATCGAGGCCAAGCAGGCGTTCGAAAGCACCGTGTTGGCGTTTCTGTCACGCGGCTAGACATCCCAGGTTCGTAAGTCGTCAAGCCGCGATGGGGGTGCGGTGGGCCCAGGCGGTTTGTTCGTTGTAGGGCTGCTGGTGGTGCAGGCAGCCGTGCAGGATGCCGACGAGTCGGTTGCCGAGGGCGCGTAGG
>JARLGR010000239.1 GCA_031292665.1 Mycobacterium sp. | reverse complement strand
CAGCTGCTGGATCCCGGGTCCGCGCTTGTCGATGAACTTGGCGATGGTCGACGAGTCGTCGATCGGGGCCATCAACTGGATCTGTGCGGTGCCGCCGGGGGCGCCCCGCACGGCCAGCATGGCCTCCCGAATGCCCTGGTCATCGTTGACTTCCTCGTGCACCAGGATCATGCCGAGGTGGTCGTGATACCAGGCGATTGCCGCGTCCAGGTCGGCGACCGCGATGCCGACGTGATCGATCGCGGTCACCAGCGCGGTAGCCAAGACCTGACGGGCGTCAACTTGATCGGTCGTCATCACATAACGGTAACCTGACAGCAAAGATTCCGCTTCTCCGGGGAGCGGAATTGGCCGTTTGCGCACCCCCAGGAGGTAGTCATGACGACGTCGGTGATCGTTGCTGGAGCACGCACACCCATTGGCAAGTTGATGGGCTCGCTCAAGGATTTCTCGGCCAGCGACTTGGGCGCCATCGCGATCGCCGGAGCGCTGCAGAAGGCCTTTCCAAATGGCGAAGTGTCGGCGGCGGCGGTCGAGTACGTGATCATGGGCCAGGTGCTGACCGCCGGGGCCGGCCAGATGCCGGCACGGCAATCCGCGGTGGCCGCCGGCATCGGCTGGGACGTGCCGGCGCTGACCATCAACAAGATGTGCCTGTCCGGTATCGACGCCATCGCGCTGGCTGACCAGCTCATTCGTGCCGGGGAGTTCGACGTGGTGGTGGCCGGTGGTCAGGAATCCATGACCAAGGCGCCCCACCTGCTGATGGACAGCCGCGCCGGCTACAAGTACGGCGACGTCACGGTGTTGGACCACCTGGCCTACGACGGCCTGCACGATGTGTTCACCGACCAGCCGATGGGCGCGCTCACCGAGCAGCGCAACGACGTCGACAAGTTCACCCGCCAGGAGCAGGACGAGTACGCCGCCCGGTCGCACCAGCGGGCGGCCGCGGCGTGGAAGGACGGTGTCTTTGCCGACGAGGTCGTGCCGGTCGACATCCCGCAGCGCAAGGGTGACCCGCTGCAGTTCGCCGAGGACGAGGGGATTCGCGCCAACACCACGGCGGAGTCTCTGGCCGGCCTGAAACCGTCGTTCCGGCGCGACGGCACCATCACCGCGGGTTCGGCGTCGCAGATTTCCGACGGTGCGGCGGCCGTTGTGGTGATGAAGAAGGAGAAGGCGCAGCAGTTGGGGCTGACGTGGCTGGCCGAGATCGGGGCGCACGGGGTGGTGGCCGGCCCGGATTCCACCCTGCAGTCGCAGCCGGCCAACGCGATCAAGAAGGCGCTCGGCCGCGAGGGCATCTCCGTCGACCGGCTCGACGTGGTGGAGATCAACGAGGCGTTCGCGGCGGTGGCGCTGGCCTCCACCCGCGAGCTCGGCGTGGACCCAGACATCGTCAACGTCAATGGCGGCGCGATCGCTGTGGGCCACCCCATCGGCATGTCGGGAGCCCGGATCGCCCTGCACGCAGCTCTGGAGCTGAAGCGCCGCGGCTCGGGCTACGGGGTTGCTGCGCTTTGCGGGGCCGGCGGGCAGGGTGACGCGTTGATCCTGCGGGCCGGCTAGGGCCCAGAGGCGGTTTCGTCGATGTTGCTGGCGTGACACTATGGTCGATCGTTTGTGATTTGCGTCATATGGGCAGCTGGCGCGCACCGCGGGCGGTTTTCGACCCGGCTTCGCCCGTGGTGAGCGTGGGCGACTCCGGGTGGATCGGCAGCCGATGCGCATGCCAGACTTGACGGCGTGACGCGTCCGCGATCCTCAATCGGGCCGGCGATGGCCGGTGCGGTCGATCTGGCCGGCCTCAAGCAGCGGGCCCAGCAGCCGGCGTCGCCTGTAGGCCCTGCACCGTCCGGCAGTGCGATCGATATCACCGAGACCAACTTCGAAGCCGAGGTCATTGCCCGGTCCGACGAAGTGCCCGTCGTGGTGCTGCTGTGGTCGCCGCGCAGTGACGTGTGCGTCGAGCTGGTCGAGACGCTGGCCGGCCTGGCCGCCGAGGACGACGGCAAGTGGTCGTTGGCCACCGTCAACGTCGATGTGGCGCCCCGGGTGGCCCAGATATTCGGCATCGACGCGGTCCCCACCGTCGTGGCGTTGGCGGCAGGGCAGCCGCTGTCCAGCTTCCAAGGCGTCCAGCCCCCCGACCAGTTGCGTCGCTGGGTGGACTCGCTGCTTTCCGCGACGGCCGGAAAGCTCAGGGGTGCAAGCGGTTCCGAGGAAGCCGAGGCGGTCGATCCCGCGCTGGCCGCGGCCCGCCAACACCTCGAGGCAGGTGACTTCGAGGCCGCCCGAACGTCGTATCAGGCCATCCTGGATGCCGATCCGGGCAGCGCAGAAGCCAAGGGCGCAATCCGCCAGATCGACTTTCTCACGCGCGCAACCGCGCACAGCCCAGACGCCGTGGCCGTCGCCGACGCCGCGCCGGCTGACATCGAGGCCGCGTTCGCGGCCGCCGACGTGCAGCTCCTCAACCAGGACGTGAGCGCCGCGTTCCAGCGCCTGACCGCGTTGGTGCGCAACACATTCGGGGATGAGCGCACGCGGGTGCGCACCCGGCTGATCGAGCTGTTCGAACTGTTCGACCCGGCCGATCCCGAGGTCGTCGTCGGCCGGCGCAACCTCGCCAACGCCCTGTACTGACGTTCACGGCCGAGCAGACGCAGAATCGCCCAAAAAGCGCGGTTTTTGGGCGATTCTGCGTCTGCTCGCGAGCGCGTAGGCCCGAGCTACTCGGGTTCCAGCCATAGGGCCGACGCGGGCGGCAACACCAGCAGCGCCGACGCCGGGCGGCCGTGCCACGGGTCCTCGGTGGCGTCGACGCCGCCCATGTTGCCAATGCCGGAACCGTTGTAATCGGTCGCGTCGGTGTTGAGCACCTCGCGCCAACGGCCGGCCGACGGCAGGCCGAGCCGATAGCCGCTGTGCTCGCTCCCCGCGAAGTTGAACACGCACGCCATTACCGAGCCGTCGCTGCCGTAACGCAGGAAACTCAAGACGTTGTTCGCCGAATCGTTGGCGTCGATCCACGAGTAGCCGTCGGGAATGTTGTCCTGGCTCCACAGGGCGGGATGACTGCGGTAGATGGCGTTGATGTCGCGTACCAGACGCAGGACTCCGTTGGAGAAACCCTGCTCGTCGAGCTGCCACCAGTCCAACCCGCGTTCCTCGGACCATTCGGCGCGCTGGCCGAATTCCTGGCCCATGAACAACAATTGCTTGCCCGGGTGCGCCCACTGGTAGGCCAGCAGGCTGCGCAGCCCCGCGGCCTTGGTGTGGTTGTTGCCCGGCATCCGGCCCCACAGCGCGCCCTTGCCGTGCACCACCTCGTCGTGGCTGAGCGGCAGCACGTAGTTCTCGCTGAAGGCATACAGCATGGAGAAGGTCATCTCGCCGTGGTGGAAGCTGCGGTAAATCGGGTCGCGGCTGATGTAGTCGAGCGTGTCGTGCATCCAGCCCATGTTCCACTTCATCGAGAAGCCAAGGCCGCCAAGGTTGGTCGGGCGCGTCACACCGGGCCACGAGGTCGACTCCTCGGCGATGGTGACGATGCCCGGTGCGGCCTTGTGCGCGGTGGCGTTCATCTCCTGCAGGAACTGCACCGCTTCCAGGTTCTCCCGGCCGCCGTAGATGTTCGGCGTCCAGCCGCCCGCGGGCCGCGAGTAGTCCAGGTACAACATCGACGCGACCGCGTCCACCCGCAGCCCGTCGACGTGGTACTCCTCGAGCCAGTACAGCGCGTTGGCCACCAGGAAGTTGCGCACCTCCGCCCGCCCGAAGTCGAACACGTACGTGCCCCAGTCGAGTTGCTCGCCGCGCTTCGGATCCGAGTGCTCGTAGAGCGGCGTGCCGTCGAACCGTCCGAGCGCCCAGGCGTCCTTCGGGAAGTGCGCGGGCACCCAGTCCACGATGACGCCGATGCCGGCCCGGTGCAGGGCGTCGACCAGCGCGCGGAACTCGTCGGGTGTGCCGAATCGCGACGTCGGAGCGTAGTAGGACGTGACCTGGTAGCCCCACGATCCGGCGAACGGATGCTCGGCCACCGGAAGGAGCTCCACGTGGGTGAATCCGTGCTCCACGACATAGTCCGTCAACTCGTGGGCGAGTTGACGATAGCCCAGTCCCGGCCGCCACGAGCCCAGATGGACCTCGTAGGTGCTCATCGCCTCGAACACCGGGTTGCGCTGCGCGCGACGCGCCATCCACTCGGCGTCTTCCCAGGTGTATTGACTGTGCGTCACGCGGGATGCGGTGTGCGGCGGGACTTCGGTGGCGAAGGCCATCGGGTCGGCGCGCTCGGTCACGACGCCGTCGGCGCCGTGCACGCGGAACTTGTACAGACCGTCGATCGGGAAGCCGGGCCAGAACAGCTCCCACACGCCTGCGGAGCCCAGTGACCGCATCGGCGCCTCGCTGCCCGTCCAGCCGTTGAACTCGCCGATCAAGCTGACGCCCTTGGCGTTGGGCGCCCACACCGCGAACGACACCCCGTTCACCACACCGTCGGCCGTGGTGAACGAACGCGGATGCGCGCCAAGGACTTCCCAGAGCCGCTCGTGGCGGCCTTCGCCGAACAGGAAGAGGTCCACTTCGCCCAGGGTCGGCAGGAAGCGGTAGGCGTCGGCGACCGTGTACGGTTCGGCGCCCTCGTAGGTGATCTGCAGCCGGTAGTCGATCAGGTTGACGAACGGCAGCGCCACGGCGAACAGGCCGGCCTCGATGTGCTGCATCTGGTAGCGCTCCTGGCCTACGAGCGCCGCGACCTCCACCGCGTGCGGCCGGAACGCCCGGATGACGGTGTGGTCGCCATACTCGTGGGCACCCAGGATGCCGTGCGGGTTGTAGTGTGCGCCCGCGACCAGGAGCGACAGGTCGGCGGGGTCGGGCGCCAGGTGTGCCCCGGCAAGTTGATCGGCTTGGCTCATCTCTTTCCCCTCCGTTTGCTTCGGTTCTCTCAGTGCCTGCTTAGCAGCGTCATTCGGGATTCATGCGTCATCAGTGGCATGTTGATTACGTGCGCGACCGTCTGCGTGGGGTCCAGGCGAACGTAATTGGCTTGCCCCCACTGAAATTCCTGCCCGGTGATCTCGTCGCGAACCCAGAACCGCTCGTAGGGCTCCATGCCCAGCGCCGCCATGTCCAGCAACAGCGTCGCTTCCTCGGGCCCGAACGCGTTGAGCGTCACCACCACCAGCACGCAGTCGCCGGTGGCCGGGTCGAACTTGCTGTAGGCCAGCAACGCGTCGCTGTCCACGCTGTGAAAGTGAATGGTGCGCAATTGCTGCAGCGCGGGGTGCAGCCGGCGGATCGCGTTCAGCCGGGCGATGAACGGCTCCAGTGACCTGCCTTCGGCGAGCGCGCCCTCGAAGTCGCGGGGACGCAATTCGTACTTCTCCGAATGCAGGTACTCCTCGCTGCCCTCCCGCACCGCGCGGTTCTCGAACAGTTCGTAGCCCGAGTACACCCCCCAGGCCGGACCCATGGTCGCGGCCAGCACGGCGCGGATGGCGAACATGCCGGGGCCGTTGTGCTGCAGTATCGCGTGCAGGATGTCGGGGGTGTTCACGAACAGGTTCGGCCGGCGGAAGTCGGCGAGTGCGGCAATGTCCTTGCCGAACTCGGTCAGTTCCCACTTGGCCGTGCGCCAGGTGAAGTAGCTGTAGGACTGCGTGAACCCGAGCTTGGCCAGGCCGTACTGCCGGGCCGGCGGCGTGAAGGCCTCGGACAGGAAGAGCACGTCGGGGTCGATGCTCTTCACCTGGCCGATCAGCCAGGCCCAGAAGTTCGGTGGCTTGGTGTGCGGATTGTCGACGCGAAAGAACTTGACGCCGTGGTCCATCCAGTGCCGGACCACCCGCAGCACCTCGTCGTATAGACCCGCGGGGTCGTTGTAGAAGTTCAGCGGGTAGATGTCCTGGTACTTCTTCGGCGGATTCTCCGCGTAGGAGATGGTGCCGTCGGGCAGTTCGGTGAACCAGTTGCGGTGTTCGCGGGCCCACGGGTGATCGGGGGCGCACTGCAGAGCCAAGTCGAGCGCCACCTCCATGCCCAGATCACGCGCGGCGGCGACGAAGTCGTCGAAGTCGTCGATGGTGCCCAGCGCGGGGTGGATGGCGTCGTGGCCGCCCTCGTCGCTGCCGATTGCCCACGGCGAGCCCACATCCCCGGGCGCGGCGGTGGGAGAGTTGTTGCGCCCCTTGCGGTGTACCTTGCCGATCGGATGGATCGGCGGCAGGTAGACGACGTCGAATCCCATCTTCGCGATGCGGGGGAGCTGCTCGGCCGCCGTGGCGAAGGTGCCGTGCACCGGCCTGCCTTCGGCGTCCCGTCCGCCGGTGGATCGCGGAAACATCTCGTACCAGGAACCGAAGCGGGCCAGCGGCCGATCCACCCACACCCCGTACTGTTCGCCGCGGGTGACCAGATCACGCAGCGGGTAGCTCGCCAACAGTTCTTCGATCTCCGGGGCCAGGGCCAGCGCGGTGCGGGTCACCGGATCCCCGGGGGTGCGTAACGCGGTCGCAGCCGCCAGCAGGGGTTCGCGAATAGCGCGCGGCACGCCGGTGGCGGCGCGCTCGAACAGCGCCGCCCCGATCAGCAGGTCGTTGGACAGTTCCGTCTCGCCCTGGCCGGCCTCGAGCTTGGCGACCATTCCGTGCCGCCAACTGCGGATCGGGTCGCCCCATCCGTCGACCCGGAACGTCCACAGCCCGACCCGGTCGGGGGTGAACTGACCGTGGAAAACGTAGGGTTCCAGCCCCTCCGTCATGGCAAGCAGCAAGGGCTTGATCCGTTGCTGGTCGGCGGCTTCAGCGGCCCTGGTCTCGAGTGTTCTCCCGGGAGCCTGGACCGCCTTGATCCGCCGGGTTTCGCTGGGCTGCGGATACCGCGGGCCGAGGCAGCGCACTACCAGGGTCGCCGCGACCGCGTCGTGGCCTTCGCGCCATACCGCGGCGCTCACCGGGACTACCTCACCGACCACGGCCTTGGCCGGGTACGCGCCGCAGGAAACAACGGGCTGGACGTTATCGATCTCGACACGACCGGGCACCACCACTCCTTACCTCTGCGACTCGCCCCCGCGAGCGGGGGACCCCCACCTCGACCCGTCCCCCTTTGCCGCTGCGCGGCTGGGCGGTACCCCAGCTCGGGCCGCATCGTTGCCGGGGGTGTTCCGACTCTGTCCGGCCAGACCGCGGATGTGCTCCGTCGCGGAATGCCTTTCCTGGCGAACTTCCTGTCGTGGGCACCACCCTATTGAAGGAGCACCGTCTACGGGGGAAGCATCGTTGCCGCCCTGACACCTAACCGATACCCAGCCTAGTGTCCGGTCACACACCTGGCGGTAAACGTCCGTCGCATCGAAATGCGAGCACCGAAATCCTCAGTAAGGTAAGGACGCGTGAAAGCCCTTCGCCGGTTCACTGTCCGTGCTCACCTTCCGGAGCGTCTCACCGCGCTGGATCAGCTTTCGACCAACCTGCGCTGGTCTTGGAACAAACCGACGCAGGACCTGTTCGTGACCATCGACCCGGCGCTGTGGGAGCGCTGCGGCAGTGACCCGGTCGCCTTGCTCGGCGCGGTGAACCCCGCGCGGCTCGACGAATTGGCGCTGGACGAAACCTTCCTTGGCAGGCTCGACGAGCTGGCGGCCGATCTGAACGACTACCTGAGCCGTCCGCTGTGGTATCAGCAGCGGGAGGACGACGGGGCCGCAATGCCGACCGGCGTCGCGTACT
>JARLGR010000238.1 GCA_031292665.1 Mycobacterium sp. | reverse complement strand
GGGGCGGCTCTAGAGTCCAGCGCGGCCAGCTCAAACCCCACAGACTGACGCTTCGGACAAGTCACTTCCCGGACCTACCAGCAGCCACCATACAACTGAACGACACAACACCTCTTGACACAGAGAGGCGCCGTCTAGTCGAGGGACTTGACGGCGCGGGCTGTGGCCTGACTGAGGCGAAGAATCCGCAGATCGCCGATCGGTGTGCCCTGCCCACGGTTGCACACCATCGCCAAGGCCAGGTCGTGCCCGGGATCGGCAAAAGCGCCGGAGCCACCGAACCCGAAATGGCCATAGCCGCGGGGGAACTGTTTGTTAATAATCGGCAGCCGATGGTAGCCAAGGCGCCACTGCATGGTCATCACGACGACCCGGTCTCGTTGGTCGTTCTGGATCTCGGAGGCCTTGCGTACCGTCTCCTCGGAAAGGATGCGCACCCCGCCCAGCTGGCCGCCGCCGGCGAGCATCGCGTACATGGCGCCGAGCGACACGGCATCGAAATACCCATTCATCGCGGGCACGGCGGCATCTTGGAGTCGAGGGTCCACGATGACGTCCTCCATACCGCGGGAGAGGGCTGCGTTGATCATCCGATGCGGGTTGATCGGCGACCTCAGGACACGCAGACCCCGCGACACCTGGTTCAACGCGAAGCTGCCGAGGGGGCTAGACCAACGCGTCAAAGCGGGCGACATCGGTGCCAGTGGCGCTATCCGGTGCCGCTGCTCGGGCGGGCAGCCGATATGCAGGCCGTCGAGCCCGAGCGGTTCGGCGATTTCCTTCTGCAGGAACTCCTCGATCGGTGTGCCGGAGATCCGCCGCACCAGCTCGCCGACAAGCCAACCGAACGTCAGCGCGTGGTAGCCCACCGAGGTTCCCGGCTTATATGCCGGCTTCGCCCGAGCCAGCGCATCGGTCATGTGCTCCCAATCGAGCATCCTCGATCCGTGGTCGATGATGGTGCCGAGGCGGTGTAGGCCCGCGGAGTGGCTCAACACCTGCCGAACAGTGACGTCACCCTTACCGTTCTGGGCGAACTCCGGCCAATACGTGGCGACCCGTTCGTCGTAGTCGAGCTCCCCACGGTCGGCGAGCACATGGGCGCAGGTGGCCACGACGCCCTTGGTCGTGCTCCAGCACATGGCAAGCGTGTCGCGTGTCCAGGGAACCCTATCCAGGCCGCGAACCCCACCCCACAGATCGACGACAAGCCGGCCGCGGTGGTAGACGGCCACGGCGGCGCCGCCGTCGGTACCGGCGATCTGCTTCCTGAAGACGTCCGCCACCTCGCGGAATTCTTCGTCGCAACGACCTGCGATCAGATCTGTTCCTGATGTCGGAGTGCTCAGTTTCGGAACTCCTTTTTCTTCGGGGGCTGGGCCGCTTTGTTGGAAGCCTTTTTCGGCAAGTAGTCGAAAAACAGCGATTGCCTGATCATCAGGGGCTTCTTGGCGGTCGTCACTCCTCCTTGACCAAGCCACCCGGCTAAGGGCTCCAGGTTTGCGCCCCACGCATTCAGGTTCCGCCTCCCTCCCGTCCCCCGATAGGGTCGTTTGACCCAGGTGCGCGCGCCTTACTGCGCCCCGTTCGGGTACCGGGTTAATTGAGAGGCGGGCCGCCCAGCCGACAGGACAACTACCGGGTCAGCGCCCGTTAGCCACAGTCGAGCATGTGGGCCAGCAGGCTCCGTGACCGCTCTAATCCAACCGCAGTCCAACTAAAGTCCACTCTGGTTTCAAACCAAGTACGCCCTGGGCGAGGAATTCTTCGTACTTAGTACTACTACATGAGGACGCCTACCGGGAGCTGAAGGCGCATAGCATGGCCCGACAGCGCAATTGCTCTTGAATCGGATCGACGCGTTTTTTTTCCACGGTGGATATGTCGGCCACTGTGTACCGGCGTCGCTGCTGCATCTGCTTTAAAGCTGGCGGCATGCGGGGCAGGCCTGGCCTGGGCCTAAGGCACGGCGGAGACCCACGCTGAGCGCGCCTGTATTTCGATGTAGGCGCGGAGAATGGGAACCAGTCGGAAGCTGTCCTTTTCCGCATTCCACACAAGCACCCCCGCAAGCGCGTCCCCGGCTGCGGCTTGCACGGCCTCGGCGTAAGTTCCATCGAGGTCGCCGTCGCGCTGCTGCATGATGTAATCCTGTTCGTGGACGGCGAGCTGGTCCCACCACCAGTCGTCGAACTGTTCACAGATCGCACTTAGCCGTGATGCTTCGGTCAGTTTCAAGGGGGTGGGCTTAGTCCCGGCCCAGTGTGTGTTGGTCGTAGCCGCCGATTTGTCGTTGAGGTAATCGACAAGGCGCGGGGACAGCGGCTGCTCCGGGTCGCGTAGCAGCGAAACTTGGTCATCCATCGGGAGCGCGTAAAACCAGGACAGGTCATCGTCTGACACTGAGGGGACGGTACCCCTCCGAGCTGTCCATCAGGTTGTGGGTTGCGCCAACGCGGAACGGCCGAGCAGCTTGGCCCGGCCGTTCCGTTCGTTGTCAGTGGCGATGGCTAGGATTGCCGCCCTTCGCGGCTTACCCCATCGAGGATGTCGGCGGCGTGGCCCAGGCTAATTGGCTTCCCGGGCCCCCACCTTGGCTTCGAAGTTGTCGTCCAGGTGGACGCTGTTGGGTGCGCTCGTCGCCGCTCAGGTAGCGGTGCTGTAGCCGATCGATGAGAACCTGTGCCTCTCGGATGTCGCGGCGCAGCGCGGCTGCTTCCAACCGCATCGCGCACGCTCGGCCATTCCTGCGGGTGACATCCTGGCGTTCCACCCGGGCCAACTGGGTGGTCATCTCGTGCAGTTGATGGCGTAACGCGTGGACCAACTTCACAGCCTGGGCTGCCTCGCAGTCTCCCATCACAAGATCGTCGCGTCCCACTGCCCGCCGCCGGAAGCGAACCCCGCAAACCGGGACAAGCCAGGACTCCGCTTACCGCCAGCAAGAAGTGAACCAGCCGGGCGGTCGTCGTTCCCGCCTGCACCGCGTTGACGGAAGGTGAACCGGATGCAAACCTGTGGTGTGCTCGAGTTGAGCGAACAGACGATCATCGATCAGCTGATCGAGAGACTGATGCATACATATCCGGCGGTGCCGCGGGACACCGTCGCCACAGTCGTTCGCGGCATCCATGCTCGGTTCGATGGACGACCGCTGAGGCATTACGTGCCCCTGTTGGTTGAGCGACGTGCGCGCAGCGAGTTGGTTGAGGTCAGCGCGTGGCAAGCCTAATCGCACTCAACGCCGAGACAGCCACCGATGCGGAGGTCCGCAAGAGAGGAATTGTCAAAACCTGTGGGTGCGACGCGATGTCGCGCATGTGAGTGAGCTCGTGGATTGGAGGTCGGCGATGCCGGTCGCGTAGTTCTCGGTTGGTGTTCGTGACCGATCCCCGCCCTGACGTGCGCCGACGGGTCCTGCCCGTGGGGGTGCGAAG
>JARLGR010000237.1 GCA_031292665.1 Mycobacterium sp. | reverse complement strand
GTCCAAGCAGCGGTGAAGTCGAGTGGTATCGCGCCCAGCTCGCGCGCGGTCGCGACACCCATACCCTCAGCAGGGCATGCCTGGTCCTCACACTGCTAGTGGTGTGTCCTGCAATAAATTGGCTATAGGTTGGGTACGATTTCGTCATGAGACCACCCGTGCCTGCGTTGGAGATGTCGACAGGACAACGTGAGGTGTTGGAGTCGTTGGCTCGGTCGCAGTCGGGAGTGCATCGGGAGGTGGTGCGGGCCAAGGCGCTGCTGATGGCGGCCGATGGTGTGGCCACCACGGCGATCGCCGCGTCGTTGTCGGTGTCGCCGGCGTCGGTGAAGAGCTGGCGGGGCCGGTTCGCCGAGGAGGGTTTGGCGAAGTTGGGTCAGGTCCGCAAGGGCCGTGGTCGCAAACCGTCGATCCCGCAGTCCAAGATCGACGAGATCATCGATCTGACACAGAACTACCGCCCGAAGGGTGAAACCCATTGGAGCTGTCGGACGATGGCTGCGGCGGCGGGGGTGTCGAAGTCGACGGTGCAGCTGGTGTGGCACGCGCGGGGACTCAAACCGCATCGGGTGAAGACGTTCAAACTGTCCAATGACCCGCGTTTCGAGGAGAAACTTGTCGATGTGGTCGGGCTGTACATGGACCCGCCCGAAAAGGCGATCGTGTTATGCGCCGACGAGAAGTCCTCGGTGCAGGCATTGGACCGCACGCAGGCGTCGCTGCCGATGGTCAAGGGGCGCGGGGAGACGATGACCCACGATTACAAGCGGCACGGCACCACCACTTTGTTCGCTGCGCTGGACGTGTTGACCGGCATGGTGATCGGGCAGTGCATGCCGCGCCACCGCCATCAGGAGTGGTTGAAGTTCCTCAAGACCATCGACCGCGAGGTGCCCAAGGACCTGGCGATCCACCTCATCGTGGACAACTACGCCACCCACAAACACCACGACGTCGCCAGGTGGCTCGACACCCATCCTCGGTTCCACCTGCATTTCACCCCGACGTCCTCCTCGTGGTTGAACCTGGTGGAACGCTGGTTCCGCGAGCTGACAGACAAAGCGTTGCGGCGCGGGGTATTTCACTCCGTTCCCGACCTGATCGCCTCAATCCAGGAATACATCGACTCCCACAACGACGACCCACGGCCCTACGTGTGGACAGCGACCGCCGAGTCCATTCTCACTAAAGTCGCACGCGGACGCATCGCCCTTGAAAGAGTCAGCTAAATCCCGGACACACCACTAGGGCGGGCAATGAAGCCTCGTAGAGTTCATGTGAGCTTGCTGTCGTGGTCGCGCGTGTACGGCAGTGGCCGCCAGTGCCATTCGACGACCAGCAACGGTAGCCGCGGCTCACGCAACGCGTCCTAAAGGAAGACATGATGGCGGACACCCTGGATCGCGTCGTCACCTCCGTCGCCACTCAACTGATGCTGGCCACCGCACGCACGGCGGACGCAGTGAGCGGACGGGTGCTGGCGCATCTCGTGGAGCAGTATCCCGCCAGACAGCAGCGCCAACACCACCGCCACCCCGGGGATTTGGCCGTATAGTCTCGCGACCAACCACCCCATCACACTGCCAGTAGCCGCGACCCAGCCCCCCACCACCCCCGTCGCCGTCTCGCGCGTCACATGGTTCCTACGCCGCGAACACAACCTGGGCGAGTTACCGATCGGCGATGTGTACTCGCCGCTGAGAGGGCTCGGCGTGGAGATCGCGATGCCGCCATACCCCTCATGCACGCCGCCGTCGACCATCTGTTCCGCGTGCGACCGCCGCTGTCGGGGGACGTTGCTGCAACGGGTGTTCTGGTGGAGACACTGCTCGACCGCGGGGCGAGACTGACGTGATCGAAGCCGAGGCCGCAATCGAGCGGTTAGCGGCCGCGCCAGCCGAAGAGGGTCTGGTGATACGCGAGATCTGGCTGCTGCGGCTGCGCGCCGATCTGCAGCGGGCTCACGGGGACGGGGCCGGCTATCGCGAATACCGGGATCGCTACCGCCAGATGGCGGAAACGCTTGGCTTTGAGGGCATTTCGACTGGGCCGAGGCCATGCCATGACGGCGGCAGTTCTACACCCCTATTGATGGCGGTCGGTGCGGCGGGGCCGGTTGGCGGCTGTGCGGACGATGACGACGGCCTACAACGACTAATCAGTCTGCTTTCTTCGCGGCGCGCTTAGCAGCTGGCTGTGCGGCGCGCTTAGCAGCTGGCTGTGCGGCGCGCTTGTTCAGCGTCCCGATCGCGCTGCGCACCATATTGGCCGCGAACTCGTTCGTCGTAGTGGCGAGCTGCTCGTAGTAGTCCACGATGGCGTCGATGACCTTCTTGCGCACCGACGGGTCGTCGCCGAGGTTGGGCATCGCGTCGTCGAGGCGGTCAACGAACTTGCGCAGAGCCTCGATCGCGGTACGCTGTCTGGCTTCGACCCGTTGCAGCACCTCGTCGGACAGGTTCTCCGCTCGTTCTGCCATAGCCTTCTTCTCGGTGCTCTCTGCCACGATCGCGGTCCTTAGGGTTGAATGCAGAAACGAGTCTTGAATGGCTCGGCATCAGAATGCGCTCCGACCCCGGCGTTCTATAAGGGCCGATGGTCCTTGCGCCGCCTGATGTCATGCCCGGGGCCAGTGCTGGTCGGCCGCCGATCGGCGAGGTAATCAGCTTGCGTGCGTGCAGATCAGGTTTCCGGTGTCGAGGCACGTCCAGCCGTGCTCGTCATCGGTGATCCACACCGCCGCGCAGCACGGGCAGCGCCCCGTGCTGCGCTGCCTGCCGACCAGTATTGCCGTCCCCGGCTGCAGCCGCTCGGTGCCGGGGCAGGCGGGGCAGTGGCCTTCGGCGAGCAGGCTTTCGCGGGTGCTGTCCCATGAGGTAGCTGCGGCCCATTCGCGGATGAACGCGACTTCCTCGGCTGAGTCGTTGGCGGCGTGATTGGCGGGGCAGCGCATTACGCCCACGACAGCCATCCTCCCAGCCTGGCGTCGGTTCTTTGTATTGGAAGAATCTCCAAATATCGGCGCTCTCACCGGCGGCAGTGGCAGCCGAGGGCGGGCATCCGGTGGGCCTTTCGGTGGCGTCGGCCCCACCTCAATCGTCTTGATATTGTCTTCAGGTTTTTGCTGAGAGCCTAAATATATGCCCTGAGCTGCAGTTATAGTGGTGCACGATACGGGGATTGAATCAGTCGGTGCGAGGAAACCAAAAGTGCCGCCATTGGCTGTCGCGTCGCGACGGTGATGGTGGTTGTCTGGTGTGCAGTGTGTGGCTCCCGGTCGGAGCGGATCGTCGGGCGATATGGCACACGTCGGCTGACCAGCGGTGACACGATATTCACGTGAGCGATGCTCGGGACGGCAGCGGGATCGCGGCTGCGTGGATGCGTACCACGCGATCGCCAGATTGCCGAAGTTTCAAGGGGCACAGCGCGATGTCCGTGGCGATGACATGACCGCAACAGGGTTGGCGTGCGGGTCGTGCGGTACCGGACTGCGAGCGGGCGACAAGTTCTGCCACGAGTGCGCTGCGCCAGTGGTCGGGGCCAGCAAACCGGCGGAGTACAAGCAGGTGACGGTGGGCGAGAACGCTTGGCTTCGAGGCACACATGGAGTGGGCCGAGGCAATGGCATGACAGCGGTCGTTCTGCACCCGTACTGATACATGGGTTCGATCGTCATGCCGTTGTCGACCACCATCGCGACGTGACCGTCCCACACCGCGAGGTCGCCGGGCTGCAGCGCGCCGGGCAGGGCTTCACCGTTACATCGCACCTGGGTGGGCGGAGCCCTCGGGGTTATGAGGCGAGATGCTCTCAGGCGGGGGTACCGCCGACCCTGGGAGGCGCGCAGAATCGGAACAGGAGTGCAGGAAGGAGTCGGCGATGAAAGCCAACGTAGGCGACTGGTTGGTGATCAAGGGCACGACAACCGAGCGCTCGGACCAGCGGGGGCTTATTACAGAGGTGCACTCCGCGGACGGCTCGCCTCCCTACGTGGTGCGGTGGCTGGCCACCGGCCATGTGGCGACGGTGGTTCCGGGCCCTGACGCCATTGTGGTGACACCAGAGGAGCAGGAAGCAGCGGACGAGCGGGCACAGGAACGGGCCGCACACCGCGGCACCAACGACTAGGTGCTGCGGCTCGCCGTTATCCCCGCAGGCTTGCTGGCGGCCTGGTTAGGTCATCACGTGATGGGCTCTCGCGCATGCGGGCGGACGGGACTGAGTTGGATGCCGGTCGGTCTAACCTGACATCGCCATGTCCCAGAAGCCTCGCTCGTAGTGGGTCACCCAGAAGAAGGCGTCTTCAGCTTCTCGGGCCTGTTCGCCGATGGAGGCCTCGAGCTGGCGATCGACGGAACTCTGGAGGTCGCCGACGTAGGACCGGAAGCCGTCGGTGGTCCACCTGTTCACGAACTCCCGGTAGGGGTGAGCACCGGGGCGGGCGCTGTCCCAGCTTTCCAGGTAGCTGCGTTCGAGCGCCCAGATGGCGGTGATCTGGGCCGGGTAGCCGGAGTAGGTCACGGCCAGCAGGAAGTCGCAGTAGGCCCGAGTCGTCGGATGCCTGGGGGCGTCGAGGGCCAGGCCGCGCCGCGCCGCCATCTCCTCAAACCAGCCGAGTTCCCCCACGGTAGCGACCACGCCGCCCGCGAGCAGGGCGACGTCGGCGAGGGGGGCCGTGGCCGCGATGCGGGACTGGGCGCGCACCAGGGCCTGCGCGAAGAGGTAGTCCTGGGCCAGCCACCGGTCGAAGGAGTGCTCGGGCAGCGATCCGTCCCGCACGCCCGCGAGGAAGGGGTGAACAGTGGCCGCCTGCCACGCGGAGGTGTGGCGGCTCATCAACGCATCGGCAGTCATGGTCTCTCGCATCGGTCGGCAGCGTCGAAGAACCGCAGTTCGAGTTCCATCGCCTGGTGATACAGGACGGCCAGGCGGTCGTGATCACCGCCGTAGCGGTCGAGCAGGCCCTCTACACGTCGGGCCAGGGCCTCGAACTGCGGGCTGGAGTAGGTCATCACCCACTCGCGATAGGGACTGTCGGGTTTTGTCTGGGCGGCCAGCTGCTGGCCGAGGTAGGCGTACAGCCGCATGCACGGCGTCATCGCCGCCGCGATGTGGCCAACCGGCTCCAGCGCAGCGACCGCCAACAAGAAGTTGGTATACGCCGCGGTGGCGGGGTCTGCCGCTTGGTGAAGGTCGACGTTCCAGCGGTCCGCGTAGCCGCGGTGAAGGCGAAGCTCCTCGGCGGCGGCGTCGAGTAGCTCCCTAAACGCGATCAGCCCGTCTTGGTCGGGGCTCTTCGCCAGAGCCAAGGCATAGGCGCGGCAGAACGCATCGAGGAACGCGGCGTCTTGTCCCACGTAGTAGGCGAACGTAGCTGGGGCCAACTCTCCCGACGTGATGCCCTGGACGAACGGATGCACCAGCGCGGCCTCCGCCAGGACCCGGTTCCGGTGCCATAACGAGTCGGCAAGCGAGGCCACCAACCAAGCCTAAGCCTCCGCATGGCCTGGCCACCGAGGGCGTTGACGACCCGAATCGCAGCCAACGCTCGGACCCACGGATTGGGCCGGATCGTCAATCCGTGGGCCGAGGCGATGCCTTGACGGCGGTCGGGGAGGTCGACGGCCGCGTATCGAAATAGACCACATATGAGACCGTCGTGCGACACCCACGCCTGTCGGGTATTTCCCGAGGTGGATTCGTCTCAGAAGTCCGTCTCGGAATGCAGTGTCCTGAAGCAGAGGAGGGTGTCGGCTTATTACCGCCGGGTGGCGGCGGTAGGCGGCGGGGTTGAGGTCGTGGTCGGTGGCCTAGGTTATCTCGAACTCTCGTGGCTCACCCTGGCGGGTCGGTAAGGTCTTGGCCATGAGCGGTTGGGGGAGTTGCCAGTGCTGAGCGCGGCGTTGCGCGACCTGCAGTGGCGACGGCGACGCTTTATCATCGCGACCCTGGCCACCGGCGTCGTGTTCGCGATAACGCTGGTCCTGACCGGGCTCTCTAATGGATTCCGCGTCGAGGCCGAGCACACGGTCGACTCACTGGGTGTTGACACATTCCTCATCAGGGCGGGCGCTAGCGGGCCGTTTCTGGGCTCGTCACCGTTCGGCGCGGACCAGGTCCAGGTGGCCTCGCGGGTGTCGGGCGTCGCGGATGCGGTCCCGCTCGTGTACTCGGCCGCGACGGGGAAAACCGGCGGCTCGCCGCGCAACATGAACCTGTTCGGCGCGCCGGAGGGGGGTCCGGGGATGCCGCCCGTATCGAACGGCCGGGCGCCGTCCGGCCCTGACGAGATCGCGGTGTCGAGCACACTGGGCCGACACGTGGGCGATCAGCTCGAGATCGGTTCCCGCCCAGTGCGCATCGTCGGAATCGTCGACAATTCCACCGCGCAAGCGAAACAGCCCAACGTGTTCCTTACCGTTGCGGGCGCCCAGCAGGCCGTGTTCTCAGGACAGCCGCTGATCTCGTCGATCGGTCTGCGCGGAACGCCAGCCCATATCCCCGATGGCTATCGGGCCGTCGACCGGCACGGCGCAGTCGATGACCTGTTGCGACCGATGAAGCCGGCGTACGGGGCGATCACGATCTTGGCGTTGCTGCTGTGGATCGTCGCCGCGTTGATCGTTGGCTCGGTGATCTACCTGTCTGCGCTGGAGCGTACGCGTGACTTCGCGGTGTTCAAGGCGGTCGGCGTATCGACGCGTTCGGTGCTCGGCGGCCTGGCGTTGCAGGCGATCCTCGTCGCGATCGTCGCGGCGGTCGTGGGTGCGCTGCTCTCGGTCGCGCTCGCACCGCTGTTCCCGATGCGCGTGGTGGTGCCGGTGTCGGCCTTCCTGTCGCTTCCCGTCATCGCGATCGTGATCGGGCTGCTGGCGAGCGCCGCAGGATTGCGGCGCGCGGTGACGGTCGATCCAGCGCTGGCGTTCGGAGGCCCGTGACCGGTGGGTAATTTGCGCATTCAGGATCTCGTGGTCGAGTACTCCAGCGGTGGGTACGCGGTCCGTCCGATCGACCACCTGAACCTCGAGGTGAGCGCGGGCTCACTTGCGATTCTGCTCGGACCGAGCGGCTGCGGGAAGACGACGTTGTTGTCGTGCCTCGGCGGCATCCTGAGCCCGACCTCTGGCCGGATCACGTTCGGCGACGTCGACATCACCGCGCTGGACGCCCGCGCGCTGTCGCTGCACCGGCGCCGCACCGTCGGCATCGTGTTCCAGGCGTTCAACCTGGTGCCCAGCCTGAACGCGATCGAGAACGTGATGGTGCCGATGCGTGCGGCCCGAATGTCCCGCGGCGCCGCGCGCCGCCGGGCCGAGGAGCTGCTGACGCGCGTCGGTTTGCAAGACCGCATGACGCACCGGCCGGGCGACCTAAGCGGCGGACAGCAACAACGGGTCGCGGTCGCGCGGGCGGTCGCGCTCGACCCGCCGCTGATCCTGGCCGACGAACCGACCGCGCACCTCGACTTCATCCAAGTCGAGGAAGTGTTACGACTAATCCGCGAACTCGCGACGGGCGATCGGGTGGTGGTGGTCGCCACCCACGACACCCGAATGCTGCCGCTCGCCGACCGCGTCGTGGAGCTGGTGCCGCAGTTCGCGTCGACAAACCGGACACCCGAAACCGTGCGGCTTGCGCCGGACTCGGTGGTGTTCGAGCAGGGCACGATAGGAGATCTCATCTACGTCGTCACCGAAGGCGAGCTTGAGATCGTGCGCGAATTGACCGGCGGCGGTGAGGAGTTACTGAAGGTCGCCACAGCGGGCGACTACTTCGGCGAGATCGGCCCGCTGTTCGGCCTGCCACGTTCGGCAACGGTGCGTGCGCGCACCGAGGCGATCGTGATCGGCTACACGGTGCAGGCGTTCCGTAAGCGGCTCGGGCCCACGGGTGTGCGCGACCTGATCGAACATCGCGAGCTCGCGATCGACTGGAGCGCCGCGACCGGCGACTAGACGGCGCCTCTCTGTGTCAAGAGGTGTTGTGTCGTTCAGTTGTATGGTGGCTGCTGGTAGGTCCGGGAAGTGACTTGTCCGAAGCGTCAGTCTGTGGGGTTTGAGCTGGCCGCGCTGGACTCTAGAGCCGCCCC
>JARLGR010000236.1 GCA_031292665.1 Mycobacterium sp. | reverse complement strand
CGCTGCCGCGATTCTGGGGAGCGGGCGGAGTGGACCGCCGACGCGTGGGAGGCGGTAGCCGCCCAGGTGGCCGCGGCGCTGCACTGCAGTGTGGCGATGGGGCATAGCTATTTGCGGTACGCGTTGGCGATGCGTGACCGGTTGCCCCGGGTCGGTAAGGCGTTTGCGGCCGGCGATATCGACTATCGGGCGTTTCAGACGATCGTGTTTCGCACCGATTTGATCACCGACGCCGACGTGTTGGCGAGGGTGGACACGGCCCTGGCGGTGCGGCTGTCGCGGTGTCCGTCGCTGACGCGTGGTGGGCTGGCCGCGGCGGTGGATCAGGTGGTGGCCGCCGTCGACGCCGATGCGGTGCGCCGCGCCGCGACGGCGGCGAGCGATCGCTATGTGGATGTCGTGGCCGACGAGAAGGGCATGGCGTGGGTGGATGGCATGGTGATGGCTCCCGAGGGGCGGGCGCTGGATCGTAGGCTCGAGGAGTTGGCGGGCGGTGTGTGTGCGGGTGATCCGCGCACCCGCCGGCAGCGGCGCGCCGATGCGTTGGGGGCGCTGGCCGCAAGGGCCCAACGGCTGGTGTGCCGTTGCGGATCGGCGCAATGCCCGACGGCCGCACCGGCGGCGAGCAACGTGGTCATCCATCTGGTGGCCGAGCAGGCCACGGTCGAGGGCGCCGGGAGCGTCCCGGGGGTCCTGCTGGGGGCCGAGGGTCTGGTCCCGGCCGGGGTGATCGCTGAGCTGGCCGCGTCGGCCCGATTGGTGCCGCTGAGGCTTCCGGCAGACAGCGCCGAACCGCACTACACGCCCTCGACCAAGCTCGCCGAGTTCGTGCGCTGCCGGGACCTGACGTGTCGTGCGCCGGGGTGTGACCGCCCGGCCAGCGCGTGCGATTTGGACCATACGATCCCCTATGCGCGGGGCGGTGCCACGCACCCGTCGAACCTGAAATGCCTATGCCGCCTTCATCATTTGCTGAAAACGTTCTGGGGCTGGCGCGACGAACAGTTGCCCGACGGCACGGTCATCTGGCGACTGCCCGACGGGGACACCGCCGTCACCACCCCGGGCAGCGCGCTGCTGTTTCCGAGCCTGTGCGCGCCCACCGGCGACATCCCCCCACCCGCGCCCACCGGCGCGGAGCGCTGTGGTGAGCGCACCGCGATGATGCCGTTACGCACCAGGACCCGCGCCCAGAACCGCGCCCACCGCGTCGCCACGGAAAAACGGCATAACCGCGAAGCGCGATTGGCCACCCACCTCCCACAGACCGGCCCGGCCCCACCCGAGGACGACGAACCTCCGCCGTTCTAGGGCCCGCGCGCGCAAACAGCCTGGCCAGAACCCCCGCACACCCCGATGTGCCATGATGACCAAGCTGTCACGAGTCAGGGAGCAGCGGTGGATCTCAATTTTGCGGTGGTCACACGACCGGTCGAACGTCTGATCGCTACGGCACAGAACGGGCTGGAGGTCTTGCGGCTGGGGGGCCTGGAAACCGGCAGCGTCCCGTCGCCGGCCCAGATCGTCGAGAGCGTGCCGATGTACAAGCTCCGACGGTATTTCCCGCCGGGCAGCCGGCCCGGACAACCGCGGGTGGGTCCCCCCGCGTTGATGGTCCACCCGATGATGATGTCGGCGGACATGTGGGATGTCACCCGCGAGGAAGGCGCCGTTGGCATCCTGCACGGCGACGGGCTGGACCCGTGGGTCATCGACTTCGGCTCGCCCGACAAGGTCGAGGGCGGCATGCGCCGCAACCTGGCCGACCACATCGTCGCGCTCAGCCAGGCCATCGACACGGTTAAGAAGGCCACCGGCGAAGACGTGCACCTCGTCGGCTATTCGCAGGGCGGGATGTTCTGCTACCAGACCGCGGCATACCGCCGTTCGAAGAACATCGCCAGCATCGTGACGTTCGGCTCCCCGGTGGACACCCTGGCCGCGCTGCCCATGGGAATCCCCGCGAACATCGGCGCCGCCGCGGCCGGTTTCATGGCCGATCACGTGTTCAACTGGTTGGACATCCCCAGCTGGTTGGCGCGCACCGGTTTTCAGATGCTGGACCCGCTCAAGACCGCGAAGGCCCGGGTGGACTTCGTGCGCCAGCTGCACGACCGGGAGGCGCTCCTGCCCCGGGAGCAGCAGCGCAGGTTCCTCGAGCGCGAAGGCTGGATCGCCTGGTCGGGCCCGGCGGTTTCCGAGCTCCTCAAGCAGTTCATCGCGCACAACCGCATGATGACCGGTGGTTTCGCGATCAACGGGCAGTTGGTCACGCTCACCGACATCACCTGCCCGGTGCTGGCCTTCGTCGGCGCGGTGGACGACATCGGCCAGCCCGCGTCGGTGCGCGGCATCCGGCGCGCGGCGCCGAACGCCGAGGTGTACGAATCCATCATCCGGACAGGCCACTTCGGTTTGGTCGTCGGGTCCAAGGCCGCGCAGCACAGCTGGCCCACCGTCGCCGAATGGGTGAAATGGCTCTCCACCGGCGGCGACAAGCCCAGCGGGATCGACCTCATGGCCGATCAACCCGACGAGCACACCGACAGCGGCGTCGCGTTCAGCTCCCGGCTGGCGCACGGAATCGGCGAGGTCTCCGGCGCGGCGCTGGGACTGGTGCGCGGCACGGCCGACGCGGTCGTCGCGGCCAACAAATCCATGCGCACCCTGGCCGTGGAGACGGCCCGCACGCTGCCGCGGCTGGTTCGGCTGGGCCAGATCAACGACCACACCCGCATCTCGCTGGGCCGCATCATCGAGGAGCAGGCACGCGACGCCCCGCAGGGCGAGTTCCTGTTGTTCGACGGGCGGGTGCACACCTACGAGGCCGTCAACCGGCGCATCGACAACGTCGTACGTGGCCTGATCGAAGTCGGAGTGCGGCAGGGCGACCAGGTCGGCGTCTTGATGGAGACCCGGCCCAGCGCGCTGGTCGCCATCGCCGCGCTGTCGCGGCTGGGTGCTGTCGCCGTGGTGATGAAGCCGGACACGGACCTGACCGAGGCGGTCCGGCTCGGGGGAGTAAGCGAGATCCTGACCGACCCCACCAATCTCGACGCGGCGCGAGACCTGCCCGGGCAGATCCTGGTCCTGGGCGGCGGCGAGTCGCGCAACCTGCACCTGCCCCGGGACACCGACGTCATCGACATGGAGCAGATCGACCCGGATGCGGTCGAGCTGCCGGCGTGGTACCGGCCGAACCCCGGCCTGGCCCGGGATCTGGCGTTCATTGTCTTCACGACGGCTGGCGGCGAGCTGGTGGCCAAGCAGATCACCAACTACCGGTGGGCGGTGTCGGCCTTCGGGACCGCGTCGACGGCTGCCCTCGACCGGCGAGACACCGTGTACTGCCTGACTTCGCTGCACCACGAGTCGGCGCTCTTGGTCAGCCTGGGCGGCTCGGTGGTCGGCGGTGCCCGCATCGCCCTGTCCCGTGGCCTCGACCCGGAGCGGTTCGTCCGGGAGGTCAGGCAGTACGGCGTCACCGTGGTGTCCTACACCTGGGCCATGCTCCGCGAGATCGTCGACGATCCCGCGTTCGTGCTGCACGGCAATCACCCGGTGCGCCTGTTCATCGGCTCGGGTATGCCGACCGGACTGTGGGCGCGGGTCATCGACGCCTTCACGCCGGCTCGTGTCGTCGAATTCTTCGCCACCGCCGACGGGCACGCAGTACTGGCCAACGTGTCGGGCGCCAAGATCGGCAGCAAGGGCCGGCCGCTGCCGGGCGCCGGTCGCATCGAACTGGGCGCCTACGACCCCGAGCTGGACCGGATCCTGGAGAACGACCGCGGCTTCGTGCAGGTCACCGACCCCAACCAGGTCGGGGTGCTGCTTGCCGCGTCCAACGGCCCCATCGACCCGACCGCGTCGGTCAAACGGGGCGTCTTCGCCCCGGGCGACACCTGGATATCGACCGAATACCTGTTCCGCCGCGACGACGACGGGGACTACTGGCTGATGGGCAGGCGCGGCGCGGTGATCCGCACCGCCCGCGGGCTGGTCTATACCGAGCCGGTCACCGACGCGTTGGGCTGTATCAACGGCGTCGACCTGGCGGTGACCTACAACGTGCCGGTGGGTGACCGGCAGGCGGCGGTATCGGCGGTGACGCTGATGCCGGGTGCCACCATCACCGCGGCCGACCTGACCGAAGCCGTCGCCAAGATCCCCGTCGGGCTGGGTCCGGATATCGTGCATGTGTGCCCGGAACTGATCCTGAGTGCCACCTACCGTCCTACCGTCAGCGCCCTGCGCGCGGCCGGGATCCCGAAGGCGGGACGCCAGGCCTGGTATTTCGACGCGGACAGCAGCGAGTTCCATCGGTTAACGCCCGGGGTGCGCTCCCAGCTGAGCGGGCGAGCTGATGGTTGACGAGTCACTGCTCGGCATCCTGGTGTGCCCGGCCGACCGGGGACCGCTGGTGCTGGTGGACAACGAGTTGTACAACCCGCGGCTGCGGCGCGCCTACCGCATCGAGGACGGCATTCCGGTGCTGCTGATCGAGGAGGCCCGCGACGTCGACGAGGACGAGCACGCCCGGCTCATGGCGCGAGGCCGTCCGGCAGATCCCCAGTGAGGTAGCGCTGCAGATTCGGCGCGATGGTCGCGGCGATCCGCTCGGGCGGCAGCGAGGCGAACGGCTCCAATCGCAGGATGTAGCGGGCCATCACCACGCCCACCAGTTGCGAGGCCACGAACTGGATGCGGACGATGCCGCTGCCCGGGGGGTGGTCCACGCGCGGGCCGATTTCCACCGCGATCACGTCCTGGATGAACGACCGGAACAGGTTGACCTCGGACCCCGCCAACAGTGACCGCAGCGTGGCGATGAACCCCGCACCCAGCTCGGAGTCCCAGAGCGGCAATAACATTGACGGCAGCCGGTGCCCGAGTTCCTCGACGGGCGCCTCCCGCAGCGGGACGATGACGTCCATCGGGTCGATGGGAATGCGCACGGCCGCGGCGAACAGCCGCTCCTTGGTGCCGAAGTAGTGGTGCACCAACGCCGAATCGACACCGGCCGCCGCGGCCACCGCACGGATGGATGTGTTGGCAATCCCGTTGCGGGCGAATAGCTCTCGAGCACTGGTCAGGATGCGGTCCCGGGTATCGGAGATCCCGGCCGGTCGCCCGGGCCGCCTGCGTTTGGTCGCGGTCACGAGGTCCGTCGCCGCAGCGTTGCCGCCGCCAGGCACAGCGCCGCCAGCGAGAAGCCCAGCACGGCGATGATGTCGCGCACCCCGACGCCGGTCATTTCCGAATGCGCCCCCACCTGCTGCAGGGCCTCCAGCGCATAGCTGGCCGGCAGGGCGTTGCTGATCCACTGCAGCCAGTGCGGCATCAGTACGCGAGGGACGAGGATGCCGGCCAGCAGCAGTTGCGGCACGATCACTAGCGGGATGAACTGCAGGGCCTGAAACTCGGTGCGGGCGAAGGCGCTGAACAACAGGCCGAGCGCGACACCCAGGACGGCGTTGACGATCGCCACCAGGAAAACCCACGCCGGGCTCCCGGCAGTCTTGAAGTGGAGGAGCCAGAACGACACCACGCACAGCAGGCTGGCCTGGACCGCCGCCGCCAAAGAGAACGCGGTCCCATAGGCGCCCAACAGGTCGAACCGGCGCAGCGGAGTGGCCAGGATGCGCTCCAGGGTTCCCGAGGCGCGTTCGCGCTGCATCGTGATCGACGTCAGCACGAACATCAGAAAAAACGGGAAGAGGCCCACCAGGATCAGGCAGGCGGTGTTGAACGGCGTCGCCGTGCCGGGGCGGTGCGGGGCGTCTTCGAACATGAAGTACACCAGCGTGATGACCACGACCGGCACCAGCAGGATCAACGCGACGCTGCGGCGGTCGGCGGCTAGCTGGCGCAGGATCCGGACCGTCGTGGCCACGTACCCCTGCAGCGTCAGCCGGCGGCGGGCATGGTGGTGCGCCGGATGATGGACAGGAACGCTTCCTCCAGTGACGTGCATCCGGTGTCCTCTCGTAGTCGGCTGGGCGTGGTGTGGGCGAGCAGTCGCCCGTCGCGCATCAGCAGTAGATCGGCGCAGCGGTCGGCCTCGTCCATCACGTGGCTGGACACCAGCAGCGTGGTCCCGGCCGCTGCGAGCGCGGTGAACTTCTCCCACAGGTCGAAGCGCAGCACGGGATCGAGCCCGATGGTCGGTTCGTCGAGGACGAGCAGGTCGGGGCGGCCGACCAGCGCGCAGGCCAGGGACACGCGGGCGCGCTGCCCGCCCGACAGGTTGGCGCAGTAGGCGCTGCGCTGGTCCTGCAGGTCAACCGCCTCGACGGCCTGCTCGGCGGCGTGCCCGTCCACGCCGTACAGCGAGGCGAAGTAGCGAATGTTGTCGATGACCTTCAAGTCGTTGTAGATGGTCGCGTCCTGGGGCATGTAGCCGACTCGTCGTCGCAGCGTCGCCGACCCGGCCGGGTGGCCGAGCACCGTCACAGCGCCCCCGGCGACGATCTGGGTCCCGACGATGCAACGCATCAACGTGGTCTTGCCGGATCCCGACGGGCCAAGCAGGCCGGTGATGGTGCCCCGGGCGATCCGAACGGAAATGTCCTGCACCGCGGGCGATTTGCCGCGGATCACGCGCAGGTCCTCGATGGTGACGGCCGGCTCCGCGCCGTCGCGAAGTAATTCATCACTCGATGAACTCATCATGTGATGAATATCCGCCGTCGATCGGGGGTTGTCAAGACGGCGATCAGCGCGACGGCACGTGTCCGTGCACGCCTTCGGCGTGCGCGGTTTCGGCGTGCTGGGTGAGGTCGACACCGGTGTTCTCGTCTTCGGTGCTGAGCCGGAACCCGATCACCCGATCGATCAACTTCGCGAGCACGAAAGACATCGTGAACGCATAGAGCGTGACTACGACGATCGCCAGCGCCTGTTTACCCAACTGGGTGAAACCGCCCCCGAAAAAGAGGCCCTGCGGGGCCCGACGTCATGACCGCCGTGGCAAGCAGTCCGATCAGGGTCACGCCGACAACCCCGCCGACAAAGTGCACGCCGACCACATCGAGCGAATCGTCGTAGTTGAACCGGAATTTCGCGGCCACCGCGAACGAGCACACGACACCCGCCGCAAGGCCGACGACGGCTGCGCCAAGCGTGTTGACCGTTCCGCACGACGGGGTGATGGCGACGAGGCCGGCGACCACACCGGATGCCGCGCCGAACGTCGTGGGCCTGCCGTCACGGACCTGTTCGACTGAGAGCCAGCCGAGCATGCCGAGGCAGCCGGCGACGAGCGTGTTGAGGAAGATGGCCGCCGCAGTTCCGTTGGCGGCCAATGCGGAACCGGCGTTGAATCCGAACCAGCCGAACCACAGCAGCCCGACACCGAGCAAGACGAACGGCAGGTTGTGCGGCCGCATGGCGTCCTTCTTGAAGCCGATGCGGGGCCCGAGCACCAGCGCCAGGGCCAGGGCAGAGGACCCCGAGACGATTTCGACGACGAGGCCGCCCGCATAGTCGAGGACGCCGAGCTTGTTCAGCCACCCGTTGGGTCCCCACACCCAGTGCGCGACAACCGAATACACGACGATCGCCCATACCGGTACGAAGACCATCCACGCTACGAACTTGGCGCGGTCGGCGATCGCGCCGCTGACCAGCGCGGCCGTGATGATCGCGAAGGTCAACTGGAAGGTGGCATAGAGCAGTTCGGGAACCGCGCCGTGGACGGTGTCGGGGGTGATGCCGAGCATCCCGACATGTCGCAGGTTTCCGATGAACCCGCCCGCCCCGTCCTCAGAGAACGCGAGCGAGTAGCCGGCCAACAGCCACGCCATCGTAACCAGCGGGATGGAGATGAAGCTCATCATGATCATGTTGAGCACCCCGGTGGTGCGGACCATGCCGCCGTAGAAGATCGCCAGCCCCGGAGTCATCAGGAGGACCAGCGCGGTACTGGCCAGCAGCCATGCGGTAGCGGCAGGGTCGATTGCATGCATTGTTGGGGCTCCTCCTAACCCTCAGTGCCAGCCCCCCAGCCACCGGGATACTGCCATGTTTGTGGTGCCGGTAGGTTCGGTGGGTGGTCGAGGTTCGATTTGGCCGGGGCGCTGCCGCAGGCCAGGTGCGTGTCGACCCGGTCGCGGCCGCGCATCGGCTGCTCGGCGCCACGCTCGTCGGACGGGGGGTCAGCGCGGTCGTCGTGGAGGTCGAGGCCTACGGGGGGGTTCCCGATGGTCCCTGGCCGGATGCGGCGGCCCACTCCTATCGCGGGCTGAGTGGGCGTAACGCCGTGATGTTCGGTCCTCCCGGCCGGCTCTACACCTACCGCAGTCACGGGATCCACGTCTGCGCCAATGTCTCGTGCGGACCCGACGGCACGGCCGCCGCGGTCTTGCTGAGGGCCGCCGCGCTAGAGGAGGGCGCCGACATCGCCGCGGCGCGGCGCGGCGAAGCTATCCGGCCCGTCGCCCTGGCACGGGGCCCGGGGAATCTGTGCTCTGCTCTGGGAATCACTATGGAAGACAACGGAATTGACCTGTTCGATCCCGGCAGCCCGGTGACCTTGGTACTCAACGAGCCGCTGACCGCGGTCTGCGGCCCGCGGGTTGGGGTCAGCCAGGCCGCCGACCGGCCGTGGCGCCTTTGGCTCGCGGGACGACCTGAGGTCTCGGCATACCGCCGCAGCCCGCGGGCACCGGCGCCGGGCGCCAGCGACTAGCCTGCGTCGGGCGTCGAGTTGTCGGGCGAGAACGCCCGAAACTGCGCAACACGTCCTCCTTCGCCGCGCGGGGGCGCTCTGGAAGGATCGTGAGCATGATCCTCGACGAGCTCGGCTGGCGCGGGTTGATCGCGCAGTCCACCGACCTCGATGCGCTGGCCGCCGAGGCGCTGCGCGGCCCGATGACGGTGTACGCCGGCTTCGACCCCACCGCGCCGAGTCTGCACGCCGGACACCTGGTGCCACTGCTGGCGCTGCGCCGGTTTCAGCGCGCGGGGCATCGTCCGATTGTGCTCGCCGGGGGCGCCACCGGCATGATCGGCGACCCGCGCGACCTCGGCGAGCGCAGCCTCAACGAGGCGGACACCGTCGCCGAATGGACCGAACGGATCCGCGGGCAGCTGGAACGCTTCGTCGATTTCGACGAGTCAGCCCAGTCTTCTGTCGGCGCCGTCGTCGTCGACAACCTCGAGTGGACGAGCCGCCTGTCGGCGGTCGAGTTCCTGCGCGACATCGGGAAACACTTCTCGGTCAACGTGATGCTGGACCGCGACACTATCCGGCGGCGGCTCGAGGGGGAGGGCATCTCGTACACCGAGTTCAGCTACATGCTGTTGCAGGCCAACGACTACGTCGAACTGCACCGCAGTCACGGCTGCACGCTGCAGATCGGCGGTTCCGACCAGTGGGGCAACATCATCGCGGGCGTCCGCCTGGTCCGCCAGAAGCTCGGCGCGACGGTGCATGCGCTCACCGTCCCGCTGGTGACCGCCGCCGACGGCACGAAGTTCGGCAAATCCACCGGCGGCGGCAGCCTCTGGCTGGACCCGCAGATGACGACCCCGTATGCCTGGTACCAGTACTTCGTCAACACCGCCGACGCGGACGTGATCCGGTACCTGCGCTGGTTCACGTTCTTGTCCGCCGACGAGCTGGCCGAGCTGGAACAAGCCACGGCCGAGCGCCCGCAACAACGGGCCGCCCAGCGGCGGCTGGCCCGCGAGCTGACCGTGCTGGTGCACGGCGAGGCGGCCACCGAGGCGGTCGAGCACGCCAGCCGCGCGCTCTTCGGCCAGGGCGAACTGGGTCGCCTGGACGAGGCGACGCTCGCGGCCGCGCTAAGGGAGACGTCGGTCGCCGAGCTCAAGCCCGGCGGGCCGGACGGGATCGTCGACCTCCTGGTGGCCAGCGGCCTGTCCGACAGCAAGAAGGCCGCGCGGCGCACCATCAGCGAAGGCGGCGTGTCGGTCAACAACGAGCGCATCCAGACCGACGAATGGGCGCCGCAGCCCTCGGACTTCCTGCACGGTCGATGGCTGGTGCTGCGCCGCGGCAAACGCAATATCGCCGGCATAGAACGCGTGGACGCCCCGCGTTAGTGCGCAAAGCTTTATCCCGCCGTGTCGTCGACGTGACCCGTGGCGACCACCGTAGTCACGGTGATCGGGACGTGGACCTCGCTGCGGCTGCTGGCTGCGACCGCGGGTTTGGCTGGCCTGACCGCGGCACCCGTGCACGCCGATCTGATGGGTAACGCGTTCCTGCGGGCTCTCACCAACGCCGGCGTTCCCTTTTCGCAACCGGACAGCACGATGGCGCTGGGACAGTCGGTCTGCCCGATGCTCGTCGCGCCCGGCGCTTCGCTCGACGCCGTCGTCGCCGCGACGGCCGGCGCCAACGGGATGTCCCCGGAGGATGCGGGCGTGTTCACCATCGTCGCGATCGCGACCTATTGCCCGGAGGTACTGGCACCCCTGCTGACCAATCGGCTCCCGGCCTAGTCCCGATGGCGGCGACCCGCTTCGCCCGGTCCCCCGCAAGCGGGTGGTGCCCCCACCGCCGCGCTCGGGATCGCCACTGGTCCTGATGGCGGCGACCCGCTTCGCCCGGCTCCGCCGCGCTCGCGATCGCCACTGGTCCTGATGGCGGCGACCCGCTTCGCCCGGCTCCGCCGCGCTCGCGATCGCCACTGGTGCGGCCAGCGGCTGGCGTGCCCGTATTGTCGGCAGCGTGGTCGATGACAGGCGCGGGCGAAACGGTGAACGGCGCCCGCGCCCGGCGTCCGGTAAGTGGTCGGGAGCGGGTCGTGCGCGCCCGGCCCAGCCGCGCCACACCACCGACGACCACCGAATGCCGCCGGGCGCGCCGGAGATACCGCCCGGCGTGGAGGCCCGGCAGCTGGCGCCGGAAGTCCGCCGCGACCTGAGCACCTTGGACCGCGCCACGGCCGACGCGGTGGCCCGCCATCTGGTCGCCGCCGGCGAGTTGCTGGACGAAAACCCCGAAGCCGCCCTCACTCACGCCCGGGCGGCACGGGCCCGGTCCAGCAGGATCGCCGCGGTGCGGGAAGCCGTCGGAATCGCCGCCTACCGGTGTGGCGACTGGGCCCAGGGGCTGGCCGAATTTCGCGCCGCCCGCAGGATGGGCAGCAAATCGCCCTTGCTCGCGCTGATCGCCGATTGCGAACGCGGACTTGGCCGTCCGGAGCGGGCGATCGAACTGGCCCGCGGCCCGGAGGCGGCCGAGCTCAGTGGCGACGACGCCGACGAGTTGCGCATCGTCGCCGCCGGCGCGCGCGCGGATCTCGGGCAGCTGGAGCAGGCGCTGACGATCCTGGCGACGCCGCAACTGGACCCGAGCCGCACGGGCGCGACGGCGGCGCGGCTGTTCTACGCCTACGCGGACACGCTGCTGGCGCTCGGCCGCAAAGACGAAGCGCTGCAATGGTTTTTACACTCGGCCGCCGCCGATGTCGAAGGCGTCACCGACGCCGAGGACCGGCTCGACGAGTTGGGCTGACATGACAAGCCTTGCCCAGGAATACGACTGCCTGCTGATCGACCTGGACGGGACGGTGTTTCGCGGCGCGCGGCCGACGACGGGCGCGGTGCAGACGCTGGACGAGGTGCGCACCCGCAAGCTGTATGTCACCAACAACGCCTCCCGCAGCGCCGAGGAGGTGGCGGCGCATCTGCGCGACCTCGGTTTCACCGCCACCGGCGACGACGTCGTCACCAGCGCCCAGAGCGCGGCCCACCTGCTGGCGAGCCTGCTGCCGACGGATTCGCCGGTGCTGATCGTGGGCACCGAGGCGCTGGCCAACGAGGTCGCCGCCGTCGGGCTGCGTCCGGTGCGCCGGTACGACGACGACCCCGTCGCCGTCGTGCAGGGGCTTTCCACGACGATCGGCTGGCCGGAGCTCGCCGAGGCCGCGCTGGCCATCCGGGCCGGCGCGCTGTGGGTCGCGGCCAACGTCGACCCCACACTGCCGACCGAGCGTGGCCTGCTGCCCGGCAACGGCTCCATGGTGGCGGCACTGCGGACGGCGACGGGCGCCGAACCCCGGGTCGCGGGGAAGCCGGCTCCGCTCCTGCTGACCGATGCCGTGTCCCGGGGCGACTTCCGGGCGCCCCTGGTGATCGGCGACAGGCTCGACACCGACATCGAGGGCGCCAACGCCGCGAAGTTGCCCAGCCTGATGGTGCTCACCGGGGTCAACACCGCGCTGGACGCGGTCTATGCCAGACCCGCCCACCGGCCCACCTACATCGGCCTGGACCTGCGCGCATTGCACAGCGACGGCGAACTGCTTGCGGTTGGTCCGCAGCCGGGCTGGCACGTCGAGGTTGGCGCGGAGGCCATCACGGTCAGCGGCAACGGCACGGACGACGGGGACGGGTTGTCCATCGTCCGCGCGGTTGCCAGCTCGGTATGGGGTGCCGGCTCAGACGGGTCGGCGTTGCGCATCGCGGCCGCCGACGACCGGGCTCGCGACGCGCTGCGGCGCTGGTCTCTGTGCACACCGACTGACGGGTGACTAGCGTGAGAACGCAATGAATATCGATCCCGATCAGCTTCGCGCTGAAATCGACGACCTGCTGGCCCAGCTGCCCGATCCCGGGAACCCCGACAACCCGGCAGACGGGCCGTCGCCGTCGCTCGCCGAGCTCGAAGACATAGCGCGGCGCCTTTCCGAGGCGCACGACGTGCTGCTGCAGGCGCTGGAGTCGGCGGAGAAGGGCTGAGTGCGCGCATGGCACGACGTGCCCGCGTTGACGCCGAGCTCGTTCGGCGCGGCCTGGCGCGGTCCCGCCAGCAGGCAGCGGAACTGATCGGAGCCGGGAAGGTGCGCATTGACGGCATGCCCGCGGTCAAGCCCGGCACCGCCGTCGCCGCCAGCGCCGCCTTGACCGTCGCCGACGGCAGCGAACGCGGCTGGGTGTCGCGCGGCGCGCACAAGCTGATCGGCGCGCTGGACAGCTTTGGAATTGAGGTCGCGGGCCGCCGCTGCCTGGACGCCGGCGCATCGACGGGCGGGTTCACCGAGGTGCTGCTGGACCGCGGGGCCGCCGAGGTGGTCGCCGCTGATGTCGGGTACGGCCAGCTGGCCTGGGCGCTCCGCAGCGATCCGCGGGTGGTCGTCGTCGAGCGGACCAACGTGCGTCACCTGTCGTCAGAGCCGATCGGGGGCCCGGTCGACTTCGTGGTGGCCGACCTGTCGTTCATCTCGCTGACCACCGTGTTGCCCGCGCTGATTGGATGTGCTTGCCCGAGCGCGGATATCGTGCCCATGGTGAAGCCACAGTTCGAGGTGGGGAAGGGTCAGGTCGGCGCCGGCGGGGTGGTCCACGACCCCGAGTTGCGTGCCGGCGCGGTGCTGACCGTCGCGCGCCGGGCCGGGGAGCTGGGCTGGGGCACCATCGACGTCACCGCCAGCCCGCTGCCGGGCCCGTCGGGCAACGTCGAATACTTTCTGTGGCTGCGCGCCGAGACGGATCGGGGGCTGTCGGATGAGGAGCTGGAGGATACGGTGCACCGCGCGGTGAGCAGGGGTCCGCGATGACCCGTACCGTTCTCATGGTGGTCCACCCCGGCCGCGACGAAGCCACCGAGACCGCGCGCCGCGTGCAAAAGGTGCTGGGCGACAACGGTATCGGGCTTCGCGTGCTGTCCGCCGAGGCGGTCGACAGGGGACCGTTGCCCATGTCTCCCGACGACATGCGGGCCATGGGTGTTGAAATCGAGGTGGTCGACGCCGACCCGCGCGCCGCAGAGGGCTGCGAACTGGTGCTGGTGCTCGGCGGCGACGGAACCTTCCTGCGGGCGGCCGAACTGGCCCGCAACGTCGAGATCCCGGTGCTGGGCGTCAATCTGGGCCGGATCGGTTTTCTGGCCGAGGCCGAGGCGGAGGCCATCGACCGCGTGCTGGAGCGCGTCGTCGCACGGGACTACCGGGTGGAGGACCGCCTGACCCTTGACGTGATCGTGAGCAAAGACGGGCACCTCATCCACGAGGGCTGGGCGCTCAACGAAGCCAGCCTGGAAAAGGGTCCGCGACTGGGTGTGCTCGGCGTGGTCGTCGAAATCGAGGGGCGACCGGTATCGTCATTCGGCTGCGACGGGGTGCTGGTGTCGACTCCCACCGGATCCACCGCATACGCGTTCTCCGCGGGCGGCCCCGTCCTCTGGCCGGATCTCGAAGCAATCCTGGTGGTGCCCAACAACGCTCACGCACTGTTCGGCCGGCCCATGGTGACCAGCCCCGACGCCACCATCGCGATCGAGATCGAAGGAGACGGCCACGACGCGCTGGTGTTCTGCGACGGCCGCCGCGAAATGCTGCTACCGGCCGGCGGGCGGCTCGAGGTAAAGCGTTGCGGCACACCGGTGAAATGGGCGCGCCTGGACAGCGCGCCGTTCACCGACCGCTTGGTGCGCAAATTCCGGTTGCCCGTGACCGGTTGGCGCGGGAATTAACGACGCTGGTGCTCAACGAAATACGGATCGAGTCGCTGGGCGCCATCAGCGTTGCGACCGCCGAGTTCGGCCGGGGCCTGACGGTGCTCACCGGTGAGACCGGTACCGGCAAGACCATGGTGGTGACCGGGCTGCACCTGCTCGGCGGTGCGCGCGCCGACGCGACCCGGGTCCGGTCCGGAGCCGAGCGCGCGGTCGTCGAAGGTCGTTTCACCACAACCGATCTTGACGACGCCGCGCACCTCGATGAGTTGCTGGATGCGTCCGGGGCGGAGCGGGATGAGGACGGCAGTGTGATCGCGCTGCGGACGGTCAGCCGCGACGGACCTTCCCGCGCCTACCTGGGCGGTCGCAGCGTGCCGGCCAAGTCGCTGAGCGGCTTCACCACCGAGCTGCTCACCCTGCACGGGCAAAATGACCAGTTGCGGCTGATGCGACCCGAGGAGCAGCGAGGCGCGCTGGACCGATTCGCCGGCACCGGTGCCAGCCTCGAGCGCTACCGGAAACTGCGTGACGCCTGGCTTTCGGCTCGGCGTGACCTGATCGACCGCCGCAACCGCGCCCGCGAACTCGCCCAGGAGACCGACCGACTGAAGTTCGCACTCAATGAGATCGACACCGTCGACCCGCAGCCCGGGGAAGACGACGCGCTGGTGGCCGACATCGTGCGCCTCTCGGAACTCGACACCCTGCGCGAGGCCGCGGCCGGCGCACGTGACGCGTTGTCCGCCGACGACTCGGACGGGTCCGGCATCGGCGCCACGGACAGCCTCGGGCGGGCCAGGGCCGCACTGGAATCCACCGACGACGTCGCGCTGCGAGCCCTCGCCGCGCAGCTCGACGAGGCGCTGACGGTGGTCGCCGAGGTGGCGCGGGAGCTCGGCGGCTTCTTGGACGAGCTCCCGGTCGACTCCAGCGCGCTGGAGTCCAAGCTGGCCCGGCAAGCTGAACTGCGGACGCTGACCCGCAAGTACGCCGCGGACATCGACGGGGTGCTCGCGTGGGCCGCGCAATCCCGGGAACGGCTGGCCCAGCTCGACGTCTCGGAAGAAGGGTTGGCAGCGCTGGCGCATCGCGCCGACGAGCTGGCACGCGGATTGGCCGACGCTGCAGTCGATCTCAGCAAGGCGCGACGCAAGGCCGCCAAGCGGCTGGCCACAGAGGTCACCGCGGAGCTCTCGACCCTGGCGATGACCGATGCGGAGTTCACCATCGACGTGACCACCGATCTCGCCGGGGATGACCCCGCCGCGCTGACGCTTTCCTCCGGGGAGCTGGCCCGCGCCGGGGCAGACGGTGTCGACCAGGTCGAGTTCGGTTTCGCGGCGCACCGCGGCATGACCGTGTTGCCGCTGGCCAAGAGCGCGTCCGGCGGCGAGTTGTCCCGAGTGATGCTGGCGCTGGAGGTGGTGCTCGCCTCCTCCGCCGCCGGGACCACGATGGTGTTCGACGAGGTGGACGCCGGCGTCGGCGGCCGCGCCGCGGTGCAGATCGGGCGGCGGCTGGGCCGGCTGGCCCGCACGCATCAGGTCATCGTGGTCACGCATCTGCCCCAGGTCGCCGCCTATGCCGACGTGCATCTGGTGGTGCACAGCGACAAGGGCGCCAGCGGGGTGCGACCGGTGACCGGCGACCAGCGGGTCGCCGAACTGGCCAGGATGCTGGCCGGGCTGGGCGAATCCGACAGCGGCCGCGCGCACGCCCGCGAACTCCTCGACGCGGCCCAGAAGGACCAGATCTAACCAACGCCCAAACCGGGCGAGCGCGCGTGTTTGTAAGACGACACGCCGCAAAACCCGTACATCTGCGCGCCCTCGCGCCGCGAAGTCGATGCCAACCCTTAACCGGCCTGTGACTCCTGAGGCAGTAGATAACTTATGAGGCTGGTGTTACGGCGCGCCTCCCCACCTTGACGGCGCCTCCCCGACAGAATCGAGGCCCATGAAGATGTCTGGTCTGCTTTCCCGTAACACGTCCCGGCCGGGCCTCGTCGGCACCGCCCGGGTTGACCGGAATATCGACCGATTGCTGCGCAGGGTGTGCCCCGGCGACATCGTGGTGCTCGACGTCCTGGACCTTGATCGCATCACCGCGGACGCGTTGGTGGAAGCCGACATCGCCGCCGTCGTCAACGCATCGCCGTCCGTGTCGGGGCGCTATCCCAACATGGGTCCGGAGGTGCTGGTCAACAACGGGGTCACGCTGATCGACGAGGCCGGACCCGAGATCTTCAAGAAGGTCAAGGACGGCTCCAAGGTCCGGCTGTACGAAGGCGGGGTGTACGCCGGCGATCGCCGTCTCGTCCGCGGCACCGAGCGCACCGACCATGACATCGCCGACCTGATGCGGGAGGCCAAGAGCGGGCTTGCCGCCCACCTCGAGGCGTTCGCCGGCAACACGATCGAGTTCATCAAGAGTGAAAGCCCGCTGCTGATCGACGGCATCGGCATTCCCGACATCGATATCGACCTGCGCCGCCGCCACGTGGTGCTGGTTGGCGACGAGTTCAGCGCCGCCGACGATGTGCGTTCCCTCAAGCCGTTCATCAAGGAATACCAGCCGGTGCTCATCGGCGTGGGCAGCGGCGCCGACGTGTTGCGCAAGGCGGGTTACCGCCCGCAGATCATCGTCGGCGACCCCGACCACATCAGCACCGACGCTCTCAAGTGTGGTGCCCACGTCGTGCTGCCCGCGGACGCCGACGGCCACGCGCCCGGCCTGGAACGGATCCAGGACCTCGGCGTCGGGGCGATGACGTTCCCGGCCGCGGGCTCGGCGATGGACCTGGCGCTGCTGTTGGCCGATCACCACGGCGCCGCGCTGCTCGTGACGGCCGGCCACACCGCCAACATCGAGACGTTCTTCGACCGGACGCGTACACAGAGCAACCCTTCGACCTTCCTGACCAGGCTGCGGGTCGGGGAGAAGGTGGTGGACGCCCAGGCCGTCGCCACGTTGTACCGCAACCACATCTCGGGCGGTGCCATTGCGCTGCTGGCGCTGACCATGCTGATCGCCGTCATCGTCGCCCTGTGGGTCTCCCGCACCGACGCCACGGTGCTGCACTGGATCGTCGAGTACTGGAACCGCTTCTCCCGGTGGGTGCAGCACCTGCTCACGTAGCTTTTTCAGATTCATTGAGGACGTGCCCTTTCATGATCTCGTTACGCCAACACGCTATTTCGCTGGCCGCCGTCTTCCTGGCGTTGGCCGTGGGAGTCGTGCTGGGTTCCGGCTTTCTGTCCGACACCCTGCTGTCCAGCCTGCGTGACGAGAAGCGGGACCTGTACTCGCAGATCAGCGGGCTCAACGACCAGAAGAACGCGCTGAACCAAAAAATCACCGCGGCAAACAATTTCGACAATCAACTGGTCGGCCGGATCGTGCACGACGCGCTCGCCGGCAAGTCGGTGGTCGTGTTCCGCACCCCGGACGCAAAAGACGACGACGTCGCCGCGGTGTCGAAATTCATCGGCCAGGCAGGCGGCACCATCACCGGAACGGTCTCGCTGACGCAGGAGTTCGTCGACGCCAACTCCGCCGAGAAACTGCAGACCGTGGTGAACTCGTCGATCCTGCCCGCCGGTCAGCAGCTGAGCACCAAGTTCGTCGACCAGGGTTCGCAGGCCGGCGACCTGATGGGCATCGCGTTGATGATCAACGTCAACCCGGCGGTCCCGCCCGTCCCAGAAGTTTCAGAGACGCAGCGGGAGACCGTGCTGGCCGCGCTGCGCGACACCGGCTTCATCACCTACCAGCCGACCGACCACATCGGCGCGGCGAATGCCGCGCTGGTCATCACCGGCGGCGCGCTGCCCCAGGACGCCGGCAACCAGGG
>JARLGR010000039.1 GCA_031292665.1 Mycobacterium sp. | reverse complement strand
CGCCGCGGGTTAGGCTCGGGCCGTGGCTGCCGTTGACGTGACCGCCGACGTCCCGATGAGTCCGCAGGAGATGTGGGACCGCGTTTCGGACCTGTCGGACCTGGGCGACTGGCTCGTCATTCACGAGGGGTGGCGCAGCGAGCTGCCCGGGGAGCTGACCGAAGGCGTCCAGGTGGTGGGTGTGGCGCGCGCCAAGGGCTTCCGCAACCGGGTGACGTGGACGGTGACCACGTGGGACCCGCCGCGTCAGCTCGCCCTCTCCGGATCCGGCATGGGCGGAGCGAAATACGCCGTCACACTCACCGTGCGGGCCACCGAAGGGGGGTCCGCCCTCGGCCTGCGTCTCGAACTCGGCGGGCGCCCGTTGTTCGGCCCGGTGGGTGCTGCGGCGGCGCGGGCCGTCAAGGGGGACGTGCAGAAGTCGCTCAAGCTGTTCGTCGAGCGCTACGGCTGAAGGCCCGTTCTAGCGAGGCGTGGCGGGCGACTTGGGCATCACCGTCGTGTCGTCGTCTTCCCACAGGAGCAGTTGACGGACCGCCGCGCGGGTCCCGTACGGGCGAAGCATCGTGCTGGCCGGTCGCGGGCGCACCCGTTGCGGCCACCAGAACCAGCGCCCGAGAAGCGTTGCGACAGAAGGTGTCATGAACGAGCGCACGATCAGCGTGTCGAACAGCAAACCTAGTCCGATGGTGGTCCCGATCTGACCGAGTACCTGGAAACCGCTGAAAATGAACGCGCACATGGTGAACGCGAAAACGAGCCCGGCGGAGGTGACCACCGAGCCGGAGCCGGCCATCGCGCGAATGATCCCGGTCTTCAACCCGGCGCCGACCTCCTCCTTGAAGCGCGAGATCAGCAGCAGGTTGTAGTCGGACCCCACCGCCAGGAGCAGGATGACGGCCAGCGCGAGAACGACCCAATACAGCTGGATGCCGAACATGTACTGCCACACCAGCACGGACAGCCCGAAAGAGGCGCCCAGCGAAAGGGCCACCGTGCCGACGATGACGAGCGCGGCGATCAGGCTTCTGGTGATGATCATCATGATCAGCAGGATGAGGCTCAGGGCGGCGAGTCCCACGATGAGGAGGTCGTAGAAGGCGCCGTCCTGGATGTCCTTGTAGGTCGCCGCCGTGCCGCCGATGTAGATGCGGGCGTCGGCGTCCGGCGTGCCCTTGAGCGCCTCGTGCGCGGCCTTGGCGATCGGATCGATGTGTGAGATGCCCTGGGGCGTAGCGGGATCGCCTTCATGGGTGACGATCATGCGCGCCGCTTTGCCGTCGGGCGAGAGGAACAGTTTCAGCCCGCGCTTGAAATCGGGGTTGTTGAAGACCTCGGGAGGCAGGTAGAAGCTGTCATCGTTTTTTGCGGCGTCGAAGGCGCGTCCCAGCGCCGTCGCGTTTTCGATCGCGTCCGCCGTCTGGCTGAAAATTCCGGACTGGGTGGCGTAGTTCGCCAGCGCCAATTGGCGGTTGATCTCCTGGCTCTGGATCTGGGCAGGTATGAGCGCCACGAGCTTCGGCTGCAGCGCGTCGAGTTTGTCGAGCGTGGCCGTGAGATCCTCGAACTTCTCGGTGAGCAGATCTATGCCGTCAAGCGCATCGAGGACGGAGCGGATCGCCCAGCACGCAGGGATGTCGTAGCAATGCGCTTCCCAGTAGAAGTAGCTACGAATCGGCCGGAAGAAGTCGTCGAAATTCGCGATCTTGTCCCGCAGGTCCTTGATCGTGGTGATCGTGTCGTGGAAGTTTTGGGCCTCGCTGTGGGTGGTGGCGGCGAGCTGCTGCTGCAGCGCATATTGCTGCTTCAAAATGTCGATCGTCTTGGCCAGTTCGCCCGCCTGCTTCAGCAGGTCGTCCGCGCGGTCCCGCTGGTAGGTCAGGTTTTCCTGCTGGTTAGCGCTTTGCGCGCTGATCGTAAAGGCCAGCGAGCTGTGGTCGAGCGGCGTTCCCAGGGGCCTGGTGATGGCTTGCACCTGGGCGATGCCGGGTACGTGAAAAACCGCCTTGGCAACCCGGTCCAGGACGAGCATGTCGGCCTGGTTGCGCATGTCGTGATCCGATTCGACCATGAGCAATTCGGGCTCCAGCCGGGCGCGGGAGAAGTGCCGTTCGGCCGCCGCGTAGCCGACATTGGCCGGCGCGCTGGCGGGCATGTAGGGGCGCGTGTCGTAACTCGTCTTGTAGCCGGGCAACGCGAGCAGGCCGACGAGGGCCAACGCGCACGCCGCCGCGAGAATTGGTCCGGGCCAGCGGACGATCGCCGTACCGATCCGCCGCCATTCCCGGGTTCGCATCGCGCGCTTCGGTTCGAAGACGCCTATCGCGGAACCCAGGGTGAGCACGGCCGGGGCCAACGTGAGCGAGGCGAGCAGCGCAACGAGGATGCCGATCCCGGCGGGCATACCCAGGCTATGGAAATACGGCAGCCGGGTGAAGCTCAGGCAAAAGACCGCACCGGCAACGGTCAGACCGGAACCCAGGACAATGTGGGCCGTCCCGCGAAACATGGTGTAAAAGGCGCCTTCTCGGTCCTCACCGGCCCCGCGCGCCTCTTGGTAGCGGCCGACGACGAAGATCGCATAGTCCGTGCCGGCGGCGATCACCAGCAGCGTGAGCAGGTTCGTCGCGTACGTCGAGAGCCCGATGATCCCGGCGTTGCCGAGTAACGCGACGATCCCGCGGGCGGCGGCCATCTGGATGAGCACCGTGACGAGCACGAGCAACGTGGTGAAAACCGACCGGTAGACGAGAAGCAGCATCACCGCGATCACCCCGACGGTGATCGCGGTGACCTTCACGGTTCCCTTGCTGCCGACGTCGAACTGGTCGGAGATGATCGGCGCCGCGCCGGTGACATAGGCCTTGACGCCCGGCGGCGCCGGCGTGTGCTCGACGATGTCGCGGACGGCGCCGACGGATCGGTTCGCCTGCGCCGAGCCTTGATTGCCGGCGAGGAACACCTGGACGTACGCGGCCTTGCCGTCGGTGCTCTGCGAACCGGCCGCGGTCAGGGTGTCTCCCCAGAAGTCCTGAACGTGCTCGACGTGCTTCTTGTCCTGCTCGAGCTTGTGGATCATCGTGTCGTAGAACCGGTGGGCGTCCGCGCCGAGCGGCTTGTCGCCTTCGAGGACGATCATGGCCGAGCTGTCGGTGTCGAATTCCCTGAACGCCTGACCGATGCGTTTGATCGCCTTCAGCGATGGCGCATCGGGCGAGTTCAGCGCCACATTGTGGGTTTTACCGACATCTTCCAGATTCGGCACCGCGATGTTCGTCAGGGCGGCCAGCGCCACCCAGAACAGCACGATCGGGAGTGCCAGCGTGCGAATGGTGCGCGGCACCCGGGGCCGCGACGGCTCGTCGTTGCTCATCCGGACTTATCCAGGCAGAAGGTGTAGGCGTCGACTTTGTTGACGGTGCGCTCGTCCTTGACCTCACCGTTGACGACTATGCGGCAACCGATGGTGTCTCCGTTGCCTTGCGCCACGACGTTGCCGAGGACGGCAGGCTGGGTCGTGGTGATCGTGTACGACCAGGGCAGGGGGGCGTCTTTGACCTGTTGCGGCTGAGCGTTCACATCCAGATAGTTGATGGTCGCGACGGCGCCGGGCGGGCCGAAGACCTCGAGAACCACCTGTTTGGGGTTGAAGGGGACGATTTCGTTGGACAGGCCGCTGTTGGCCGAGGTGGTGTCGTGGGAGCCGAACAGCCCGTGCAGTCGATAGATGGCAAATGCCGTGATCGTGACGACCAGCACCGCGACGAGCACCATCCACCCTCGTCGTACGATGTGCCCAACCGTAAACCCCTTCACCCGTAGGCCTTTCGATGCTCGGGCGACACGATTACTCCTGTGCTCTTGGTGAGCGTTGGCAATGACAGTACGGAATTGACCAGTGCTGCACAAGAGACGTGAGCGTACACTCCGGGCCAGTTCGGCGGCGGGCCGGTTCGGCGACGGGCCGGCCCAACGTCGAGTTGTTAGGAAAAATGCGGCGGCATATCGCCGCAACAATTCGACGCTCGGCGCTGATCGACGGCCTGTCGCCGATCTGCAGCACGTCACCCCGCAACATACCGGTTTGCGGCGCGATCGGGACCTGGCGGATGCCCTCGATGAAAGCGGCCAGGACCAGCTCGGCCTTCGAGGGCCGGCGTCGGTACACGGTGCTTGCTGGCGCGGGCGGCCCTGGCCATCGCGTCGGCCATCAGGCGCTCGGTTCCCGCAGTACCCGCAACGTCACCCCGAGCAGCTCCGACTCTCGGGGCGACCAGGGGGACGACTCCGGGGACCGGTCGAAGTTCGAGACACACTCGGCGACACGCCCGAAGCCCGTCGGTACTCAGTCATAGACTGGCGTCCCTATGAACCAGTCCTTCGTGCACCTGCATAACCACACCGAGTACTCGATGCTGGACGGTGCCGCGAAGATCACGCCGATGCTGGCCGAGGCGGAGCGGCTGCAGATGCCCGCGATCGGCATGACCGACCACGGAAACATGTTCGGCGCCAGCGAGTTCTACAACGCGGCGACCACGGCCGGGATCAAGCCGATCATCGGCGTCGAGGCCTACGTCGCGCCGGGCTCGCGCTTCGACACCCGGCGCGTCACCTGGGGTGATCCCGGCCAGAAGGCCGACGACGTGTCGGGCAGCGGCTCGTACACGCACCTGACCATGGTGGCCGAGAATGCCACCGGCCTGCGCAACCTGTTCAAGCTCTCCTCGCTGGCCTCCTTCGAGGGCCAGCTGAGCAAGTGGTCGCGGATGGACGCCGAGCTCATCGCCGAACACGCCGAGGGCATCATCATCACCACCGGCTGCCCGTCCGGGGAGGTGCAGACCCGGCTGCGTCTGGGACACGACCGCGAGGCGCTGGAGGCGGCCGCCAAGTGGCGCGAGATCGTCGGGCCGGGGAACTACTTCGTCGAGCTGATGGACCACGGGCTGACGATCGAACGGCGGGTCCGCGAGGGGCTGCTCGACATCGGCCGCAAGCTGGGCATTCCACCGCTGGCCACCAACGACTGCCACTACGTCACCCGCGACTCCGCGCACAACCACGAAGCGTTGTTGTGCGTGCAGACCGGCAAGACCCTCTCGGATCCCAACCGGTTCAAGTTCGACGGCGACGGCTACTACCTGAAGTCGGCCGCCGAGATGCGTGAGATCTGGGACGACACGGTGCCCGGCGCCTGCGACTCCACGTTGCTGATCGCCGAGCGGGTGCAGTCATACGCCGACGTGTGGGAGCCGCGGGACCGGATGCCCGTCTTCCCGGTGCCCGAGGGGCACGACCAGGCGTCCTGGCTGCGCCACGAGGTGGACGCCGGGCTGCGTCGACGGTTTCCCGCAGGTGAACCGGACGGTTATGCGGCGCGGGCGGCCTACGAGATCGACGTCATCTGCGCGAAGGGCTTCCCGTCGTACTTCCTGATCGTGGCCGACCTGATCAACTACGCACGGTCGGTGGGCATCCGGGTCGGCCCGGGCCGGGGCTCGGCCGCCGGATCGCTGGTCGCCTACGCGCTGGGCATCACCGATATCGACCCGATCCCGCACGGCCTGCTGTTCGAGCGGTTCCTCAACCCCGAACGCACCTCGATGCCCGACATCGACATCGACTTCGACGACCGTCGCCGCGGTGAAATGGTCCGCTACGCCGCCGACAAGTGGGGCCACGACCGGGTCGCCCAGGTCATCACCTTCGGCACCATCAAAACCAAGGCGGCATTGAAGGATTCGGCGCGCATCCACTACGGCCAGCCCGGGTTCGCGATCGCCGACCGCATCACCAAGGCGTTGCCGCCGCCGATCATGGCCAAGGACATTCCGCTGTCGGGCATCACCGACCCGGCCCATGAGCGCTACAAGGAGGCCGCCGAGGTCCGCGGCCTGATCGAAACCGACCCGGACGTGCGCACCATCTACCAGACCGCGCGCGGCCTGGAAGGTTTGATCCGCAACGCCGGCGTGCACGCGTGCGCGGTGGTCATGAGCAGCGAGCCGCTGACCGAGGCCATCCCGCTGTGGAAGCGGCCGCAGGACGGCGCCATCATCACCGGCTGGGACTACCCGTCGTGCGAGGCCATCGGCCTGCTGAAGATGGACTTCCTGGGGCTGCGCAACCTGACGATCATCGGCGACGCGATCGAGAACATCAAGGCCAACAGGGGGATCGACCTCGACCTGGAGTCCGTCCCGCTGGACGACAAGGCCACCTACGAGCTGCTGGGCCGCGGCGACACCCTGGGCGTGTTCCAACTCGACGGCGGGCCGATGCGTGACCTGCTGCGCCGCATGCAGCCGACCGGGTTCGAGGACATCGTCGCGGTGCTCGCGCTCTACCGGCCCGGCCCGATGGGCATGAACGCCCACAACGACTACGCCGACCGCAAGAACGGCCGGCAGGCCATCAAACCCATCCATCCCGAACTCGAGGAACCGCTGCGCGAAATCCTCGCCGAGACGTACGGCCTGATCGTCTACCAAGAGCAGATCATGCGCATCGCGCAGAAGGTGGCCGGCTACTCACTGGCCCGAGCAGACATTCTGCGCAAGGCCATGGGCAAGAAGAAGCGCGAGGTGCTGGAGAAGGAGTTCGAGGGTTTCTCCGACGGCATGAAGGCCAACGGGTTTTCGGCGCGCGCCATCAAGGCTCTGTGGGACACGATCCTGCCGTTCGCCGACTACGCGTTCAACAAGTCGCACGCCGCCGGCTACGGCCTGGTCTCCTACTGGACCGCCTACCTCAAGGCCAACTATGCCCGCGAGAACATCGCAGGCCTGTTGACCTCGGTGGGCGACGAAAAGGACAAGGCCGCTGTGTATTTGGCCGACTGTCGCAAGCTGGGCATCACCGTGTTGCCGCCGGACGTCAACGAGTCCGGCCTGAACTTCGCCTCGGTGGGTGCCGACATCCGCTACGGGCTGGGCGCGGTGCG
>JARLGR010000235.1 GCA_031292665.1 Mycobacterium sp. | reverse complement strand
GGCCGGTGAGACAGCTTCAGCGGCCATGCCACTCGGGCTTGCGCTTCTCCCGCCACGCCCGCAGGCCTTCGGCCACGTCGTCCGTCGCCGCGGCCACCTTGCGCATCGTCTCGCCGAAGCGGACCGACTCGACCCAGCCCATGTCCGCGGTGCGCCACGCCACCTCCTTGGTGGCCCGCTGGGCGAGGGGAGCGGCCTCGGTGAGCGTCCGGGCCCACGCCCGCGCCTCGGCCTGCAGCTCGTCGGGCTCGACGAGCTTCCAGATCAGGCCGATCTCCTTGGCCCGCGCCGCGCTCATCGGTTTGCCGGTCAACAGCACTTCCATGGCGTTGGCCCAGCCCACCCGCTGCGGCAGCCGGATGGCCCCGACGATGGTGGGCACCCCCAGCGACACCTCGGGGAAGCAGAACGTGGCCTCCGTGCTGGCGATGACGAAGTCGCAGAACAACACCCCGGTCAGCCCGTAGCCGATGCACGGGCCGTGCACGGCCGCGATCGTCGGCTTGAACAACTCCATCCCGCTCTCGAAGGAGTTGATGGTCGGCTTTTCCCAGAACGTGCCGCCGAAGGTGCCGACCGAGCCCTCGCCGTCCTTGAGATCGGCCCCGGCGCAGAAGACGCTGCCGTTGGCCGTCAGGATCCCGACCCAGGCGTCCAGGTCGTCGCGAAACCGATCCCACGCCGCGTTGAGGTCTTGGCGGAGCGCGCCGTTGATGGCGTTCCGGGCTTCCGGCCGGTTCAGGGTGATGGTGGCGACGCGGTCTTCCAGCTCATAGGTGACGAGGCTCATGGCTCTCACCCTAAATTCGCCGGGCGCTCACGGCGGGGCTCTTAGTCCGGCGGCTCTTTCTCCGAGCCCAGGACTTCAACGTGTTCGCGGTAGCTGGGCTTGCCGGGAACGCCCTCCGCTTCCCGTTCACTGGCAACCTTCTCGTCGAGTGCGTCGACGATGTTTTCCAGCTGCTCAGTGCGACTGAGGGGCTCTTTCTCGGGTTCCGTCATATCGCTTCCGTTGAGTTCCGATCGTCGGACGGCGCCTCCCGTCGAGGGAAGGCGCGTGGCTGTCCACATACCCTGCCGTGTGCCTGCTAATCCGGCAAAGCATACGGCTCGCCGCCGGGCGGCGCCCGGCAGGCGTCACGGCCGGGCATGCCGCGCCCCGGCCTATTCTGGCCCGAGTGGCCGAACCGTCTGTCGCGCAATTGCGCAAACGCCTCGACGGTCTCACCATCCGTGATGCCGTGCACGATCGTTCCGACCCAGGCAATCGCGATATCATGATATCATCGTCGCCATGGCGCAGATTCTTATTCGTCAGCTCGACGACGACGTCAAGGCAAAGCTGCAGCGGCGCGCGCGCATACACGGGCGCAGCACCGAGGAGGAAGTCCGGGAGATCCTCCGCAACGCGGTGAGCGGCACGGATCAACCGCCGGCCCGGTTGGGGTCACGCATCGCTTCGCGTTTTGAGCGCCGTGGTCTCAAGCAAGACATCCCGGAATTTCGAGGTCAGTTTGTCCAGCCGGCGCAGTTCGATGACCAGTGATCCTGCTCGACACCAACGTGCTCTCAGCGCTCATGCGGCGCGAGCCCGATCGCACTGTCGTGGCGTGGCTCGATGACCAGCCAGGAGAATCGATCTGGACGACGACCATCACGATCCTCGAGGTCAGAACCGGAATTGAACTGCTGGAGCAGGGGCGGCGCCGCAGGCAACTCGAGCAGGCATTTGGCGAGCTACTCACCGAAGATCTAGGCGGGCGAGTCCAGCCGTTCGACCAGCCGGCTGCGTTGGCCGCGGCGAGCATCGCGGCGGCCCGGCAACGTGCTGGCCGACCAGTCGAGATTCGCGATGTGCAGATCGCCGGGATTGCCACGGCCCGAAGGGCCACGCTCGCTACGCGCAACACTCGTCACTTTGACGCCGTGGGCGTGAACGTGGTCGATCCATGGTCGCAGTAGCCGCGAGGCCCTGCCGAGAACATCTCGGTGTTGTGCTGTACGGCGACGGCACAATCCCGACACCGCAGGGGCTTTGACGGGGCTGCATTTCCCACTACAGTCGCCGCCTGAAAGTGCAGCGCCGCGCCTGGTGATCGGATCCGATGATGAGAGATATTCGTCATGCACCGGACGGCGTCTCCGCGGTGCTCCACCACAGAAAGCGAACACGTCATGGCACCGACATTGCGCCCGCGCCGATCAGCCTTGTACCTGCCCGGCAATAAAGGCCGGGCGCTGGAAAAGGGCACAACGCTGCCGGCCGACGTGTTGATCTTCGACCTCGAGGATGCCGTTGGCCCCGACGCCAAAGCCGATTCGCGGGCGCAGGTGTGCGAGGCGATTTCGTCGGGCAGCTACCAACCCCGCGAAATCGTCGTGCGCATCAACGGCTTGGGCACCGACTGGCACGACGACGATCTGGCCGCGGTGGCGGGTTCGGCCGCCGACGGAGTGCTCGTGCCGAAAGTCGAAAAAGGCGAGCATGTCCGGGCGCTGGCGGCCGCGCTCGACAGGCTGGGCGCGCCGCCGTCGTTGCAACTCTGGGTGATGATCGAAACGCCCGGGTCCTTCCTCAGAGCCGAAGAGATCGCCTCGGCCAGCGAGCGCCTGGCGGTATTGGTGATCGGCACCAACGATCTCGTGAACGACCTGCACGCCCTGCACGTGGCCGGACGCGCACCCGTCGTACCGGCGTTGTCATTGGCCGTATTGGGGGCACGGGCCGCCGGGAAGGCCGTCTTGGACGGGGTGTTCAACGACATCACCGACGAGGCCGGCTTCCGCGCCGAGGCGCAACAGGGCCGCGAGATGGGTTTCGACGGCAAGACCCTGATCCATCCTTCCCAGATCGCCCCGGCCAATGACCTGTTTGGCCCCTCCCAGCAGGAGCTTGCTGACGCCCGCAAGATCGTCGCGGCCTACGAACAGGCCGAGGCCGCCGGAACCAGTGTCATCACTGTCGATGGTCGAATGATCGAAAGCCTGCACGTACGCAATGCCCAGCGGATCCTTGCTCTCGCCGACCTCATTTCCGACACGGAAACCTCCGCGTAGGCTCCGCGCTGGGCAGATGAACTGCCGTAAGGTGCTTGCCTGCAGCAAAAATTCGGGGGCAGAAGGAGCGTCAGGTGAGCGTGAACCGAACCATGGTCGCGGGATTAACGGCCGTCGCGGTGATCACCGCGGGCTGCTCGAGCAGCAAATCGCCGTCGGCTTCGTCGGGCAGTCAGGCACCTTCCCCGAGCACGTCGGCAACGGCCTCGTCGCAATCGGCAACGCCGTCCTCCTCTGCGCAGGCCGGGTCATTCGACCAGTCCACCTGCCTGGACATCTCCTTCGCCAAAGACAACTTGATGGTGGCCGGAAAGGCCGACGATGCACGCAAATTTGCCGACACGCTGGAAAAGTACGGTCCGCCCGACCCCGTGAAGGCCGCGATCGAGCACTTCGTCACCACTGTCGGCGCGCAGCCCAACGATCCGGGCCTCGACGCCAACAGGGACCAGATCATGGGTTGGATCAAGCAGATCTGCCCCAATGTGAACCCCTGAAGCCGCCGCGGGCGACTCGCCTCCCACTCTCAAGATATAGGGCATAGCGGGGCTTGCGCCGCGCATGTGCATCACCCGGTGGGGGGCAGGGGCTCAACACCGGCGTCCAGGACGCGGTGAACCTCGGTTGGAAGCTGGCGCAGGTGGTCAAGCGGACGTCACCCGACGCCCCGCTGGACACCTACCATGCCGAGCGGCACCCGGTGGCTGCCCGGGTGCTGCGCAACGCGATGGCGCAAATGGCACTTCTTCGCACGGACAACCGCACTAAAGCGTTGCGCGACAACATGTCCGAACTGCTCTGCATGGAAGAGCCGCGCAAACGATTCGCAGCGATGATGTCCGGCCTCGGCATCCGATATGACCTGGGGGAGGGACACCCGCTGCTGGGGCGCCGCATGCCCGATCTCGACTTGGTCACCGCCGACGGCCCGGTGCGGGTGTTCACCCTGTTGCACGAGGCGCGGCCGGTGTTGCTGAACCTCGGCGGTCTCGACGGCTTCGACACTGCCCCCCGGGCGGACCGCGTGCGATCGGTGGACGCGAAATACGCTGGTGCGTGGGAGCTTCCGGCGCTTGGACCCGTCCCGGCTCCCGGTGCCGTCTTGATCCGGCCGGACGGGTATGTCACCTGGGCGGGTGAGCGAGCCGGCCCCGAGCTCCATGACGCGCTCACCACGTGGTTCGGGCCACCGAGTGCGTCCCACGGAATTGCTAGGTCCGGCCCATCGCTGGCGTCCGCACAATCAGACCATGCGACCACCCAGCGATCACCATGAGAACACCCGCGGCGACCAGAACACCGTTGCGTCGCCACGCGCCGACCGTCATCACCGCGTCACCGGCTAGGCGAATCGCTTGGGCAGCAGGGGGCATGTGGCTCAGCACGTACCTACCGCGTCGGGTTGAGCGCAGGCGGGTGGTGTCTGCGCGTAGCAACGCTGCCGAGGCCATGACTGGAACGAGGAAATGAACGACGAGACCCGAGGTCCGACGCCCTGTCCATATCAACGGGAGCGACATGATTTCCGCAGTCGCGTCGGCGGACAGCTTCGTCCAATAAATCTGGTGCAGGACAAGGTCTTCGTTGTTCATTGCTGACTGCGCTCCCTCTTTCCGCGGCTCCCAACTCGCCCTGAGAACATGCGCTCAAGACGGCTTATGCCGGCTGAGTCAGCCGGTTTTCGAAGTCGGCCGGGCTCATCCTAGCGAGGACCCAGTGGCGCCTGCGTCGTTGTAAAACCGAGCTACGCCGGCCAGCGCGAGGACAGCTCTTGCGGCGCCCACGCCGGCCACCTCGCGGCGCCGATCAGGCGGCCGCCGCTCATCTGGGCAACGAAGCGGGGGCCTTTGAGTGCGCTGCTGTCGAAGACGGT
>JARLGR010000234.1 GCA_031292665.1 Mycobacterium sp. | reverse complement strand
GCGCGGAAATCGGCGCCGCCTCGTGATGCGGTTCGCGCGAACCCTGGATAAGGGCTGAAGCGCGGCCCCGCCAGAGGCGGGCCGCGCTTCGCTGGACTGGAAAACCCCGAAATATCGAAATCTGGGCTACTTCGCTTTCCGACGGCGCCGAACTACGCCGAGGCCGGCCAGTGCCGCTCCAAGCACCGCGATCGACGCCGGTTCTGGCGTACTCGTATTGTCGTTTGACCCGGTGCCGGTGGTCAGATTGATCGAAGCACTCACTGACCCATAAAGATTCGGGGCTGACGGCGCGGCGAAGGTGATCGCGTAGATTTCCGTGGTGGCATAGGGGGCGGTCAGCGATCCGGGGAGCGGGGCGCTCGCATTGACCGTGCTCGTGGTTCCATTGACCGTCGAGAACGTCGTCGTCGAAAGCAGCGTGCCTTTGGTGAACGCGTCCGCCGCGGGACAGCCGCCACTGACGAGATTGGTACAGCCCGTGACGTAGGTGCTCTCGACGACCTGCGTCACCGTGTTCGCCGTCGAACCCCCGGGGCCGGGGATATTGGCGAGGGTTGGGAATGTGCTGGAGAAACCGCTCAGGAAATCGGCGAAATTCAGCGGGAACTGGTTGAGTTCGGAGACGTAGATCGACACCGTTCCGCCCGTGTCGTGTTCACCTGACACGGTGAGGGTGTTGCTGAGCAATTCAGGCTCCGGCAGCGGAGGCGTACCCTCGACGCTGCCGCTGGCGTAGACCCCTGACGTCCCGATCTCGGTTAAGCCGAAAGTGGCGGCGCCGCTGGCGGCATTGACGATCGTCTGGATCGCGCCGTTACCGTCCTGAAACCCTACGTATACGGGCGCGGCATACGCCGCCGACCCGCCGGTCATCAGACCCGCCAGCGCCGCGGCGTTCAGGAAGAGTTTCAACCTGGCCATTTTCGCCCGGTCCCGCGCGGGTCGCCAGGCCATTGTCCGTTGCATGTAATTGTCCTTCGAGAAACGAGCGTCCAATCTCTGGCTGCTATCCAAGCAAGCTGCGTGCCAAGTGTCCAATTCATCGCTCAATCAATGTGTTAAGCCCGCGCTCGATCCAGATTTCACTGGCCTGGTAATGCCGACTGTAAAGTATTCCGACATCTGGCGGGCGTGCCTCGATCCTGAGGCCGTTGTTCGATTGCATTGGCTAAAGATTAAACTATCGTAGGTTGTCGTTTGAATGACAAAACGGTCAAACTACCCGCGTATTATCTCGCGTGGGCATCAATCTCACCCATCGCGACGAATTCTTACAAATTCACGACAACAGTGTAAGATTTGCCGACACTTGGTCACAACCGTCCGGTCTTCGGCCCTGGTCCTGTCCCGATCGTCCCAAAGCTAAACCGCTTCCGCGCTCCAACTCCTGGGCGCGGCGCAGCAGGCGCAGCCGCCGGGGTGCGAGCGCGCGACCGGCATCCCACTGTCCTCCACCGCGCCGCCGCCCAGTGCCGGGCAGGTCAACAATCTGGGCGCCATGTCACCGCAGTCGGGGCAGGGTTGCGGCTGATCGAATTCCGCCATCGGCCGGTTCTCGGTGAACGGGCCGCAGGTTTCGCACTCATACTCGTAGTTGGGCATCGCGGAACCCCGTTTGCTCAGTGGATCTCGCCGGAGCGCTTCAACGCGTCGCGCAGTTTGGCGGGCGTGAAGCCGGGCGAGCGGCAGACGTCGAGGATCACCTTCTCGCGGCGGGAAATCAAGTCGATCGCCGCCGGCAATTTGCGTACCGCGTCGGCCGGGACCACCACGGCGCCGTGGAAGTCGGCGTGGATGACGTCGTCGTGGCCGACCTGCATACCGAAGATGTTCACCGGCTGGCCGAACGTGACCATGTGCACGTGCGCGTGGCTCGGGCCCACGCGGCCGCCGATCATCTGGAAGCCTGGCGCCCAGGCGTCGAGGTCGCGGAACGAGCCGTTGGTGACGCAGCCGATGGCGCCGAGAGCTTTGTGCACGGTCGACTGCACCTCACCCCAGTAGGCGCCGTAGCCGATCTGGCCGTCGATGTCCTGGATCACCGCGATGGTGGGGAAGTCGGTGGCGTGGACGTAGTCGTACCAGTCGGCGCGGTCGGTGACCGTGCCGCGCGGCACCTCGGTGGAGCGGATCATGCCGACACGGGCGAGGCCGACGATCGGTTTCGCCTTGTGGTCGATGCAGACCATCGGCTCGACGGTATAGCCGAAGCGGCGGCGCTCCGGGTTGGTGATCTCCAGCCCGTTGCAGATGGTCGGCGTATCCCACTGGGCCAGCACGTCGAGGTCAGCCTGGTTGAAGGGCCGGTCTGGCATGGGTTGTGTCCTCCTGGGCGGTGGTTGGTTGGCGGGAGGAATGGCGGGGATTGGGGCGGGAGGCAAGGGTCAACGTTTCGGACGGTGCGGGCCGAGCCGTTCGACGTCATGTTCATGGCGGATTTGAACCCGGATTGCCGCCGCCTCGATTTCCAGCCGTTTCGCTTGTGTGAGCCGCCCAACCACCCCATGACCAGGGTTGCCCAGTTGTGGGAACCAGATTGGCGTCACCGGCACATAGGCGACCCGCCAGAGATGGAGCCAGAACGGACGTGTCTGGCCGACGGCCTCGGCCTCGTCTGTGGTGAATGGTATGACGCCAGGTCGCCTTGCGGCAATCGGCCAAGGTCGACTGGTGGTGTAAGCGACAACGGCTCGCGGATCTCCGGAAATCCCTGATCCGCCGGTACCGGGTGTGGCCAATGCCACGACGAGCGCGTAGACAACGTGGAGATGGCGGCTGGGCTTGTCGGGATTCTCACGCTCCGGGAATGCGCACCATACGAACTCGCCGGGCTCGATAGGAAGGTTGGTCAATCCTCGCGAGCGTTTTCAAGGATCAGGGCGAACAGCGCACAACGCGACTGGTACGTTTCATCGGTGTCGTCGGCCGTGCGGACGACGACCGCGTCGAGTTGCCCGCGCAGTTCGGGGGCCACGATGACGACAGGTCGAGTGTCGTTGGGGTCGATCTCGGGCAGCGGAGGACTGGCGTCCAGGTTGGGTGCCGGATCGTTCTCGGGCGGTTGGGGCGGGCGGATGTCGTCCATGGTGCTGAGATACTTCGTCAGCGGCGGGGGCGATTGCAAGAACAAACATCCATGGCTCGAGCGGGCTGGTTCACCACTTCGGCTGCTTGGTGGCGTCAGGTGGGTTTCTGCTTCGCGTGTTCCTCCAGCAGCCGGTTGATGTCGGCTTCGTAGGGCAGCGGCTCGATTTTGGCTGGATCGTATGGCGGGAGGACGGGTTCGGGTTCGCCCAGGGCGCGCAACACGGCGCGGCAGCGTTCGAGCTCCCAGTGCCAGCAGTAAGGCGGGCCGTCGGCCCAGGCCCACTCGTAGCCTATCTGAGTGAGTTGGGTCAGGCGATCGTTAGCTCTTGTTTCGACGCCGCGGTCCCGTCCTAACCATTCTGACATCAGGATTGTCAGCGACGAAACGCTTGCCAATTCTGACCATCGTGTCGCGGATGTCAGCCAATCGGGCTTCGTTGAACACCACTCCGAGCAGATTCAACGGTTCTATTACCGTCTCGGCTGGTCGAAGCGAAATTTCGATCGCCCAGCCCAGTCGTCGCCTCAAGTGCCAAGCATAGAAATCAGCAGCTTGAAGCGGAAGGAGATCCTTGTCGTTCCGAAAGATCGGGGGCGATCCCAGGTACGGCGTGAAGTCGGTCCCCGAGGCCGATTTCGCGCTCGCTCTGAAGCTGTCCCACCATCTGAAAGCACGGCGCCCAATCTTTCCATGCTCATCGAAGATGAAATCGCACGGTTCAGGCGGCCTGGGGATCGAAGCCTGATAGACGGCGACAGACGTAATCAGTTCGTAAAACAGCAAAAAATAAGGGTCCCGCATGGATTGTCGGTTGCGCGTCGGAAGCCCGTGCAGATACTTCGCGAATAAATCGTGTCTCACTGCCGTGAAAAATCTGTCTGGGGTGTGCTTCGCGATAATGCGTGCGAAGGTAATAACCCGGTCGTCTCTCTTTGCTTCGTCCCATCCCTTCGCGGGGTCGAACTCCCCGCTCAACCCAGCGGCCTCATTCATCTTGAAGTAACCCAGGGCCGGCTGTTCATCTAGCGCGGCTTGCCAATCGGCCGAGAACGCCGCCCACTGTTGGGGTGATGCAACGAACCCAGCCAGCACGAATATGTGGCTTTGCGGTTCACAGCCGCTGTCATCTACAAATGCTTGCAACGCCATGGAGAGTCGCCGCTCACGCTTGCCAAGAGGCAGGCCGGACATCGATGCCCAGACCATTTCCCCCGCTGCTGCTGGTTGGTTGTCCTTAACATCTACCGGTGGTTAAGGGGTGTGTGTCATCGTCCCTGGGCCGCCTTGGGCACGATGAAGCCGAGGGATAATCTCACCTACGTTAGCTAAAACGCGAACATGTCGAGCCTCCTATATAACAAATGCTATATTGACGCGGCAACCAAGAGGTCAAGCCAGGATCGCCTCTCCCCACCCAGCTCAATTTCCGTCACACTCCCCGCATGACCACCATCGCCCAAGGCGGCAAATCCATCTACGGCTCTCCGCTCGGCATCCTGATGCTGGAGGCCCGCTTCCCGCGCATCCCGGGTGACATGGGCAACGCGCTGACGTGGCCGTTCCCGGTGCTGTATCGCGTCGTGCGCGGCGCCACGCCGGAGCGCGTCGTGCTCCAGGGCGCCGAGGGGTTGCTGCCCGATTTCCTCGCCGCCGCCGCTGACCTGGTTGACCTCGGCGCCGAGGCGATCACCACCAATTGCGGTTTTTTGTCGCTGTTCCAGCGCGAGCTCGCCGCCCATGTCAGGGTCCCGGTCGCCACCAGCGCGCTGCTGCAGGTGCCCTGGGTGCAGGCCACCCTGCCGCCCGGCCAGCGGGTCGGGGTGATCACCGTCTCGGCCGGCTCGCTGACCCCGCGCCACCTGGAGGCGGCCGGCGTGCCGCTCGACACCCCGGTCATCGGCACCGAGACCGGGCGCGAGTTCTTCCGCGTGCTGATCAAGGCGGAAAAACCCGACCTGGACGTCGAGCTGGCCGAACGCGACATCATCGAGGCTGGCCAGGCGCTGCTGGCGCGGCATAAGGATATCAGCGCCATCGTGCTGGAATGCACCAACATGCCCCCGTACGCGCATGCACTGCGGCGGGCGATCGGGCTGCCGGTGTTCGACATTTACTCGATGATCGGCTGGTTCCACACCGGGCTACGGCCGCGCGAGTTCGCCCATTCTCGTCATGGCCCGGCCTGAGCGGGCCATCGCTCGGTCCATCTCGTTGCTGCCGATGGCCCGGTCGAACCGGGCCATGACGGTGGACAAGCCGGGCCATGACGAATGGTGGCCAGACACCCCAAACCGATTGTACGTGACCTTTTTGAAGAATTCAGCGAGATACCCTGCCTTCCCGTGACCGAGGATTTCCGCCTATGGGGCTGACACGAAAGCGCATGATGGTGACCGGAGGGGCCGGCTTCCTCGGCTCGCATCTGTGCGAGCGGCTGCTGCGCGAGGGCCACGACGTGCTGTGTGTCGACAATTATTTCACCGGCCGCAAGGACAACATCGTCCACCTGCTCGAGCACAAGCACTTCGAGGTCATGCGCCACGACGTGACCTTCCCGCTCTATGTCGAGGTCGACGAGATCTTCAATCTGGCCTGCCCCGCCTCGCCGGTGCACTACCAGTTCGACCCGGTGCAGACCACCAAGACCAGCGTCATCGGCGCCATCAACATGCTGGGCCTCGCCAAGCGGGTCGGCGCCAAGATCCTGCAGGCCTCCACCAGCGAGGTCTACGG
>JARLGR010000233.1 GCA_031292665.1 Mycobacterium sp. | reverse complement strand
GCTGCCTCTCGGGCAAGTTGCAGCCGGGAAGTCAGACCCAGCTTGGCGTAGACGTGGGTGAGGTGCGATTGCACAGTACGCGGTGAGACGAAAAGCCTTGTGGCGATGTCGTTGTTGGCCAGCCCTTCGCTGACCAGTCGCACCACGTCGCGCTCGGTGGGGGTCAGCGAGGCCCAACCTGTGGTGGGTCGTTTGCGTTCGCCGCGCCCGCGCTGCGCGTAGGCGATCGCCTCCTCGGTGGACAGCGCGGCACCCTCGGCCCAGGCGGAGTCAAAGTCTTGCTCGCCCATGGCATTACGAAGCGCCGCCACCGAGGACTGGTAGCTGGCATCCCAGACCTTAAATCGCACCATGCCCATACGCTGCCGGACGCCGTGTGCCGCGCCGAAAAGCCGCGCCGCTTCGCGGTGACTGCCGGCAACGCCGGCCAGAGTGCCGAGACACTCCAGGATGTCGGGAATCCCCAGGTACGCCTCGACTTCGGCGGCACGCGCCAGCGCGTCGTGGGCGTCTCGCTCGGCCTGGTCTGGCTCACCTTGCGCGATCGCCACGCGGGCCCGCGTCGTCAGCGCGATCACCGAGTACCAGCCGATTGTCGTCGCGACGGCGTCGTCAGCCCTGTGGCGGGCCGCGACCAGATCCCCGCCCGCCAGTGCGGCCAGGGCTTCGCCGACGCGCCCCAACGCTGCCATCTGGGGCAGGGCACTCACGTGTGGCCAGGCCGCCTCGGTCGCGTCCAGCGCCGTCGCAGCATCGCCGGCGGCCAGGGCCGCGAAAGCCAACGCCCAGTAGGCGTTGCCCGCGCTAAGCCCGCCAAGCTCGGCGGCGGCCTCGATAGCCGCGTCGGCGGCGGCCTGGGCCGCAGCGGTGTCACCCTGGTACGCCAGCTCAACGCCCTGGTAGGCGAGGCCAATCGCCTCACCGAACCCATCGTGAGCGGCTCGGGCCTCGGCCACCAGCTCGGCGAATTGTGGGGCGGCACCGGCCAGATCGCCCTGCGTCATCTGTGCGAATCCGAGACAGAGGCGGCACACGCGCGAGTTGAACTGGTCGCCGATCGCGTCGGCGAGATCGCGTCCCTCTTCGGCGGCCGCGCGCAACGCGAGCAAGTCGCCCGCCGCGAGCGCCGCGACGGCTTGCGCGCCGAGGATCTGGCTGAGCCTCCACCGATCACCCAACGCCCGGGCCAGGCCGATCGCCTCGGCCAAGGACCCCCGGGCCGCCTCTGCGTCGAAGTAGCTGGCGATGTAACCGCAGGCGGTGAGCGCCCGCGCCAGCAGGGCCGGGTCATCGACCTCGCGGGCGATCGCCAGGGCTTGCTGAGCCCGATCCGGGCAGTCGGCGGCGCCCGCCCATAGGCCCACCGTGGCGGCGTCGGCGAGCGCCCGCGCCCGCACCGCGGGCGCCACCTCAGGATGCTGCGCGTTGTCGTCGGCCAGGGCGGCGTCGAACCAGGTCAGCGCTTCCCGGAGGCGTCCCCGCGCTTGCCACAGCGGCTGCAACGACGACGCCAGCGCCAGGGCCAGTTCGACGTCGGAATTTTCGCGGCTCCACTCGAACGCAGCGCGCAAGTTGTCGATCTCAAGGTTGGCCTGCTCGAGGCGCTGCTCATAATCAGTGCCTGCCGGCGCGTCGAGCAGGGCTGCGATCGCGGTGTAGTGGTCGCGGTGGCGCGCTCGCACGGCGTCGGCCTCGCCCGATTGGCCGAGCTTTTCCAGGGAGTATTGGCGCACCGTCTCCAGCAGCCGGTAGCGGGTCCGTCCCCCGATGTCGTCGGCGACCACCAGCGACTTGTCCACCAGCAGGGTGAGCTGATCGAGCACCTAGAAGCGCTCCAGCTCGCCACCGCCAGCGACGGATTGGGCAGCCCCTAGGTCGAATCCGCCCAGAAACACCGCCAATCGGCGAAACAACACCCGCTCCGGCTCGGTCAACAGCGCATGCGACCAATCCACCGAGGCGCGCAAGGTCTGCTGGCGGCGCACCGCGGTGCGCGCCCCACCGGTCAACAACCGGAACCGGTCATGCAGACTGTCGAGGATCTCGGCCAGCGACAACGCGCGCACTCGCGCAGCCGCCAGCTCGATCGCCAGCGGCACCCCATCCAGGCGCGCGCAAATCTCGCCCACCACCGCGGCATTGTCATCAGTGAGGCTGAATTCGGGGCGGGCATGGCGGGCCCGGTCGCTGAACAACTCAAGGGATTCACTGTCCAGCGACAGCGACGGCACCCGCCAGCTCACCTCACCGGCCACCCCGATCGCCTCACGGCTGGTCGCGAGCAAGGTCAGCCCCGGCGCGGCACCCAGGAGGGCGACGACCAGCTCGGAGCTGGCATCCAGGAGATGCTCGCAGTTGTCGAACACCACCAGCAGCTGACGGTCGCGAACAAACCGCAGCAGGCTGTCCATCGTGGAGCGGCCCGGCTGATCGGGCAGCCCGAGTGCACGCGCCACCGTCACGGGCACCAGCTCGGGATCGGTGATCGGCGCCAAGTCCACGTACCAGACACCCTGGGCGTAGTCGGCCGCTGACTGCCTCGCGACTTGCACCGCCAGGCGCGTCTTGCCCACCCCGCCGGCCCCGGTCAGAGTGACCAGCCGGTGCTCCGCCAACAACTTGCGCACCTCGGTCAGCTGTGGGCCGCGACCGACAAAGCTGGTGAATTGCGACGGCAGATTATGCGCAGCAACACTTTTCGGCGTACGCAAGGGCGGGAACTCGTTGCGCAGATCGGGATGGCACAGCTGCACCACCCGCTCCGGGCGGGGAACACCACGCAGCTCATGACTACCCAGATCGGTCAGCCACGCGTCGGCGGGCAACATGTCAACGACTAGTGACTCGGTTGTACCCGACAGCACCGTCTGACCGCCATGGGCGAGATCGCGCAGCCGCGCCGTCCGGTTAATGGTGGGGCCGATGTAATTGCCCTCATCGCGCAACTGCACCTCACCGGTGTGCATGCCGATCCTCAAACCGATCGGGGCCAGCGGCGCCCGCTGCAGTTCCAGCGCACACGCCACGGCGTCACTGGCCCGCGCGAACGCCACCACAAAGCTGTCGCCCTCACCCTGCTCCACCGGGCGCACCCCCCCATGAGCGGCGATCAGATCCGACAGCTCATGATCCAGCCGTGCGAACGCCGCAGTCATCTGCTCGGGCTGCGTTTCCCACAACCGCGTCGAACCTTCGACATCCGCTAGAAGCAGCGTCACCGTGCCCGTCGGCAAAAGCCCGCTCACGCCAAGATCGCTCCAGTTCAACAGCGGCATGTCCGCACGCGGATCAATCTCGCTCATGCTAGCCAGCTTGCCGCGGCCACGAGCCACAAACATCAGCGAAAACGCGCAGAGCGGGGCCTCATAACGCGGATCTTTCCTGCGTCAAGTCGGCTTGTTCTTGCCCTTCAGATCCGTATCCCGGCTCGGCCGCACCCGTTTCGGTTCGCCCGGCATCTTCGGGGTGCCGAACGGTTGAGCAGCGCTAGGTTGTCGCGCTAGTTTTCGCGCGTTTCCAGACACGATGCCCGCCACGGCATCGCCGACGCGGATCTGATGCCCAGCATAGAGCCGCTGGAGAGCCGAGTCGGACACTGCGATGACTGCCGAAACGAAATAGCCTCAGCGCTTTTCGAATCGTCCGGTGCGCTCACCTAATCGGATCCGATATACCGAGCCGTGGCGGCCACTGGGTGGCCCGGGCGTTTCGCCGTGCGGAGGTGCGCTGGTGCTGCTCACCAGCAGCGGCATGATGCGGTCGACAAGCAGGCGCATGCCCGCGTCCCATTCCTCACCTTCTAACTCCTCGAAGGTGCCCCATGCGATGACGCTCTGCCAGTTCGCGAGGTTGTCCACATGTTCGACCTCGAAGCACACGTGCGGATTGGCACGCATCGCTCGGAGCTTGGCGCCGTCCATAGAATGGCCGTAGGCGCACGTACCGTCGTATACGTATGTCACGGGAACCACATAGACGCGCCCGTCGCTGACACAACCGATTCGGCCGATGACCTCGGCTCGCAAAACTTGCTCGATCTGCCGTCTATTCAACTCACCTAGCATCACAACCCTCGCGATCGCGGTCCAATTCGCACTGCCCGGATACCTGTCGGTGTCGCCTCATTCGAAGACAACGCTTTCCGGGATTCATCCGCCCACTGGTCTCGAATTATTCCGACGGGCTGTGGCCATCCGTACGAATCATTTTGTCAAACTCCGTCACGGTTGACTCGCCGCCCGCCGGGTCAGCCTTCCTGGTAGCTCCAGGTGCGCAGTTGTGCTGCAATCTCGTCGACATCTGCCATTGCGCCGGTGGCCACTTCGATCACAAAGTCGAAGCGCTCGTCCTCCGGCGCACTAATCCACTGAGCGTTGATGGCCTGGAACGTCCGGCAGGCCGTCCACGCAAGTCGCTTGTTGCCGTCCACCAGCGCGTGATTCCGTGTCAGCGAATGCAGCAGCGCGGCGGCCTTGACGTGGAGATCTGGGTAGGCGCCGAAGGCTGCCGGACACCACGACCTTGGCGCCTTTACTGGCGAACGCCACAGCAGTGGCGCGGCCGATGCCGGTTAGGGCGCCGGTGATGAGAACAACCTGTCGAGTCATCTTTTCCCTTCGGCTGCGCGGGTCATCCGCAGTTTGGGGCGGTCGTCGGCCGATGACGGCCCGCGTGCTGCTCGTTATGACGCGGTCTGCGCTGCGGCGCCTGCGGCGTGTCCCGCGGCGCGCAGCGTGCTCAGGGATGCGGCGAACCGCGTGAGTGCGCTTGGCGACAGCCCCGCAGCCAGGCGAGCAGATCGAGCACCACCGAGGGTGACGCCGTCAGCGGCGGCGCCCGGAGTCCGGCCCGATGCCGCGCAGTGACAACTTCCTGTTCAGGTGGTGACTGTTGACCCTTCGACGGGAAAGCGGCACCTACTAGAGTTCTGAGCATCATTTGATCGGCCATATTCGAAGATGACGGGACTGCATCATGAAAAAGCTTTCAGAACTCTTGCGAGAACTTGCGGACCACGCGGAAAACGCGGAAAACAAGGCGGCAGCGGCTGAAAAGGAAACCAGCGAGAAAGTGCATGCCGCTATCGAAACCTCCAAAGCGGATGCAAAAGCCAGGCAGGATGAATTCAAGTCTAATGTGGCGAAGAAGAAAGCCGCCGCTGGTTCCGACTGGAAGAAACTTCAGCAAGAACACAATCAGCGGGTGGAAAAAATCAAGAGCAATATCGCGACCAAGAAGGACGCCGTCGACCGGAAACGCGCGGAGCACCGAGCCGAGGACGCGGAGGATTACGCCGCAGATTCGATTTACTTCGCTTCGATCGCAATTGACGATGCTGAGATCGCCACCCTGGAAGCCATTGAGGCTCGGGCTCATGCAGACTCGTTAGCCTAATGGCGAATGGGTTACCCAAACACCCGACACACGGCCGTCATGGCTGACGGTCCGGCATGGTCTGGGCAGTCGCAGATCGCGGCCAAACGCACTGTTTAAAACTCGCGATGATGATGTCATGCCACTGCCCCGGCCGGTCGGGTTCGTGCTCGGTGGTGGCGGCAGCCTGGGTGCTATCCAGGTCGGGATGCTGCAGGCACTCTTCGAGCACGACATCGCCCCCGACCTGGTAGCGGGCACGTCGGTCGGGTCGATTAACGGCGCCGTACTCGCCCGCGACCCTACGGCCGCGGCGAACCGACTGTCGCACGCCTGGGCGCGCACGACCCGCACCCAGGTCTTCCCCGGTGGGCTGCTCGCCCAGGCCCGGAACCTGCGCCAGACCAAGACCCACCTGTTCCCCAGCACCGGGCTGGCCACCATGATCGCCGACTTCCTCGGCCCGGCCGCTGGCTTCGCCGACCTCGTCCTGCCGTTCGCGGCGATCACCATGGACATCGCCACCGCCGCACCCCACCCGATCACCGCTGGCCCGCTGCTGCCCGCGCTGCTGGCCAGCGCCGCCATCCCAGGCGTCTATCCGCCCGTCGAGCACGACGGGCGGCTCCTCTACGACGGGGGTGTCGTCGCCAACGTCCCCCTGCGCCAGGCGCTGGCCATGGGCGCCCGCTCGCTGGTCGTTCTGGACTGCACCTTCCCCGGCCGCCTGCCCGAGCCGCCGGCCACATTGGCCGAGGCGCTGCTGTTCACCGCGATCATCGCCATGCGCTCGCAGGCCGCGCTGGAAGCACCGCTGGTCGCCGCCGAGGTGCCCGTCGTCTACCTGCCCGGCCCGGCGCTGCACCGGGTCTCACCCCTGGACTTCGACCACACCGACGCACTGATCGCCGAGGCCTACGAGGCCGCCCGCACGTTCCTGGCGTCGCTGCGCGTCGGCGGGCCCGGCCTCTACGGCTCCCCCACGGGGAACACCCCGCCCGCCACGGACGGTTGAGGCAGCCGGATAGTCGATCTCGTCGAAGTTGAGCCCAGCCTGCTCGGGGACCTCCCGAAGCAGCGGGGCCGCGTACTCGATCGCGACCTTCTGAGCTTGGCGGAGAATCCGAGAGCGGCGACATCAAGGTGTAATCGACTCGCTGGTCCTTAATGGGCCACAGCGACCGGTTCGGTCAGCTTGGCCAATTCTGCACGCGCATGGCGCTCAACACGCAGCGGATTAAAATCCCATATCGGACTCTGCTCGTCGCCTCGGTGTTAGCCCTCGCTTATGTCATGAACCAGTCGGACCAGACCATCACGATCGGCACCTGGATCGCCGGCACCGGCGCCCGCCCCAAGGAGAAACCTGATGACCAAGTACGTGTTCGACTTCACCGATGGCGATAAGGATCAGAAGGACCTGCTGGGTGGTAAGGGCGCGAACCTGGCCGAGATGACCAAGCTGGGGTTGCCGGTGCCGCCCGGGTTCACCATCACGACGGAGGCTTGCCGGGAGTACTTGTTGCAGGGCAGCGCGCCCGGTGAGCTGCGAGTGCAGGTCACGATGGCATTGCGGCAGTTGGAGGACAACCTCGGTCGCCGACTCGGTGATCGCCATGATCCGCTGCTGGTCAGTGTTCGTTCCGGTGCGGCCTTTTCGATGCCCGGGATGATGGAGACGGTGCTGAACATCGGGCTTAACGACGCCAGCGTGAAGGGGCTGGCCGAGGAATCCGGGGACGAGCGCTTCGCCTGGGATTCCTACCGGCGGCTGTTGCAGATGTTCGGCAAGACGGTATTGGAGATACCCGGCGAGGTGTTCTCCGATGTGCTTGACAAGGCGAAGTCGACCAAGGGTGTGTCCAGCGACGTCGAACTCGATGTTGATGATCTGCAGTCGTTGGTCACCACGTTCAAGGACGCGGTGCGGGAGCACTCCGGTCAGGAGTTCCCGCAGCACCCGCGGGAGCAGTTGGACATGGCGATCAACGCCGTCTTCGACTCCTGGAACACCGACCGAGCGCGGTTGTACCGGCGGCGGGAGCGGATCCCGCAGCACCTGGGTACCGCGGTGAACGTCTGCACGATGGTGTTCGGCAATCTGGGCGAGTCCAGTGGCACCGGCGTCGCATTCACCCGGGACCCGGCCTCCGGGCGGACCGGCGCGTACGGCGACTACCTGTCCAACGCGCAGGGCGAGGATGTCGTCGCCGGGATCCGCAACACCCTGTCGTTGGACGATCTGAAGGCGTTGGACCCGTCGTCGCACAAGCAGCTGATGAAGGTCATGCGCCAGCTGGAGACGCACTACCGGGACTTGTGCGATATCGAGTTCACCATCGAGCGCGGCAAGTTGTGGATGCTGCAGACCCGGGTCGGGAAGCGAACCGCTGCGGCGGCGTTCCGGATCGCTGGGCAGTTGGTCGACGAGAACCTGATCACGATGGACGAGGCGCTGTCCCGGGTCTCCGGTTCGCAGCTGGCGTTGCTGATGTTCCCGCAGTTCGACCGGTCGGCTCCCCGCGAGTTGCTGACGAAGGGGATGGCCGCCTCGCCGGGCGCTGCAGTGGGCCGCGCGGTGTTCGATCCGCCTACCGCCAAGGCGTGGGCGGACCGTGGCGATCAGGTGGTCTTGGTTCGCAAGGAAACCAACCCCGATGACCTCGAGGGCATCATCGCCGCGGACGGGATCCTGACTGCGCGCGGTGGGAAGACCTCGCACGCGGCCGTCGTTGCCCGCGGCATGGGCAAGACCTGCGTCTGTGGTGCTGAGGCGCTCGTCGTCGACGCCTCGACTCGGACCGCGCGGGTCGGCACGGTGCTGATCAAGGAGGGCGATGAGATCAGCATCGACGGATCGACCGGCGAGATCTTCCTCGGGGCGATGCCGGTCGTGCCGTCTCCGGTGGAGACCTACATCGAGTCCGGTCTCGCGGTAGCCCTGCAGGGGGCAGACAACGAGACCACCGCGCTGGTCAAGGCCGTCGACCGATTGCTGACCCATGCCGATGTTCGCCGACGCCTGGCGATCCGTGCCAACGCGGACACCGCCGCGGACGCGATCCGGGCGAGATCCCTTGGTGCGCAGGGCATCGGCCTGTGCCGCACCGAGCACATGTTCCTCGGCGATCGCCGGGTGTTGATCGAGCGGGTCATCCTGGCCGCTACCACCGAGGAACGCGACGACGCGCTGGCTGCGTTGTTGCCCTTGCAGCGCAAGGACTTCACCGAGCTGCTCGACGCGATGGACGGGCTGCCGGTGACTATCCGGCTACTGGACCCGCCGCTGCACGAGTTCTTGCCGGATCGCACCAAACTCGCGGTCAAGGTCGCCCTCGCCGATGCCAGGGGTGAGACCGGTGAGCAGCTGGATGCCGACCGCAAACTGCTGGCCGCGGTGGAGAGGCTGCACGAATCAAACCCGATGCTGGGGTTGCGCGGCGTGCGCCTGGGGCTGCTGACCCCCGGCCTGTTCGCGTTGCAGGTCCGCGCCATCAGCGAGGCGGCCAGCGACCAGATCGCCGCGGGCAAGGACCCGAAGGTCGAGATCATGGTCCCGCTGGTGGGTTCGGTGATGGAGCTGTACCTGGTCCGGGATGAAACCAAGCAGATCCTCGCCGACGTTGCCGCCGAAAGGGGGGTCACGCTGACGATCCCCATCGGCACGATGATCGAGCTGCCGCGTGCCGCGCTGACCGCGCACCGGATCGCGGACGCCGCGGACTTCTTCTCCTTCGGCACCAACGACCTGACCCAGACAACGTGGGGATTCTCCCGCGACGACGTCGAGTCCACGGTGTTCGCCGCATACCTGGACAAGGGTGTCTTCACCGTTTCCCCATTCGAGACCATCGACGGCGACGGCGTGGGGCGGCTCGTGCAGATCGCGGCCCAGGAGGGCCGCATGACCAAGCCCGGTCTCAAGCTCGGGGCCTGCGGTGAGCACGGTGGCGACCCCGAATCCATCCACTTCTTCCACAAGACGGAACTGGACTACGTGTCCTGCTCCCCGTTCCGGCTACCGGTCGCCCGCCTCGAAGCCGGCCGGGCCGCCGTCAGCTAACGGTCCATACGCCCCAGGTCGAGCCGCACCAGCCCTTGTCCCCGGGCGCCGAGGATAAGACCGACCCCGTCGCGTCGCTGGGGTGGACGGTGGAGGGCCGATGCGGCGTCGTCACGGGACCTCGATCAGGGCCGCCACGGGGCAGGAGTCGATGGCGGCCCGAGCTGAATCGACCAGGCCGTCGGGAACGTCCTGTCCCTCACGGTGGTAAACGAGTTCACCCTCTTCGTCAATCGTGAAAAGGCGGGGGCCTGTTCAGTGCACAGGCCATGGCCTTCGCACCGGTCGCGGTCGATCTGAATCTTCATCGTTGTCCTCTGGGAATTGAGCCCGAGCGGGACTGCTCGCGGTTGGGCACCAGCCGCAGCGGGAGGGTCTCGAAGCGGCGAATCACGTTGTTGACGGCCCTTTCCGGCGTGCCGTCGAGTTCGATGTGGTCAACGTGTTGAAGCAGTGAGTGCAGGATCGCTTCCGTCTCCAAACGTGCCAGACCTTGCGATGCACCGAAGTAAGGTGACCGACTGGCCGCACAGGACCAAGGTACGGTCGGTTTGCCTTCCACCCCAGCGAGCCGTGGAAGCTGGCACGCAAACGACTAGAGGGATCGCAAGATCATCGGGCGAGTGAGCGGGGTGCTCGTCCCGTATCACGGCCCGGTCCTTTTGTTTCCCCTAGTCAAGTCGGTATCCCGGCTTGGCTGAACGCGTTTGGGCTCCCCCGGCATCTTCGGGGTGTCACCGTGTTGATGCTCATGCTCAGCTGCATAGATGCAGCATGCGAGCATCAGCCATGCGGCATGTTGTCGGGCGAGTTCTCGCCGCAGATCAGATGCTGGCCCCAACGTTACTCAAGCTGACCCTCCTCGCCGAGGGCGATGACCGCGTCAAAGCCCTCACGGATACACGCCACCAGCGCACCAACGTCCGGGACCGCTGCGGCGTCGGCGTTGATGCCGATCAGCGCCTTGTGGCGATAACCCACCAGCGTGACGTTGGCGGCGGTGCCGATCGTGGGCCCGAAGGGAAAGATGCTGAGCACCTTCGCGCCCGCGAGGTAGAACGCCAAACCGCCGGCGTTGACGTCGCTGAGCACGAAGTCGTCGTGTTTCATGATCAACCCGATCACCAGATTCACCACCGGACCGAAGGCGTTGATCGCCGTGCCCAGCGCGGCGGCCAACGGAAGTTTCGCAACCCCCTTCAAGCCGTCGATCAGTGCGTGATAATTCGCCATCGCGGCGCCCGGGTCATCGACGCCGATCGGGATCGCCATTCGGCAACCGTTGACCCGGTTGCCGAACAGCGGGTCGCCCGGCTTGCGGATATCAACGGGGATGGTGGTCCGCAGTCGCTCGACGGGTTTGCCGTGCCGTTTATGGTACAAAGCGAATCCGTGGGCGACGGCGGTGAGGAACGCGTCGTTGACGGTGCAGTCGCGTGTCTTGGCGGCTTTGCGCAATCCTTCGAGGTCGGCCTCGAGCGCCGCGAAGCGCAGCCACCCCCGGCGCTCGGTCATGAGCGGCGAAAGCGTCTTCAAGTTCGGCGCCACGATCCGGGTCACCGCCCGCACATCCTTTACGAGGGTGGTCGCGGTTATGCGCGGGCGCCGCACCGCGGTCGGCAACGAACGCGTCGTCGAGCCCAACGACCGGGCCAGGAACCCGAAGATCCGCTGTCCGGTGTAGCCGGCGGCTTCGACCGCCAGCCCGAGCCGGGATTGATCCTCGGGCTCAGGGATCGCCGGCATCGGGCCCAGATAGCGGGGCCTTCGGGTGAGGTCGCCGAGCACCCCGAAGATCGCGAGAAGGCCGGTACCGTCGCTCATCACATGATTCACCATGAGGATCAACGCTGCCTGTCCGCCCATGAGGCCTTCAACCACCGTGATGGTCCACAGCGGGCGCTCCCGGTCGAGGCCGGACATCGTCGACTGGCGCGCGAACTCCAGCACGCCGTCCAACGATCCATCACCCGGCGCACCGATCCAGCGGACGTGGTAGGAGAGATCGAAGTTCGGGTCGACAATCCACCGGGGAGTCGACAGGCGCAACGGCGCCTCCACCAGACGGTGCCGAAATGACGGCAGCGTGCGGCTGCCACGTTCGAGGCGGTCTAGGAGTACCTCCCGGTCCGGCGCACGATCAAGGACCAACACCACCGTGATCGTCTGCCGAAGCAACGGATCCTTTTCAATCCCCCACAGCATCGCGTCCAGATCGCCGGTGTGATGGGGCTTTTGCGAGGCGTGATTGTCAATGGCTGCCATCGTTCCTCGGGTTTGTCGTTCGTAGTATGTGCGGGCCGTTTCGTCTTGTGCGCCCACGGATCGGGTGGCGGTAATCAGGTGCGGTAGCGGTTGCGGAGTTTGGTCAACGTGGCTTCGATGCCGGCGGCATTGCGCTTGGCGAAACCCGTTCGCCCGTAATACTTCAGCCGGTTCTTCAGCAGTCCGGTGTCGCGGTAGTCGAACGTCTCGGTGACGCGTGTGGTCGTGGGCGTGATCGCCGCGAACTCCCAACGCCAGTGGTGGCCGACGGGGTGGCGCCATTCGATGAGTTCGTCGGGTTTCATCGCGGTGACGGTGCTGGTGACGCGATACGGCACCCCGAACATCCTCATCTTCGTGGTGAACCGCGCGCCCGGGACCAGCCGCTGGGGGGCGCGGATGTTTTTCCCGACGGTGCCGGAACCGTCGAGTTCGTGGTGTCGACGCGGGTCCGCGACGATTGCGAACAGGTCAGCTGCCGGGGCATTCACCTCAACCGAGCGGCTGACCTGATTGCGACCGGCGTCCACAGCGGTGACGGTCATGTTGTGTGCTCCCGACTTCTCTAGATAGCCACCATGGCGAGGCTGCGCTCCCAGAGTTCGCGGGCCAGGACCGGGTCGTAGGCCCGAGGGTTGGCCCGAGCGATTCTGTGGTGGGCGTAGTATTCGCCTGATCGCCAATCAGTTCCCGGTGGGGCTGAGGCCAGCCACACCAGCTCGTCGGACCCCTGCTCAGGTCCAACCAGCGCCAGAAACCTGATCGGGCCGCGAAACGCCGTCCGAATCCACCACGTCCGCGACTCGTTTCCGAAGTTAGTCGCCACGTCGCCGGGATGAAACGCCGCGGTGGAGATCCCGGCAGCGTGGTAGCGGCGATGCAGCTCCTTGGTGAACAAGACCATTTCCAGCTTCGCGTCGCCGTAGGCCCTCAAGGGCCGATAGCCATGCGTTGCGTCGAGGTCATCGATATTGACGCGGCCGAAGTACGTATTGACCACGCTCGAGGTGTTCAGCACCGTGGCGCTGGATTCGACGAGCCGATCCATGAGCAGCGTCGTGAGCAGAAACGCGGCCAGATAATCGACCTGAAAAGTCGTCTCATGGCCGTCGACGGTGACCTCGCGCCGCTTCATGGCACGGCCGGCATTGTTGGCCAGCACATCGATGCGGGGGTAGGACTGCAGCAGCTGCTCGGCCAACCTCCGCACCTGTGAAAGGTCCGTGAAGTCGGCCACGAAGTAGTCGACGCCCAGACGCGCGGCGACCGCGGTTGTTTTCGGTTCGGATCGGCCGACCACGACCACGTTCTCGCCGCTTCGGCTCAGCCTGGCCGCCGCAGCGGCGCCGATGCCATCACTGGCACCGGTAATGATGACCGTCCGACCCGCCATTGGTGTTCGACCCGGCTCTCACGCACCCGGCACTCGAGGGTCTCGCGGCGGGTGGCCCTTCCGACGTTGTGCTCGGGGAAGTGTCGGGCAGTGTGATTGCGCACAGAGTCGATCGCGACCCAGTTCTTTTCGCAGCACCTTTCCGGTGGGGTTGCGAGGGATTTCGGCAACAACGGTGATGTCCCGCGGTTGTTCGAAGCGAGACACCCTGTCCTTCAAATACTCTCGCAGTTTCGTTTCGTCGATCTCAGCACCTGGGCGGGGGACGACGAAGGCAGCGAGCCGCTGGCCGAAGTCCTCATCCGGAACACCAATCACCGCGTGGTCGGCCACGTCGGGATGTTCGCCGAGGGCGTTCTCAACCGTGCGGGGGTAGACGTTCTCGCCGCCGGAGACGATCATGTCGTCTCCGCGGCCGACGATGAACAGCCGCCCCGCCTCGTCGAAGTAGCCCATGTCCCCGGTGTCCGTCATCCTGGCGACCACATCCTTGCGACTGCCGCCAGTGTAGCTGTCGAACGTCAGGCCACCACCCACGAACACCCGCCCGGTGACGTGCGGCCCGACGGGACGGGCGTTCTCGTCGAGAATTGCGACCGGACAGCCAGGAACCGGCCTGCCAACCGTTTCCGGCGCCTTCCGTAGATCGGCGGGCGTCGCAAACGACCCGATGCCGACCTCCGAGGAGCCGTAGCAGCTGAAGAGGATCTCGCCGTAAGTGTCCATGAACCGTTGCGCCAGGCTCGGATCCAGGCGTGCCGCGGCCGAGATCACCACGCGCAGCGACGGAACCGGGTTTCGCGCCCGCACCTCTTCCGAAAGGCCAAGAATCCGGGCGAGCATGACCGGCACCGCGACGAGCGCGTGCGCGCGATGCAACGACGCCTGCGCAAGCGTTGCTTCGGCGTCGAACCGGCGTCTTGTCAGCAGCGTGCCGCCGAGTATCACCGTGAGCAACACCATCCCGAACCCGAACGCGTGAAACATGGGCACCGGCACGGCAATTCGGCTGCCAGCACGCAGCCCGATGCGGTCCAGGAACACGGGGCCAACACCCAGTACCGGGGTGATACTGGGTGTGCGCGGCACACCCTTGGGTGTGCCAGTCGTGCCGGACGTCAGGAGCACGAAACGACCGCGCGGCCCAGCCTTCGGCCGTGGCTCGCGCTCGTCGATGTCAAGCGCCGCGGGATCGACGACGGCGACGGCCTCGTCTGCCGCACGAACCCGGTCGGCGAACTCGTCGTCACAAACCACGGTCTGGATCCGGTGCGCGCCCAACGCGGTTGCCAGCGCGTCGGTGCGGAATTCGGTGTTGAGCAACACCACGTCGGCACCAACCGACGCCGCCGCGAACAGCGCCCGCATGAAGCCGCGCCCGTTGCGGCACAGGATGCCGACCGGGACCCCGGGTCCGACGCCATGGCGATAGACCAGTGCGGCCGCCAGGGATTCGGCGCGGGCCTGCAGCTGGCCGTAGCTCAGCGCGCCGTCATCGTCGATCACCGCGGCCCGGTCCGGCCAGCGAACCGCCGCGATCGCCAGCACAGTAGCCAGGTTCGCACCACCTCGAACCGCCTCGCGCACGATGCGGAACATCGTCAGCGGCCCACCGGGCGCAAACAATCCCGATCGCAGCACCACCCGCGCCGCGCTGGTCACGATGGTCGCGGCCGTCATTGCTGAATCCCCCGAGCGCTTGGGGAATCGGTGGAGAACCGATACATCAGTCCCATCCCGACCCCCAGCGGCCCCGGCAGCAGCATCGAGCTGATTTCGATCGGCCACACCCACCACGGCTGCACCCTGCCGGGCCGGTCGATGATCGCCTTGGCGACGATGTCCGCGGCCTGCCCCGCAGACAGACCCGGCATTCTGCGCAGGATCGGCGTGGGATCGCTCATGGGGGTGTGCACCAACGTCATGTACACGGAGGTGACATGCACGCCGTCGGCGCGCAGTTCCGGTTCCACGCTGCGCAACCACACATCGAACGCGCTCTTGGACGCAAGGTAGGTGCCCCAGCGCGGGCCTGGTGCGGTGCGCACACCGACCGTCGACACGCTCACTATGTGGCCGCTGCCACGGCCCCTCATCGCGGGAAGCAGGCCGAGCAGCAACCGGACCGGGCCGAGGTAGTTGACGCCGATCGTGCGCTCGAAATCCTGCGGACGGTCGTACTGCAGGTGCAGCGACCGCCGGATGGACTTGCCGGCGTTGCTGACAACGACGTCCATCGGGCCGTGGTTTTCGGTGAGCCTCTTCGCCAGTGCGGCGACCGCTGTCAGGTCGGTGAGATCGGCCGGGTACGCGGCCGCGCGGCCGCCGCCCGCGTTGATCGACGCTTCGAGGGCTGTCAGCCTGTCCGCAGAACGGGCGACTAGGAGCACGGTCGCCCCGGCCGCGCCCAGCCTGCGCGCGGTGGCCTCGCCGAGTCCGTAGGAGGCGCCGGTCACCAGCACGGTCTTGCCGGACACCGCGGCGCGCAGCCGGTCCGGATCCGACACCCGCGGTGGATTGACGATCTTGTCGACAACCTTGGCTATCGGGTTCATTGGACTGCCTTACTACTCCGACGAGTCGCAGCATAGCCCCGCACCAACCGAACGTCGCCGCCACCGCGCGAGGCGGCGATCAAGCTGGGCCCGTACGCCACGAGTGCGGTGTGCGAGCCGCCGCGCCGCAACTGTCAACCAGATGCCGACGCGGCTTGGGGCGCTTCGCGATCAGAAAATTTCGGCAGGGTGAAACTCACTTCCGACCTGGAGCTGATGCCGCTAGCCTGACAGATGGAAGCAACAGATGAGCCGGACTCGCGGTCAGGGAGTGCGCAATGCCCGAGACATACGGAATTCTGGTCGGGGTTGACGGCTCGGCAGCATCGGATGCCGCCATACGCTGGGCCACCCGCGAAGCCATATTGCGCGATGAGCTGATCACCCTGCTGCATGTCGTCGCCCCAGTGATTGCCAGCTGGCCCGAGGGCCCGATGCAAGCGAACTTCGCCAAGTGGCAGAAGGAAAACGCTGGGGATGTTATCGAGCAGGCGCGCAAGACTCTCTGCGCCGAGGTGGGCGAAGCGCCACCCGAGGTGCGCACCGGGGTGCTGTACTCGCAGTATTCGCACGTTGTGCCGACTTTGATCGACGCATCCAAGCAGGCGCGGATGGTCGTGGCGGGCAGCCGCGGCATGGGCGCGGTCGGCCCTCTTCCGATGGGCTCGGTCAGTACCGCTCTTGTTCATCATGCGCACTGTCCGGTCGCTGTCATTCGCGGCGAGGAGGCATCAGCGGCCCACCAGAATACAGGGGTCCTGGTGGGCATCGACGGCTCGCCCGCGTCAGCGGCGGCCACCGCGTGGGCCTTCGATGAAGCATCACACCAGGGGCTGCCCCTCGTCGCGTTGCATGCGTGGAACGACGTCGGGGGCTTCCCGATCCTCGACATGGATTGGCGGAATTACGAAAGTCAAGGAGAGAAAGCCTTAACCGAACGCCTGGCTGGTTGGCAGGAACAGTATCCGAATGTGAACGTGCTGCGACGACTGGAATGGGATCAGCCCGCCCGCCGGCTCGTCGAGGAGTCCGAGCACGCTCAGCTGGTAGTGGTCGGCAGTCACGGTCGAGGCGGATTCGCTGGTATGCGGCTGGGCTCGGTCGGCGCCGCGGTGGCGCAATCGGCAAAAGTTCCGGTGATCGTCGTCCGCACCCGGTCGGGCGATTCGGCAGCCTGAAGGGTACTTGCAGTCGCCAACCGCACCGAGCTGCTGGGCGAAACGGGCGGAGAGGTGGTATTCGCGTACGGAGAAGTCGGGCGGCATCCCCTGCTCGGAACTGGCCTAACTCATTCCCCCCTGTTCTCCCTCTTCAAATCCGTATCCCGGCTCGGCTGCACCCGTTTCGGCTCCCCCGGCATCTTCGGGTAGTTCGGCGGATACGGCATGTCGCCGAGCCCCCGCTCCTCGTCGGCGGCGGCCATCTCCAGCAGCGGAGCGATCGACTGGGCCACGTCATCCATTGCCGCCCAGGGGTCCTCTCGGTGCTTCACCAAGTCGGGCGCGGTCGCCATGGTGTAGTCGTCGGGATCCGCGTCGGCCAGCTCGTCCCACGTGAGCGGCATCGACACCGTCGCGACCGGCGTGGGCCGCACCGAATACGCCGACGCCATGGTGCGGTCGCGGGCGTTCTGGTTGAAGTCGATGAAGATCCGCTCGCCGCGCTCCTCTTTCCACCACGAGGTGGTCACCGCGTCGGGAGCGCGGCGCTCGACCTCACGCGCCAGGGCGATGCCGGCCCGGCGCACCTCGACGAAATCCCAGTCGGTGGCGATCCGCAGGAACACGTGAATCCCGCGGCCCCCGGACGTCTTCGGGTATCCCACCAGGCCGAGTTCGTCGAGCAGGGGCCGCAGTACGTCGACGGCGACCGCCCGCGCCTCTTTGAAGGCGACGCCAGGCTGGGGATCCAGGTCGATGCGCAGTTCGTCGGGGTGGTCGGTGTCCGGGCAGCGCACCTGCCACGGGTGCAGCGTGATGGTGCCCATCTGCGCCGCCCACACGATCGCTGCGCGGTGGGTCACCTTCAGCGCGTCGGCGGTCCGTCCCGAGGGGAACGTCACCCGGCATGTCTCCAGGTAGTCGGGGTGGTGCTGCGGCACCCGTTTCTGATAGATCTCCTCGCCGTCGATGCCGTCCGGGAAGCGCTGCAGATGGGTGGGCCGGTCGCGCAGGGTCGCCAGCATCGGACCTGCTGACACGGCGAGGTAGTACTCGACGAGCCGTCGCTTGGTGCCGTTGGAGCCCAGCTTGGGGAAGTACACCTTGTCCGGGCTGGTCAGGCGCACCGCGATGCCGTCGACGTCGAGCTCCTCTGCAGCAGCCATCCTTCGATTCCAGCACAATCGGGTTATGGACCTACCCGTGATGCCGCCCGTCCCGCCCATGCTGGCCAAGTCGGTTCGGTCGATTCCGCCGGGCGCGTCGTACGAGCCCAAGTGGGACGGATTCAGGTCCATCTGCTTCCGAGACGTCGACGAGGTCGAGGTCGGCAGCCGCAACGAGCGGCCGATGACCCGCTATTTCCCCGAGCTGGTCTCGGCGGTCCGGGCCGAACTGCCGAAGCGCTGCGTGATCGACGGCGAAATCGTCATCGCCACCGACCACGGCCTGGACTTCGAGGCACTGCAACAACGCATCCACCCCGCCGATTCGCGCGTACGCATGCTGGCCCAGACGACGCCGACGTCCTTCATCGCCTTTGACCTGCTGGCCCTTGGCGACGACGACTACACCCGGCGCCCGTTCAGCGAACGGCGCGCCGCGCTCGTCGACGCCTTGGCGGGCGCCGGGTCCTGGATCCACGTCACCCCGGCCACCACGGATCTGCAGACCGCGCAACGATGGTTCGAGGAGTTCGAGGGAGCCGGTCTGGACGGCGTCGTCGCCAAGCCGCTGACGCTGACGTATCAACCGGACAAGCGTGTGATGTTCAAGATCAAGCACGAGCGGACCGCCGACTGCGTGGTCGCCGGGTATCGAGTACACAAGTCCGGCGGCGACGCGATCGGTTCACTGCTGCTCGGTCTCTACGAGGAAGACGGCCAGCTCGCTTCCGTCGGTGTGATCGGCGCCTTTCCGATGGCCGAACGGCGGCGGCTGTTCACGGAACTGCGGCCACTCGTCACCAGTTTCGAGGGACATCCGTGGAACTGGGCCGCCCATGAAGCCGGGGAACGGACGCCGCTGAAAAACGAATTCTCCCGCTGGAACGCCGGTAAAGATCTCTCCTTCGTGCCGCTGCGGCCCGAACGCGTGGTCGAGGTCCGCTACGACCACATGGAAGGCCAACGATTCCGCCACACCGCCCAGTTCAACCGTTGGCGCCCCGACCGCGACCCGCGCTCGTGCACCTACGAGCAGCTTGAGCAGCCGGTCACCTTCCGTCTCGGCGATATCGTCCCGGGCCTGGGTGCGCCGCGGCCTTAAAGGGGCGAAGTTCATTGCGTTCGGCGGCTTGGGCGTCGCACAGCAAACTGAAAATGTTTAGAGGGCGCGTTCGTTGTGTTCGGCAGCGTAGGAATGGCGGCGAGTACAAACTCAAAGTACTCGAAGGGGTGCATTCATTGCGTTTCCGCGGTGCGGGCGAGGTAGACAGCGAACCGCAAATACTCATAATGCGGCTAAGTTGCTTTCGGCGGCGCGGGCGGCGATCAAGACCAACTAATACATTTCGCTGAAAGTAATTCTTTTCGCCTTGAGGCCACGTTTTTGTGAAACAACTTGGGGGCTATGGGCAAATGGGGTAGTAAACTACTCATGTCAGCGTGCCGGCTCGCTGAAACGATGGTTTCACCCGCCCGGTCCGCCTGGAGATTAATTTAATTTAAGAGGTGACATCGTGAGCCATCCCAACTTTCGACGTCTTCTCCCAATGCTTCAACTTCTACCCCCCGGCACGCGAAGCGGTCGTCACCGCCGCGTACTGCATTCCGATCTTCCGGCTGGGCAGACTAGGAGCTCACCGCTCGATCGCGGTTCCATCCTCATGTACTGCGTCGTGTGCATCCAGGCCGGCCGCGCAACAGAAGCTACATATCAAACGAGGGATCTGCTCTGCGGCTGCGACCAACACAGTCGACAACTCGAACGATACGGGCTCGCCGCGGTACGCCGCGCGAGGCGGCGCGCCGGCTTCCTGCCCGCACGACGGGCCTCTTATTCACGCCGCGCCAGCTAGCGGTATTGACCGGAGAGGTCAAGTACGCGCGTGGCGGTGCGGTGGACGCGGCCGAGATGCCCTCACCGAACGCCCCAGCGCAGCAACAGGCTGGCCAGGTGGGTCACGCCGGTCGGCTGATGCACAACGGTCGGCGTGAAGCCTGGTTGTAGCTCGAATGGCGGGACACGACTTAACCACTCGGTCAAAAACGCCACCATTTCAAGTCGGGCCAGGTGCATGCCCAAGCATCTGTGCATGCCGCTGCCGAACGCCCAGTGGCGCTGCCGTTGAATCTCTCCGTTGCTTGCCGTCAAAATCTCGTCGCCGCCGTTTTCTCTGCCCGCGGCTTCCAAAGCCAGCCACACCACACTGCCCGCCGGGATTGCGACGCCGCCGATTTCAACTTCTTTCGAGGTGACGCGCGGGATGGCCGGCCCCGGCGCCTCCAATCGAATCATCTCCTCAACGAACGCCGGGAACTGGGCCGGATCTTCGCGCAACTGGGCCTGTAGTTGCGAATCGCAAGCAAGACGTAGAAGCATGAAACAGTTTGCCGCGGAAACCATTTCGACGCCCGCAACAGAAAATAACAGAAGAATGACCGAAATAACTTCGACCTGGCTGAGCGGAAAATCGTTAACGCCCTCGACCCCTTCCAACAGTGGCCAGAGAACGCCCGGCAGCCGCTGGGGGTTTGTCGTCTGGGTGACCAGCACTGAATCCAGCCAGCGGATGAGTTCAAGTTCTGCTGCCCCGTTGGGGTCCCCGATTACTGCGGCCCGGATTAACCGCACCGCCCTGGGGTCTTCAGCCGGTATCCCGCACACCGTGAGGAGCGCTCGGCAGGCGTAGGTGTCCGTGATCTCGACTGCGTCACATTGCCCTTTGGCGGCGACCGTGTCGAACAGCGTGGCGGCCTGCGCGTGCAGGGCCGGAGCGAAGGGGGCCAACGCTTTGGGACTGAACAGGGGATGCAAGACGCGGCCGAAACGGGAATGCTCGGATCGCGTCCCGCAAGAGAGCGGCACCTGAAGAAGCGGCAAGCCGAACAAGGCGATCTTGAAGGTTTTCGGCGGTGAGACAAACGTGTCCGGGTCGAGCAAAGCCGCCCGCACGTCGTCCCGCCTGGTCAGGTAGTAGCCGTGCAGCTCTGGTTTGCCCGCATCGATTTTCACCACGGGACCCAGCGCGCGCAGTTGGCGCCAATAGGCGCCGCGGTCTGCTGCGAAGACCGGACTCTCCTTATGGTGCAGCGGTGGCGAAGTCACGCTCTACCGGGCCTTTTGTCATTCATTGCTACCTAACCTACAGTTCGGTCGCACTGATATCTCGGGGACGCTCGACCAGTGGGACGTAGATCACCGCACCGCTTTGCTGGCAACGTGTAAACCCGCTACGGCCTCCTGATACGAAGGTGCGGCTGACTTAGACCGCCACCGTCAGCGCCGACAGTCCGCGCAGCGTGACATTGGCCTTGTACTGCGGCTCGCCGTCCAGCCGGGCGTCCGGGAAGCGCGCGGCCATGGCCGACAGGGCGGCGCCGGCCTCCAGCCGAGCCAGCGGCGCGCCTAGGCAGTAATGCGCTCCACGGCCGAAACCCAGGTGGCGCAGCGCTTTCCGATCGGGATCGAAGGTATCGGGTAACTCGAACTCGGCCGGGTCGCGATGCGCCGCCGCCACCAGCAGCATCATGATGTCGCCGGCCGGAACGTCGACGCTTCCCACCGTCATGTCCGCGGCCGCGATTCGGCCGACCAGTTGCACGGGTGGGTCATAACGCAAAGTCTCTTCCACGATCGCCGGTGCTCGACCGGCGTCGGCACCCAATGCCGCCCACTGAACGGGGTTGCGCAGCATGGCCAGGATGGCATTGCCGATCAGGTTCACCGTCGTTTCGTGTCCGGCGATGAGCAGCAAATTGCAGGTGGAGACGATCTCCTCCTCGGTCAGCTGGTCACCGGACTCCTCCACCGCGATCAGAGCCGACAACAAATCGTCGCCGGGCTGTGACCGGCGCCGGTCGATCATGTTGTGGAAGTACTCGCGGAGCCGCCCGACCGCCTGCATCCGCTCATTTCCCACCTCCGGCGGCACCCCGGTGATGGTCGCGAACGGGTCCAGCGCCTGCGCCAGCACCGCCGACGCGCGGCCGAACTCCGGCTCGTCCTCCAGCGGTACACCGAGCAGTCGGCAGATCACCGCCACGGGCAGCGGATAGGCGAAGTCCTCGACGACATTGCACCCACCGGCGATGGCGTCGAGCAATCCATCCACCAAGCCCGCGATGTCGGGCTTCAACGCGTTGACGACTTTCGGCGCGAACGCCTTGCCCACCAACTTGCGCAGGCGGGTGTGATCGGGCGGATCGAGGAACAAGAATCCCGGCGGGAATTGCCGACGCTGCGCCACGCCGGCCTCGATCCGCCGCTTCATCGCCGTCGAATTCATGAAGGCGCTGCTCGTGGACGGGTGCCGCAGTACGTCATCGCAGTCGCGGTAACTCGAGAAGACAACCATGTTGGCCTCGGGCAGTTGCACGGGCCCGAGATCGCGAAACTGTGCGTAGATCCCGTACGGGTCTGCACGGTTGGCCGGGTCCAACAGCCGCAGCAACCGCTGCAAGTCCGCTTGCGCGGGCGTGGTCGTCATCCTCACATTCTGCCCGCTCCCGCGACCGGATCAGCGCCGCAGGAACTCCACGATGTGGCCGGCCAGCTCTTCGCCGGCGTCCTCCTGCAGGAAGTGCCCGGCGCCGCGGATCACGGGGTGATCGATGCCCTGCGCGCCGCGCATCTCGCGCTGGAAGATCGCGCCCATGGGCCCGGTGATCGGGTCGCTGTCGCTGAAGGCGACGAGCATGGGTGTCGGGCTTACGGACAGCTTGGCCCACGCCGCCTTGTTGGCCGCGGCCGCGGGGTCGTCCGGCGACGTGGGCACCAGGCCGGGCATGGCGCGGGGCCCGGCGCAGTACTCGTCGGAGGGAAACGGCGCGTCATAGCCCGCGCGCACCTCGTCGCTCATCTGCTGGCGGCAGCCGCCCTGGACGAACCAACCGACGTTGATCTCCGGCGCCGTCGTGATGGCCTCGCGGAACCGCCACCAGATCTCGGCCATCGGCTGCTCCCCGTTGGGCAGGCCGGTGTTGGCGACGACCACCCGGGCAAACCGTTCGGGATGCTCTGCGGCAAGTCGCAATCCGATCAGCCCGCCCCAGTCCTGGCCCACCAGGGTCACGTCGCGAAGGTCGAGGACGTCGAATGCCAGGGCCCGCATCCATTCGACATGACGCGCATACGTGTGGTCCTCGATGCGGGTCGGCTTGTCCGAACGACCGAACCCGACGAGGTCCGGGCAGATCGCGCGATGCCCGGCGTCGACGAGGATGGGAATCATCTTGCGGTACAGGTACGACCACGACGGCTCGCCGTGCAGCATGAGAACCGGATCCGCGTCCTGGGGCCCATCGGATATCCAGGCGACCCTCAGTGTGCCGCCCTCGCCGTCAGGTATCTCGGAATAGATTGGGGCATAATCGAAGTCGGGTACGTCATCGAACGGGTCGTCGGGTGTCCGCAAGGTCTGCATGTCAGTTCCCTTCCCGCAATCCCGCTAACGCCGGATGCGTCATCAGTCGATCGAGAAATGCGCGCTGGCCCTTGAGCAGCTTGGTGCGCGCCTGCGTCACCGTAAACCAGCCCACCCGATCGACTTCGGGGAACTCCTTGATGGTGCCCGAGCCTTTCGGCCATTCCAAGGGGAAGGCGTTGCTGCGCGCGCCGGTGACGTCGAGATCGGCCTCGACGGCGAAGGCGGTGACCAGCTTGCCGCTGGGCTGTTTCAAGGCGCCAAGGTCGAGCCGCGGCCCGGCCGGCACCGCGAGCCCGAGTTCCTCGGCGAACTCGCGCTGGGCGGCCTCCCAGGGATCCTCGACCTCGGAGTGCTCGCCCTTCGGGATCGACCAGACCCCGTCGTCCCGGCGCGCCCAGAACGGGCCGCCCGGATGGGCGATCAGGACTTCGACCACGCCGTCGCGCGTCCGGTACACCAGCACGCCCGCGCTGAGCTTGGCCAACCCCTCAGACTCCGACGGCGCGCTCTAGGTCCTTGAGCGAGGACTCCAGATGCGCGAGCAGGCGCTGCAGGTGCGGCACGCTGCGCCGACAGCCGACCAGCCCGAAGTCGAGGTTGTCGGCGTTGTTGGCCAGGGTGATGTTCAGCGCCTGCCCGTCCAGCACGATGGACAACGGGTAGTTGCCGTCGAGTCGGGCGCCCCCGCAGTACAGCGCCTGCGTGGGTCCGGGGACGTTCGATATGACGATGTTGAACGGCGGGGGCGTCGACGCCACCCACCCCGGGACGGCCGCCAGGCTCAGTGCTGCCATGTTCATCGCGGACAGCGCCAGTGCCTGGAAGCGCGGCAACTGGGAGAACACCTTTTTGTTGTTGCGCATCGAGTCGCTGACCGTCTGCAACCGCGCCGCGGGATCGTCGGTGTCGGTGGCGAGGTTGCACAGGATGGCTCCGACCAGGTTGCCCCCGGCGTCGGCTTCGCCCTCGGTGCGCAGGCTGACCGGAACCATCGCGAGCAGCGGCGTGTCCGGCAGGGCATCGTGCTCGAGCAGGTAGTAGCGCAGGGCACCCGAACACATCGCCAAGACGACGTCGTTGACGGTGACGCCCGCCGCCTTCTTGACGCTCTTGATGCGTTCCAACGACCATGACTGCGCAGCGCAGCGGCGGGCGCCGCCAATCTTGACGTTCAACATGGTGCGCGGGGCGCCGAAGGGCAAGGTCAGCTGCTGCTCGAGCAGCGCCGCGCGCGCCAGCGATACCGTTGAGGGCGCAAGTGCCGCAAGGGATCCCGCCGTACGCATCAATGAACTCAACGGGGATGACGGGATGGACCTGCGCTTGCGTTTGGGCAGGCTCCAGGGCGCCCGGATCTCGGGGTCGTCGGGGTCGATCGACAACGCGCGCTGCATCAGCTTCTGTGCGGAGACACCGTCGATCAGTGCATGGTGGATCTTGGTGTAGACCGCGAACCGACCATCTTTCAGACCCTCGATGACGTGGGTTTCCCACAGCGGACGGTGGCGATCCAGCAGGCTGCTGTGCCACCGCGACGTCAGCTCGAGCAGTTCGCGGACCCGCCCGGGCGACGGCAGCGCCGAGCGCCGCACGTGGTAGTCGATGTCGATGTTCTTGTCGTAGGACCAGCCCAGATTTGCGAATCCGCCGACGAACGTCGCCGGACGCTTGAGGAAGGTGGGCTGGAAGTCCTGCTGGGCGACCAACCGGTCATAGAACTCGCGGACGAAGCCGCGACCGGCGCCCGGCGGCAGCTCGTACAACTGCAGGCCGCCGACATGCATGGGATGCTCGCGGGATTCTCCCAGCAGAAAGATCGCATCGGTGGGCATCATCAGTTCCATCCACCCATTAGACCCCGACTGTGTCGCCACGCGAAGGCCTCTGGAGAAGATCGCCGCCGCCGTGGCAGCATGGGTGCGTGACAACGACGTCGGTGTCCTGGGATGTGGTGTCCGTTGAGAAACCGGACGACGTCAACGTGGTCATCGGCCAGGCGCACTTCATCAAGACGGTGGAAGACCTGCACGAGGCCCTGGCAGGCGTAAGCGCCTCGCTTCGGTTCGGGCTGGCCTTCTGTGAGGCGTCCGGGCCGCGCCTGGTGCGCCGCAGCGGCAACGATGCCGAGCTGGTCGAGCTGGCGACCCGCGCCGCGCTGGCCATCGCGGCCGGGCACAGCTTCGTGGTCTTTTTGCGGGAGGGATTTCCGGTCAACATCCTCAACCCGGTCAAGGCGGTGCCTGAGGTGTGCGGAATCTTCTGCGCCACAGCCAATCCGGTAGATGTTATCGTCGCGGTGACGCCGCGTGGTCGCGGCATCGTGGGCGTCGTCGACGGAGGAACCCCGCTGGGGACCGAGACCGACCGTGACGTAGCCGAGCGGCATGACCTGCTTCGTGCCATCGGTTACAAGCTCTGAGGCCGACCTCAGCGCTTGCTGTAAAGGGCCTCGATCTCGTTGGCGAAGCGTGCGGCCACCACGTTGCGCTTGACCTTGAGGGTGGGCGTCAACTCGCCGGTGAGCACGGTGAAGTCGACCGGCAGGATGTGGAATTTGCGGATCGACTCGGCGTTCGACACCGTCCGGTTGGCGTCCTTGACGGCCTGATCGATCTCGGCGACCAGGTCGGGATCGTCGGCCAGGTCCGCGACCGCGGCGGTGGCCTCCTTGCCGTGGTGCTGCTTCCACACGTCGAAGCCTTCCGGGTCGACCGCGATGAGCGCAGCCACAAACGGCCTGTTGTCCCCGACCACCATCGCCTGGCTGATCAGCGGGTGAGCCCGCAACTGGTCCTCCAGGACTGCCGGGGCGACGTTCTTGCCGCCCGCGGTGACGATGATTTCCTTCTTCCGGCCGACGATCGACAAGAACCCGTCGTCGTCCACCGATCCGAGGTCGCCGGTGTGGAACCACCCGTTGACGATCGCCTCCCCGGTGGCTTGCTCGTTGCGCCAATAGCCGTTGAACACCACGCCGCCGCGCACCAGTACCTCGCCGTCGTTGGCGATCGCCATGCTGTTGCCTGGCAATAACTTGCCCACCGTGCCGACCCGCTCTTCGCCGATCCGGTTCACGGTGATCGCGGAGCTGGTCTCCGTCAGGCCGTAGCCCTCGTACACGGTGAGCCCGACGCCACGGTAGAAGTGGCACAACCGCTTGCCCAGCGGGGCACCGCCAGAGACCGCGGCGTGGCAGTCGCCGCCCAGCGCGGCGCGCAGCTTGCCGTAGACCAGGCGATCGAACACGGCGTGACGGGCGTGCAGCAGCCGGCTGGGGCCGCCGGCGTCCTGAGCGGTGCTCCACTCGATCGCGGCGCGCGTTGCCAGGTCGAAGATCCAGCCCCTGCCGCTGTCGCGGGCGTTCAATTCGGCGGTGTTGTAAACCTTTTCGAAGACCCGGGGCACCGAAACCACCACCGTGGGCTTGAAGATCCCAAGGGTGGGCACCAGGTTCTTGATGTCGCTGGTGTAGCCGATGGTGACCTTGTTGGCGAACGCGGACATGGACAGCGAGCGCGCCAGCACGTGGGCCAGCGGCAAAAAGACGAGCAGCCGTTCGCCCTTGCGCAGCAGCGTCGGAAGGCATTCCGCCGCCCCGCGCGTCTCGTACAGCAGGTTGGAGTGGGTCAGTTGGCAGCCCTTCGGGCGACCCGTCGTGCCCGACGTGTAGATCAACGTGGCGGCGTCGGCCGCCCGTAACCCGGCCAGGCGCTCGTCGAGCACGCCGACGTCCACCGATTTCCCGGCCTCGGCAAGCTCTTCGAGCGCCGCGGGGCCGCCGGAGTCGAGGTGCAGGATCTTGCGCAGGTTCGGTAACTCATCGGTCAGTTCCTTGACCAGCTGGGCATGCGCCTCGTTCTCCGCGACCACGAGCACCGCGCCGGAGTCCTCCAGCACCCAGCGCACCTGCTCGGCCGAGGACGTGTCGTAGATCGGGACGGTGACCGCGCCCACCGAGAGGATGGCGTAGTCGAGGATCACCCACTCGTAGCGGGTGCCCGACAGGATCGCCACCCGGTCCCCGGCGTTGACGCCCTCCGCGATCAGCCCGAGGGCGGTTTCCCGGACCTGCTGGGCGGCCTGCGCGCAGGTCACATCCGTCCAGACGCCGTCGACGAATCGCTGGAAGATCACATGATCGGGGTCGTCCCGCTCGTGCGCATACACGCTGCTGACGATGTTGTCGCGGCCTTCGACCGTAAAGCTTGCCTCAACGCTGAACTCACGCATCACTCAACACTCTCAAAATTGGGCTGTCCACACGACGCTAACCGCCCCGACCCGCGGGCTTCCTCATGGGCCAAGGGTTCCGGCGTCGAGAGGCCATTGGCGACCGGTCACTCCTCCAGGGACCACACCGACGTCGCGATCAGGTCGCCGCGCTCCAGACCGGCCGCACGATGTTCGTGCACCTTGAGGTACTCGGGATCGGTCACCATGTCGATGAAGGCCTGCGGCGTCGGGTACTCGACAATCAGAATCGAGTCCCACCAGGGCCTTTCGCCATCACCGATGACGAATGTCGGGGCCGCGCCGAGGTAGCGGACGGTGGCGCCGACACGTTCGAGGTGCGGGGTGACCTCCCGCCCGTACCGCTGGTAGGACTCCACGCCACCCGGCGTCTTGAACTTCAGCAGGTTGACCATCACCACCGGTACGTCGGCCGGTCGCGCGGCCAGCGCCGCGATCTGCTCCGGGGTGGGCTCTAGCGTGGTACTCATGTGAATCCCTCTGTCTCAGAAGATCGTTGAAACAGGCCTGCCGACCCGTTCATGCGGGAAGGGGATGACGAACGTGTCATCAGCGGTTGCCAGTTACTGCCCGCGTCGGGGTTGCCGTGGACGAAGACGACGGCTTCGCCGCTCGCGCCGGCCCGCGCTCACGAAATCGTTCGTTGACAGTCACTGTCAGCCGGTCATACTGTGCCATCCTAGCCGTCGGCTGTAAAGGCCTACGCCGCAACGTTCATCTGGGAGGTCACCAATGAGCAGTCCGCCCCAGCTTCGTGTCATCCAATGGGCGACAGGAGGTGTCGGCCGGGCGGCCATCGAGTGCGTGCTGAATCACCCACAGCTCGAGCTGGCCGGATGCTGGGTGCACTCGGCAGACAAGAGCGGCCGCGACGTCGGCGAGATTCTCGGCGCCGGTGCGCTCGGTGTGACCGCCACCACCAGCATCGACGAAGTATTGGCGCTCGACGCCGACTGCGTGATGTACAGCCCGCTGATCCCCAATGACGAAGAGGTCATTGCGATTCTGCGGTCCGGCAAGAACGTGGTCACCCCAGTCGGATGGGTATACCCGGACCTGGACAACCCGGCCGTCAAAGCGATTGCCGACGCCGCGCTCGAAGGCGGGGTGACACTGCACGGGTCGGGGATTCACCCCGGCGGCATCACGGAGCGCTTCCCCCTCATGGTGTCGTCGCTGTCGTCGGCCGTGACGCACGTGCGCGCCGAGGAGTTCTCCGACATCCGCACCTACAACGCCCCGGACGTCGTGCGCCACATCATGGGCTTCGGCGGCACCCCGGAGCAAGCGATGCAAGGGCCCATGGCCACCCTGCTCGAGTCGGGCTTCAAGATGTCGGTACGAATGATCGCCGATCACATGGGATTCCGCATCGACCCCAACATCAGAACCATTCAGGAGATTGCCGTGGCAACCTCCGACATCGACTACGACCCATTCCCGATTACCGTCGGAGCCGTCGCCGCACGCCGGTTCCGCTGGCAGGCCCTCGCTGACGGCGAGCCGGTCATCACTGCGGCGGTCAACTGGCTGATGGGAGAAGAGAACCTGGAGCCGAACTGGAATTTCGGCGGGCGCGGCGAACGCTTCGAGGTCGAGATCACCGGCGATCCCACCGTCAGCCTCACCTTCAAAGGTCTGCAGCCGCCCAGCATTGCCGAAGGGCTGCAACGAAATCCGGGTGTGGTGGCCACCGCCAACCACTGCGTCAACGCCATCCCCGACGTCTGCGCCGCCGACCCCGGCATCAAAACCTACCTGGATCTGCCGCTATTCGCCGGCCGCCCGGCGCCGAACCTCGCGGCGCAGACACCGTGACAAGCTCCAGCGTGCTCAACGACGTCTCGTTCTGTCACCTCGTGGTCGGGGTTACCGACATGGATCGCGCCCTGGCCTTTTACCGGGACGTGCTCGGCATGGAGGTCGTCTTCGAAACCCTGATCTCGGGTGAGCCCTTCGACGCGGTGCTGCACGCGACTCGAAAGCAGGAGGGCCGGGTTGTGGGCGGCCTGCTGGGCGGGTTGATGATCGAACTGCTCTCGCTCGGCGTCGCACCGCCGGATCACAAGCCCCGTCGTGCGATCACCGGCATTCACAACCTCTCGCTGTCGGTGCCCGACCTAGACGATGCCCACCGCCGCATCACCGCAGCCGGCTACACACCCGATCAGGAGCCCTTTGAAATCGGCGGCGTCCGAATGTTCTTCGTCAAGGACCCGGACGGGACACCGGTGGAGTTCATTGAATTGCCCGGTGGGGCGCGCAGCACCTACGAACTGCACCGCGGCGTGCCGCTACGGATGGGACCGGCTACATGACTTACAGCCACCCCGAATCCATGCGCGGCCACGTCGCGATCGTCACCGGTGCCGCCCAGGGTGTGGGCAAGGGCATCGCCTCCGCACTGCTCGAACGCGGGGCAGCGGTGTTGCTGGTCGACATCCAGGACGAGAAACTGAGCGCGACAACCGATGAGCTCAAGGCAATGGGTCGCGCCGAGATGCTGGTCGCCGATCTGCGAGCCCCGGGCAGCGCGCAGCGGATCGCGACCGCCGCGGTGGACGCCTTCGGGACCGTGCACGGCCTGGTCAACAACGCCATTGCCACCAACGAGCCGAAGGCATTCGTCGACATCACGACCGAGGATCTGGCGCTCGGGTACGACGTCGGCCCCCGGGCGACATTCCTGCTCATGCAGGCCGTGCACCCGTTGATGGTCGAGGCGGGCGGCGGGTCGATCGTGAACCTCGGCTCGGGGACGGGCACCGGCGGCGACGTCAAGTGGGGCGGCTACGCCGCCGCCAAGGAGGCCATCCGCGGCCTGTCGAAGGTCGCCGCGCTGGAATGGGGACGCGACAACATCCGCGTCAACGTGATCTGCCCGTTTGCCGAGTCCGACGGAGTCAAAATGTGGAAACAGTTCGCACCTGACGACTACGCGAAAGCGGTGAGGCGCGTCCCGATGAAGCGGATCGGCGATGTCCGCACCGACGTGGGCGCCCTGGTGGCCTTCCTGCTTGGCACGGACGCGTCGTTCATCACCGCGCAGACCATTCACGTCGACGGTGGGATCGGCTGCTTCCGGTGACCGGGGAAGGGTCGCTGCGAGACAGGCAGCGCGCACAGATCCTGGCCGACATCAGGCGGGCGGCGTTCCGGCTGTTCGTCGAACGCGGATACGACGCCGTGACGACCGAGGAAGTCGCGGCTGCCGCAGGCGTTTCGCCGCGCACCTTCTTCCGGCACGTGCCGGCCAAGGAAGAATTGTTGCTGGCGCCCGTTCGTCACGGCGGCGCCGCGATCGTCAACCTGCTCGAACAGCGGCCGGCGAGCGAGTCGCCCGACCTCGCGCTGATCAACGCCATCATCACGCGGACCCGATCGTTCGAGCAGGCCGACACCGAAGAGTGGCGTGACGCGCTGCTGGTGGCCCCCGACCTGCTGGGCAAGGTCACGGTGCACAACCCCGCCGACAAGGAGCGGGCGACGAAGGTCGTCGCCGAACGCATGGGTGCCGATCCGGATACCGACATCCGCCCCGGCCTGCTGGTCAATCTCGCCTTCGCGGCAGCGGATTTCGCTTTCCAGCGTTGGGTGCGGCAGTCGTCGACGCTTCGTCCCCTCGACCTCTACGTCACCGAAGCGCTCGAAGCGGTCAAGAGTCGGCACTGGAAAAGGAGGTAGCGCCAGGACCCGGCCCCTGTGTGAGGAGCCCTGACGCTCGACTCGGTCGAACGTCACACGCCGGGTGCGCGGTAGTCGCCGCAGCGGCGCGGCTTGAGTATTTTCGTGGGGTGGCGATAGCCCCTGGCCCAGCACAAGTCCCAGCGCAGTACTTGCTGTCGCCCGCCGCACCGAGCCCGCGCACCCTGATCGACATCATCTACGAAACCGCTGCGCGCTACCCGGACGCGACGGCGCTCGACGACGGCACCGTGCAGCTCACCTACAGCGAGTTGATCGGCGACATCGAGGCCAGCGTGGAGTGGCTGGCCGCCCGCGGCATCGGCCGTGGCGACCGGATTGGCATCCGGATGCCGTCGGGCAGCTATGCGCTGTATGTGGCGATCCTGGCGACGCTGGCCACCGGCGCGGCCTACGTCCCAGTGGACGCCGACGACCCCGACCAACGTGCCGAATTGGTGTTTGGTGAGGCCGACGTCGTTGCGGTCATCACCGAAGCGGGCCTGCTCCGGGGTCCCGGTTCGTCGCGTGGCTGGCGGGCTGCGGCGCCGCTGGCCCGAGACGACGCGTGGATCATCTTCACGTCCGGATCGACCGGCACGCCGAAGGGCGTGGCCGTCACGCATCGCAGTGCCGCCGCGTTCGTCGACGCCGAGGCGCAGATGTTCTTGCGGAACAACCCGATTGGGCCCGGGGACCGGGTACTGGCTGGGCTGTCGGTGGCTTTCGACGCGTCGTGCGAGGAGATGTGGCTGGCTTGGCGGCACGGCGCCTGCCTGGTTCCCGCGCCGCGGTCGCTGGTGCGCAGCGGGATGGACCTCGGTCCGTGGTTGGTCACCCGCGACGTGACCGTGGTGTCGACGGTGCCGGCGCTGGCCTCGCTGTGGCCCGCCGAGGCACTGGAAGCGGTGCGGTTGTTGATCTTTGGTGGTGAGCCCTGCCCTCCGGAGCTGGCCGAGCGGCTCGCCGTCGACGGCCGGGAGGTGTGGAACACCTACGGCCCGACCGAGGCCACCGTGGTCGCGTGCGCGGCCAGGCTCGACGGTGCCGAGCCGATCAGCATCGGGCTGCCACTGCCTGGCTGGGATCTGGCCGTCGTCGATGCCGACGGCCGGCCGGTCGGCTATGGCGAGGTAGGCGAGCTGGTGATCGGCGGCGTAGGGCTGGCCCGCTACCTGGACAAAGACAAGGACGCTGAGAAGTACGCCCCGATGCCGACGCTGGACTGGGCGCGCGCCTATCGCAGCGGTGACCTGGTACGGCTGGAACCCGATGGGCTGTATTTCTGCGGCCGAAGCGATGACCAGGTCAAGGTCGGGGGCCGCCGCATCGAGCTCGGCGAGGTCGACTCCGCGCTGGTCCACCTGCCGGGGGTCAGTGGTGGGGCGGCCGCGGTTCGCCGCACCGCTACCGGCACGCCGGTGCTGGTCGGCTATCTCGTCAGCGCGGATCCGTCCTTCGACATCAATGAGGCGCGCAACCGGCTCGCCGAGCAACTCCCCGCCTCGCTGGTACCAAGGCTCGTCCGGGTCGAGGAGCTACCCACCCGCACGTCGGGCAAGGTCGACCGCGACGCACTGCCGTGGCCACCGCCCGGCGGCGCGGATTCCGGGGAGGCGGCCAACCCGGGTGGCACTACGGGCTGGCTGGCCGGGCTGTGGCGGGACCTGCTCGGGGCCTTAGAGACCGGTTCAGTCGACGGCCCGGAGGCGGACTTCTTCGCGCTCGGCGGCGGCTCGCTGGCCGCCGCGCAGCTCGTCGCCGTGCTGCGGCACCAGTACCCGCAGGTCACCGTCGCCGACCTGTACGACCACCCCCGACTGGGCTCACTGGCCGGTTTCCTCGACGAACTTGAACCGCCGCCGCAGGTCGCCGAGCGCGTGGTGCGACCAACCCCGCGATTGACGCAGGCCGCGCAGACCTTGCTGTCGGTGCCGTTGGCGACGTTAGCGGCGCTGCCCTGGGTGACCTGGCTCGCTCTGGGCAACAACGTCGCCCGCGCCCTGGATCTGGTGCCGTGGACCGTCGCGGTGAACTGGTGGCTTATTGCGGTGGCGTTCGTCCTGTTCGTCACCCCGGTGGGCCGGATGGGCATCGCGGTGCTGTTCGCGCGGATGTTGCTGTCGAACGTGCGGCCGGGCACTTACCGCCGCGGCGGGTCGGTGCACCTGCGGGTGTGGTTCGCCGAGCGGCTGGCCGAGGCCAGCGGCGCGCAGAACCTGGCCGGGGCGCCGTGGCTGGTGTACTACGCCCGCGCTCTGGGCGCCAGTATCGGCAAGGGCGTCGACCTGCACTCGCTGCCGCCGGTCACGGGGTTGCTGACTCTCGGGCATCGCAGTGCGGTCGAACCAGAGGTGGACCTATGCGGATACTGGATCGACGGCGACGCGTTGCACGTCGGCGAGATCACGATCGGCAACGACGCGACGGTCGGCGCCCGGACCACGCTGCTGCCCGGCGCGATCGTCGGCAAGAACGCCGACGTGGCACCCGGCTCGGGTGTGCTCGACAAGATCAAGAACGGCCAGTACTGGAAGGGCTCGCCCGCGGTGAAGTCCGGCAGGGTCAACCACCCGTGGCCTGACGAACGGCCGCCACGCAGAAGCCGGTGGGTTCCGATGTACGGGCTGACGTCGCTGCTGCTCGCCGCTCTGCCGCTGATCGCGGTGGCGAGCGGCCTTGCGGTGATCGCCGTAGCCGTCCATCGCACGCGCCGCCTGTCTCACGCGGTGCTTCCGGCGCTGCTGTGGACACCGGTCGCAGCGCTGGCCGCCCTCACCGTGTACGCCCTGCTGACCGTGATTGCGGTGCGGATGTTGTCGATCGGGCTGCGCGAGGGCTACCACCCGGTGCGCAGCCGGGCCGGCTGGCAGCTGTGGGCGACTGAGCGGCTGATGGACGCCGCGCGCAACTATCTGTTCCCGCTATATGCCGGCCTGCTGACGCCGATCTGGCTGCGGCTGCTGGGCGCCAAGGTCGGCCATGGCACCGAGATCTCCACGGCCTTGCTGATCCCCAAATTCACCGTGATCCAGGACGGCGCCTTCCTCGCCGACGACACGCTGGTCGGGTCGTACGAGCTCGGCGGTGGCTGGATCTACGCGGCGCAGACGACCGTGGGCAGGCGCGCGTTCCTGGGCAACTCTGGCATCGCCCAGCCGGGTCGCCGAGTCCCCGACGACGGACTGATCGCGGTGCTGTCGGCCGCGCCACCGAAGGCCAAGCGCGGCTCGTCCTGGCTGGGCAGCCCGCCGATGCGGCTGCGCCGGCGCCCCGCCGAGACCGACGCGGCGACCACGTATCACCCGCCGCTGAGGTTGAAGGCGATGCGGGCACTGGTGGAGACATTCCGGTTGGTGCCGGTGCTCGTGACCGCCGCAATCGGGCTGGCGGTACTGGGCACATTGCAGGCGCTGACAAGAATTTTCGGTATCTGGTCGGCGGCGCTGTGCGGCGGGCTGGTGCTGCTGGCGGCAGGGGCGATCGCGGGTGGTATTACGGTCGCCGCGAAATGGCTTGTGGTGGGCCGGATCAGGGCGGGCGAGTTTCCGCTGTGGTCGTCCTTCGTGTGGCGCAACGAGCTTTCGGATACGTTCGTCGAAACCGTCGCGGCGCCCTGGTTCGCCCGCGCTGCCAGCGGGACGCCGGTCATGAACCTGTGGCTGCGCGCGCTGGGCGCCCACGTCGGTCGCGGCACGTGGTGTGAAACCTATTGGCTCCCTGAGGCGGACCTCGTCACGCTGGGCGACGGCTCGACTGTCAATCGAGGCTGCGTGGTGCAGACGCACCTGTTCCACGACCGGATCATGCGCATGGACAGCGTCGTGCTGGAACCCGGCGCGACCCTTGGGCCGCATTGTGTTGCGCTGCCCGCCGCCCGGCTGGGTGCCGGCGCGACCGTCGGTCCCGCGTCGCTGGTGGTGCGCGGCGACGAAGTACCGGGGTCGACACGCTGGCAGGGCAACCCGATCAGGCCGTGGAACCTCGGCCGTAAGAAGAGTCGAGGTAAGAACCCACCCGACCGCGGCGTACGGGACACCGCAGCGTGAAAGCTTCCGCCAAGAAGGCACGAAACAAAGTGCCGACAGTGCTCGACGACTACCTGCCGACAAACGGCAACTCCGACTACCAGGTGTCGCGCTACGAGCTGGATCTGGAGTACAAGGTCTCGATCAACCGGCTGTCCGGATCGGCGACGATCACCGCGGTGACGCTCACCGAGTTGCAGCAGCTCACGCTCGACCTGTCCAGTACCCTGGCGGTGTCGAAGGTGTCGGTGAACGGCAAACACGCCGCCCACTTCTCCTGTCGCGGAGGCAAATTGCACATCCGGCTGGCATCTAAGCTGGCGACCGGGGCAGCGTTGTCGATCGTGGTGCGCTACGGCGGTTCACCGAGACCGATCCGATCGCTATGGGGTGACGTCGGTTTCGAGGAACTGACCGACGGCGTGCTCGTCGCCGGGCAACCCAACGGCGCCGCATCGTGGTTCCCCTGCAACGACCACCCCAGCGCCAAGGCCGCCTTCCGCATTCAGGTCAGCACCGAAAGCCGTTACCGGGTGGTCGCCAATGGAAAGCTGATGTCGCGGCGGGTACGGGCCTCGCAGACCGTGTGGACCTATGAACAACCCGAACCGACGTCGACCTACCTCGTCACCCTGCAGATCGGCGTATACGAGATGGCGCGGCTGGCGAGGACGCCGGTGCCGATACAGGCGGCGTTGCCCGAGCGGCTGCGCCGTGTCTTCGACCAGGACTTCGCCCGCCAACCCGAGATGATGAAGCTGTTCATTGAGCTGTTCGGGCCGTATCCGCTGGCGAACGGCTACACGGTCGTGGTCACCGACGACGCGCTGGAGATACCGCTTGAAGCGCAAGGGATTTCGATCTTCGGCGCCAATCACTGCGACGGCACGGGGACCAGCGAGCTGCTGATCGCCCACGAGCTGGCACATCAGTGGTTCGGCAATTCGGTGACCGCGCGGTGGTGGCGTGACATCTGGCTGCACGAGGGATTCGCGTGCTATGCCGAGTGGTTGTGGTCAGAACACAGCGGCGGTCCCTGCGCCGACGAACTGGCCCGCCAACACTACGAGCAGCTGCGGAATAAGCCGCAAGATCTATTGCTGGCCGATCCGGGACCGCGCGACATGTTCGACGACCGTGTTTACAAGCGCGGCGCGTTGACCCTGCACACACTGCGGGGGCGGCTGGGCGATGAGAAATTCTTTGCGCTGCTCAAGGATTGGACTACCCGGTATCGCCACCGCACCGTCGTCACCGACGACTTCACTGGCCTGGCTGCCAACTACTCCGACGAGTCGCTGCGGCCGTTGTGGGACGCGTGGCTGTATTCCACGGAAGTGCCTTGACTGACGCATGCTCAAGCGCAGCCGCCCTTGCGGCGGTAGTATCCGCGCATGCCGTTGGCGAGCGGCGCGACTTTTGCCGGGTACACCATCCTGCGGCTGCTGGGCACCGGCGGGATGGGTGAGGTATACCTCGCACAGCACCCCCGATTGCCGCGTCGCGACGCTCTAAAAATCCTTCCGCAGACGACAACAGGGGACAGCGGGTTTCGGGAGAGATTCCACCGCGAAGCCGAGCTCGCCGCCACGCTGTGGCACCCGAACATTGTCCAAGTGCACGATCGCGGAGAGTTCGACGGCCAACTGTGGATCGCGATGGACTATGTCGAGGGAGCCGACGCCGCGCAGTTGATGAAGGACCGGTACCCAGCCGGGATGCCGGTACGCGATGTGTGCGCCATCGTCTCCGCGGTGGCCGGGGCACTCGACTACGCCCACCAGCGTGGACTGTTGCATCGCGACGTCAAACCGGCCAACACCTTGCTCACCGATCCAGAAGACGGCCATCGTCGGATCCTGTTGGCCGACTTCGGAATAGCGCGGCAACACGACGACATCAGCGGATTGACGATCACCAATATGACCGTGGGAACGGTGGCTTACAGCGCGCCCGAGCAGTTGATGGGTGGCGACATCGACGGACGCGCCGACCAGTACGCGCTGGCCGCCACCGCGTTTCACCTTCTCACTGGTGAGCCGCCGTATCAGCATTCCAACTCCGTGGCCGTCATCAGCCGACACCTCACCGCACCACCGCCAAAGCTGAGCGATCAGCGCCCGGATCTGGCGCACCTCGATCAGCTGTTGTCGCGGGCGCTGGCCAAAGACCCCGCCGACCGGTTCGACCGATGCCGCGACTTCGCCACTGCCCTCAGCGAGCGGGCCGGCATGGACTCGCACAGTGATCACCCCACCGTGGCCGGTACTACCGGCGCCGCGCCTATCACGGGTTCCGAGACTCAAGTCGCGATGCGCACACCCTCGGGCGGGCCATCATTGGGCGCTGAGCCACCATCGACCGCGGCGACGCCGAAGCGGCACAAGCGATCCCGGATCATCCTCGGGGCGGCGGTAGCGGTGGTGGTGGTCACCGTCATCGGCGTCGTCGGCTACGTGAGGCAGCCGACGAGGCACACGGGCTCCGCCCCGGTAGCATCCGCCCCGGCGACCAACACCCCAGCCCGACCCGCTGTCGTACTCGACGGCACCTACCGCTTCGACTACGACTATGAGAAGCAAACGATCAACGGCGCCCCATACGCGATACACACCACCGACAACACCGCTTGGTGGGCCTTCCGCTCATCGTGCGGATCCACCGGATGCGTTGCCACCGCGACCCAGCTGGACACCAACGACCACCGGGTGGCACGCACACCTGCCCAGTCGGCTGATTACAGTTTCGCCGACGGTCACTGGCAATCCGCGCCCGTTGCGCGCCAGCTTTCCCAGCCGCGCTGCCTCGGAGCGAACGGACAAGTCGTCGCGGGCACCAGCACCGTCATGTTGACATGGTCATTTGAGCCACTGCCCGACGGCACCCTGCGAGGCACCAAAACCGGTGTCGCACTGACGAACGAGTGCGGCCTGCAAGGGCAGGTGGCCCTGGCCCCTGTAGCGGCGAACCGCGTCGGCGACGTGCCGACCGGCGTTGCTGTCGCGGACCCGGCGACAGCAACTGTCGCCCCGTCTACCGCGGCTCCACACGTTGCAGGTCCCGTCCTTGACGGCACCTACCGCGTGGACTTCGATCTGCAGAATCAGACGATCAACGGCACGGCAACCGGCCTCGCGACCGCCGTCTCCGAGTGGTGGGCATTTCGATCGGTGTGCACGTCCGCCGGGTGCGCGGCCGTGGGGGCTGAGTTGGCCGAATCCAACCAACAGGAGGGCACGGGCACCACGAGTGTTCTGCATTTTGCCGGCAGTCACTGGCAGGGCACGCCGACCCTTCAGGCACCAATGGGGTGCGAGCGAACCAACAAGCCCGGCCGCGACGACGAAACGCGCTTGTGGTCGTGGGATCCCCAGACCGACGGCACGCTGCGAGGCCTGATGATTGGGACCATTCTCAGCAATGGATGCGGCACCCAGGGAACGGTTTACCGGACACCGTTCACCGCGACACGCACCGGCGACGTGGCGCCGAGCGTCGTCGTGGCCGATCCCGCGTTGTTCACGATCCCGACCGCGCCGGTCTCCGACGGTCCTCATTGAGCGCGGGCAGGACGTTGTCGGTGAGCAGCTGAACCGATTTCCACGCCTCGTCGACGGGCATGCCACCGACGAGCGGGTGCAGCACGAGCGGCCCGTAGTTGTCGGCGTCCCGAATTTCGGTGATCAGCTGGTCGGGAGTGAGGAACCGGTATCGCCCGGACGCCTTCACCTCGTCGAGGGTCCGGACGCCGGGCAGGTGCATGAGAGAACGCTGATCGGTTGACCACTCGCCGTAAGTGACTGCCTCCCAAAGGATGTAGTCGCCGAGCTCCGCCCACGCCTGGTCCGGATCCTCGTGCACGTAGATCATCCCGCGATTGACCGGCCCCGGCATCATAATGAACGGCGTCAGGCCGGCGTCGGCGCACAGCTCGCGATAGTAGGCGGCGATGTCGGGCAGGTGATCGGCCAGGCTGAGCGGCAGCCCGAAACGCGCCGCGCGCCGCGCGGTGGCGCGCGCGCCACCGCCGACATACAGCGGGGGATGCGGCCGGGTCCAGGTACCGGTGCAGACCCCCGAATCCGGGTCGGCACCCGACCAGACCGCAAGCATTCGCTCCACCAGCTTGTCCATCAACGCGCCCCGCCGCCCGAAATCGATGCCCAAGGCGTCGTATTCGACCGTGCGGTAGCCCAGACCGACCGTGGTGTGCAGCCGGCCGCGGCTCATGTTGTCGACGAGTGCGATGTCCTCGGCGAGCCGAACCGGATTCCACAGCGGCCCCAGCGCGCAATCCACGCTCGCGATCAGTGTCGAGGTTCGCGCGAGGAACATCGCCGCGGCCATGATCGGGTTGCAGCTCCACCCGTGCCCGGTCGCGTGGTGCTCGTCGACGCTGACCGAGGTGATGCCGTGGGACTCGCCCCACTGCGCCAATTCCAGCGCGGCGGAAAGCAATTTGCTCTGGGTGCGCGGTTCGCCGTGCGGGGAGGCGAAGTTGAAGCGCAGCACGGTGAGCAACATGTCAGCCTTCCGGTAGGTCCGCCATCGACTGCAGGAACGCGGGAAAGTCGGGAAAGATCGCACGGTCGACGATTTCGATGCGGGTCCCGAAGTCGTCGACGTAATAGGCGAACATCGCGAGCTCCGACCCGGGCACCTCGGCGGTCATCTCGAAGCCGAAGCCGTTGCGCTCGAGCGTCCGCCCCGTTTCGACGAGGTTGTCGGTGAAGTAGCCGAGGTGATGGATGGACTGGCCCGGTGCCGCCGTCCAGGGGCTGCCGGGGACCTCCTGGACAAGCTCGACGTGCGGGCCCTGCACCGAGTACACGATCGTCGAGGTGAGCTCGCGTACCCCGGTGGCTGTTCGGAATGGCAGCGTATACGTCAGCGGCTTGATCCAGCGGTAGCCGGCCAGCGCGCTCAGGCGCGCCTTCGCGGCGTCGAGGTCGGGCACGACGATGCCGGTGTGGTACAAGTCCTCGGGGCGTAGTGCGAGTGTCATGGTTGGTGTCCTTGGGATTTCAGATGCAGTCCGATGCGCCGTCGACGACGAAAACTGCGCCACTGGTGTAGCCGCTTTGCTCGGTGCACAGGAACGCTATGGTGGGTGCGATTTCGCCGACCGCTCCGAAGCGGCGCAACGGGATATGAGCCAACTCGGATTCGACGAGTTCGGCCGCGCCGTGCATGGGCGCGGTCATCGGAGTGTCGATCGCGCCCGGTGCCACCGCGTTGACCCGGATTCCCTTGCCCGCCCACTTGGCGGCGAGATTCCTTGTAATACAGACGATCCCGGCCTTGGCGGCGCCGTATCCGGGCACCAGCGGGACCGCGCGCAGGGCGGACATCGAGGCCAGGTTGACCACGCTGGCGCCACCGGCCGCGGTGGAGGCCCTCAACGCTCGGTAGAGACCGACCGTCAGCCGGTAAGGTCCGGTCAGGTTCAGTGCGACCGACGCATCGAACCCGTCGGGCTTCGACTCATCGAGGCCGTTGGGGAAGTTCGCACCCGCGTTGTTGACCAGGACGTCGAGGCGGGCGAAGCTTTGCGCCAAAGCGTCTACCGAGTCATGGTCGGTGACCTGCAGTTGGTGATGGGTCATGCCGTCCAGGTCTGCCTCATAGTCGGCCGCGGCGGCCTTGGTGCCGGTGATGGTGACCTCGGCCCCGGCATCGCGGAAGAGCACCGCCGTGGCGTGTCCGATCCCGCTGGTGCCGCCGGTGATCAGCGCCGCGGTGCCGGTGAAGTCAAAGCTGACTCGCGCCGTCATGCGTGCCTCGCTATTTGGTTCCTGAGCCAGGCGGTTTCCCAGAAGTTCGCGCTGTCGGCCAGCAGCGTTTCGTGGGCTTCCCGGAGCACGTCGTGCGCCCCCTGATGGTCCGAGGGGACAAGCTCGGCGAGGTGAATCGCCTCCAGCGGGCGGCCGGCCTCGAGGTGCGCACGCGCTCGGTCCAGCAGCGCATCCGCGCCGGCTAACTCGACTATGTCCGGGGCGACGGCGTCGAAGCCGACCGGATAGAGCTCGGTGGTCGACGCATGGTGGAACCACCCCGAGTAGTTCTCCCAGATGGCCCGCACGTCCCAGTCCACCTTCCCGTAGCCCTGGCCGACTTTGTATTCCGTCGGCAAGGTGATTTCACGCATCAGCGTTCGGACGTCTTTGCCGGCGTTCATCCCTGCGACGGTCTGGTCGTGAATGTACTGGATCGCGTCGCGGAGCCGGGTCAGCTCGGCGTGGATGCGCTCGGCGCCCTCGATCGGGTCGAAGTGGCCGGTCACCAAGAGCTCGGGCCGCAGATCCCGTACCCGCTCGACCGACGCGATGGCCGTCAGCGCGTCCCGGTAGCGGTCGCCGCGCATGGTGACGAGGTTGGGGATGTGTCCGAATATCGGTCCGAACGTGTTCCCGCACAGGCAGATTCGCTCTTCTGGCAACCAGACCACCAACGAGTCGGTGGTTTCCCCGCCCGGAACGGAGATCAGCTCCAGCCGTCGGCCGCCCACCTCCAACGTCATGGTGTCTTCGAAGTCGAGATTGACGAGCGGGACGCTCTGGCCGGGGAGGCGCCTGGTACCGAGACGCCGTTGAATGGCCTGGATGCCTGTTGCCAAGGTGTCCTTGAAGGCGAACGCGCTGCGGCTGGCACGGTACGGGATGAGTCGTTCGTTGTCGTCTCGCCATGCCGTCCAGTTCGCCTGCGCGACAACCACGGTGTCGGGATCGCGCACGCTGTCCAGGCCGCCGACGTGATCCACGTGGCCCTGCGTGAAGATGATGTAACGCACCGGCGAGGAGTCGACGGCGTCGAAGTTGGACCGGTGCACCGCCCCCTCGAAACCCATTCCGGTGTTGACGATCACCCGCCCGTCATCGGTGGTCAGCAGGTAAGAATTCGACAGGCCCGGAGAGCACCACAAACCCGGGGCGATCCGCTCGGCCTTTTCGGCGGCCGCCGGGCGCATCGCGTCGGCGCCCGGCCTGCTGCGATAGACCGGTTCGGACTGGTGCGCTTCGGCACTCATCTGCGGTGTCCCTTCGCGATCATGTCTCGGGGCGAACGTCGAACCTGTCGAAGTAGAAGTCGAAACGCCGTCGCAGTTCGCCGGCCGAGAATCCGAAGTGCCGTTGCAGGTCGTAGTGGATGCGGCCGTGTTTGCCGCGTGGATTGCCGTCCAGGTAGTGCTGGAACCGGTCGCGCACCTTGGGCGTCAATTCGACTCCGCCGCAGTGGTACAGCCGCTCCAGCACGGGCATTTCGTTGCCGTTCAGCTGGTGGAAGCTGATGTCGATGCTGCGTTCGGCCGGCACCAGGTCGCGGTCGCGCACGCAGGCGCTGAGCAGCCGGTGCACGCGGTCGCTCCAGTAGTCCAGCAGCCAGTCCGGGTCGATGCTCGTGCGGCGGAGTCGGTCGGAGTAGGCCATCATCGTGATCGCCGACTGGATCACCGCGACGGGGTCGCGGTGGGTGAAGGCGACGGTCGCGTCGGGGAAGGTCGCCATCAGCGGGCCGAGTTGCTCGCAGTGCTGTGGGCTCTTGAGGACCCAGGTCCGCGGACCGCGCAGGAACGTCAGCGCCTGCAGGACCTTCTTCAGGTAGCCGTAGTGCCGGTTCTGGTCGAGTCCCAGGTAGTAGTCACGCCAGCCGGGCACGCGCGCATGCCATTCGAGAACGTAGGCGGCCAGGTCGAGGTCGAGCAGCTCGACTTCCTCCTCGATCGCCTCGGGGAACCGGTCGTGCATGGCGGCCACCACGGGGGCGCTGACCATGAGCGCGTCGTGCTCGGATTTGGTCCGCGCGTAGCGCGGGTCGACTCCGGAGATGTCGGGCCCTTGGCCGCGGGCGGGGATGGGATCCTGGCTCTCCCAGTACGGCAGCGCGCGCCGGCGCGGGTCGGCGGCGATGAGGTTCACCAGATGGGTGGTGCCGGAACGCGGCATCCCGACGACGATGAAGGGCTTCTCGATCGGGATCGCTTCGATTTCGGGATACCGCTTGACGAGGTCGGTCAACGACAACCGGTTGCGCAGCAGGCGAACGACCCGTTGGCGCAGGGAGCCGCGCGTGAGTTGGGTCAGGCCGTCGTCGGCTCCGATCGCGGCGACGTGGGCGGCGAGGCGGTCACCGAAGCCGTCCGCGTCATCCAGGTCACCGCCCACGTTCGCCTGCTCGACGGCCTCGGCCAACATCCGCTTGAGGTCGAATTCGACGGGTCGGGCTTCCGTGTATGCCAGGATCTGGCGCTGGACATCGGTCAGCCTGGGCGATGTCAGGTCGTCGAAGTCGATGTCGCCAAGCGCAGAGCCCACCTGATTACCTCTTCGACGTGTCGATCGTGTGGCACAGAGGCTAGACGCGCTCAGGATCACTGACGAACCCGCCCCGCCGGCGCGCGGGCTCTACAGGTTAGCCAGGTCGTCGGGAACGTCGACCTTGTGTTCCAGCAGCGCCTCGAGGGGCACTACCTCGAGGGTGCGCTCGTGCGTCGAGGCCAATACCACCGGCGCGGCGCAACCATCGTGGTGGGCGCGAAGCCAGTTCAGGGCGGTGACGCACCAGCGGTCGCCGGGCAGGAGACCGGGAAATCGGTATTCGGGGACCGGTGTCAACAGGTCATTTCCGATGGAACGCTGGTGCTCGAGGAATTCAGCGGTCATCACCGCGCAGATGGTGTGTCGGCCCATATCCTCGGCTCCCGTCGAACAGCAGCCGTCGCGGTAGTACCCGGTGAGCGGTTCGGTGCCGCACGGTTCCAGCGGACCGGCCAGCACGTTGCGATCAGGCACGCACCTATCTTGCGCTTTCGGGGGCCGAGTTTGAAGAGCTTGCCGGGGCTTCGTCGACGCGAATGGTGTTTGCCGGCGGCGTTCACGACAACGGCGGGCGCAGGCTGCGTTAACTGATTGGCCGGTTGACCAGCGGCCAGGGCGAGCGCGTTGTATTTTCTGCCTGTGATGGTTACCGGGGCCTTTTTGGCGGAAGCTGCCGCGACGGTAGACAACAAACTCAATGTGTCGGGCGGCGTGCTGTCGAGGTTTGTTGTCGGGCCCGACCGCTGGGTCCGCCTCGTGCTTGTGGTGCTGACACGGGCCGATTCCAGCGCCGATGCCGGCGATTCGGACGATCGGTGGGTGGACATCGAGATCAAGCCCCCGACGCTTGATGACCCAGTGCGCCAACGATTCGAGGTGCCGGAAGCCTCGATCGGTGAATTCCCCGGTTACGCCTTTTTCGACATCCAGGCGATGTTGCCTTTCGACGGCCGCTGGGCGATCGAGGTGACTGGCGGGGGTCAGACGATCTCACTGCCGCTGGTGGTGGACGGGTGGACGCCGGCAGCATCGACCAGCACCTGACCGCGCCGTTGTAAGGCTTCCCCAGGCCGCCGGTCCGCGCAGACGGACCGGCATCGGTAGCTGACGCGCCGTACTGATCGTCGGTGCTGCGGCGTGTCGGGGCTCTCGCACGCCCAGCTGGCTCAATACTGCCTGGTGACAACGGCATAACAATTCCCGACGTGCCGATCCGCAAGACCGAAGGTGTCGCCGGTGAAAATTATGGTCACTTCGTGCATCGTCGAACGGCCCTGAAGCTACCGCTGCTGCTGGCAGCCGGTGCTGCACTGGCCCGAACGCCCCTTGCCGCCGCGGAGGAGGCGGGCCGGTGGTCCCCGGACCGGGCCAATCGCTGGTATCAGGCGCAGGGCTGGCTGGTCGGAGCCAACTACATACCGTCGAACGCCATCAACCAGCTTGAGATGTTTCAAGCCGACACCTTCGACCCGCGGCGCATCGACACCGAGCTCGGCTGGGCGAGGTTTTACGGGCTCAACACCACGCGGGTCTTCCTCCACGACCAGCTCTGGGCCCAGGATCAGCGAGGGTTCCAGAGCCGTCTCGCACAGTTTGTCGACATCGCGGCCCGTCACCGCATCAAGCCGCTGTTCGTCTTCTTCGACTCGTGTTGGGACCCCGCGCCCAGGGCGGGCCGGCAGCGCGCGCCCCGGCCCGGCGTGCACAACTCGGGGTGGGTGCAAAGCCCGGGCGCCGAAGGCCTCGGCGATCCCCGCTATACCCGCGTCCTGCAGGACTACGTCACCGGGGTGTTGACCCAGTTCCGCAGTGACGACCGCGTTTTGGGTTGGGACCTCTGGAATGAGCCGGACAATCCCGCGCGTCAATATCGCAATGTCGAGCGGAGCGACAAGGAGCAGCTCGTCGCGAACCTGCTTCCCCAAGTCTTTCGGTGGGCGCGCTCCGTCGATCCCGGTCAACCGCTGACGAGCGGGGTGTGGCGCGGTGATTGGGGACAACCTCAAGGCCGCAGCGCAATCAGCAAAATCCAACTGGACAACTCCGACGTCATCACCTTCCACTCCTACGCCGAACCCGCGGGTTTCGAGAACAGGATCTCTGAGCTGACGCCGCTGGGGCGGCCGATCCTGTGCACCGAGTACATGGCCCGGCCCAAAGGCAGCACCGTCGAGGGAATCCTGCCCGTCGCCAAACGCCACAACGTCGGTGCCATAAACTGGGGTTTCGTCGCCGGCAAGACCCAGACCTACTTCCCGTGGGACTCCTGGGAGCACCCGTACAGCGAGGTTCCGAAAGTGTGGTTCCACGACCTGCTGCGGCCCGACGGACAACCGCATCAAGACGCGGACACCAAAACCATTGAGGCGCTCACCGGTGGGGGCTCCGCGTTGGTCGCCCAGCGCTGAGCGGGCCTAAAACCGGTCAACGCTTCGGGCGGACCGATCACCCTGCCGATCGCATTCGACGCGGCCCGCTAAATCCCCGCAAACCCAGAAGTCGCGTCCTAGGGATGACTAACCATCGAGCTGGCCGTCCCGGCACTGGCTTCCTCGCATTTCGCATGGACGACTGCCCAAATTGGCTAAGGCTCTCCAGTCTCGACGGCTCCCAACTCGACAGCAAGACGCCCAAAGACAAAATCCGAACTCTAAACGGGTTCGGACCTATTCCGATGTCCCGAGACATCACATGGCGGTGGCGGAGGGATTTGAACCCTATTCAGCTACCTGATCAGCAGGCTAAAATCGGCTTTAGCTGCTGAAAGACATCATGGTAGTTCACGATAGTTAACTGTAACTGTGGCCAAATTGTGGCCAAATTGTGGCCAGCGACGTCCTGGTGACTCAGCCGTGCCTGACCGACGCATCGCGATGGTCGTCAGCAAACCGCTCGGCAGGGTTGCAGCCAGTACGGCCTGAGCTTGCAATACTGGCCCGGTGTGGGGAGACCTCTGGACGTGGCCAATGCACGTGGCGATCTGGGGAACAGTTGCCGAGTGGTTCAGCGCCATCGGGACGGGCGGGGCAGCCATCGCCGCCGCGACCTACTACATCCTCAGTGCCCGGAGTCGGAAACGTGCCCAAGCACACCAGATCCACGCGACGGTGGCGTTTCCGGAGAACGGCAAGATTCACCCGTTTAATTTCATCCTGTACAACGATTCGGAAGACCAGATCAGCGGCTTCTATGGCCGCTACAAAGAGCGCCGGTTGATTCCGTCGCTACTTGGCGGCGTCACCTTTCAAAAAATGCGCGCTGGCGAGGTCGAACAAACCGGTATCGGCATGGTGCTGCTCAACACGAAGAGCGAGCTGGTCGGATTCGACGGCCGCCAGGGCTACATGCTGCTGACGATCATTGCCGCGTCGAGAGTGTTACCACCTGGGCAGTCGGTCACGCTCGGGCCGGGCGCTGACGATCGGTTTCGCTGGAGCACCGTCTATTGGATCGGCTTCCTCGATGCAAATGGCAACCGCTGGGAACGCGAAGTTACTAACAGCATCATGACGTATGGGCGTCTCCGGAAGGCGAAGAAGAAGGGCTACTTTTTTGAAATTCGTGCCAAACGGCGACGACGGCGGTTCAAGCACTACTTGGATGTAACAAGGTGGGTGTGGCGGAACCGCAAGTTGCAGACGTACAGCCAATGGGAGCGAAAAAATACATCTGGTATGCCCCAGACCTAGGGACGACGTCAAAGCTCACCAGTGCGGTTCATTCCGACTCCTCCAGCCATTTCTCTACGTCGACTCGGCGGTAGATGACCCGTCTGCCCAGCTTGACCGACGGTGGGCCGCCCGTTCCTGCGTATCGCCAGTACCGCAATGTTCCCTGCGAGAGCCGTGTTATGGCAGCCACTTCAGCGATGTCGGCGACAAGCGACCGTCAGCAGCTCGCCGTCATGTAGTGCAGCGGTTGTCGCCGGACTTGGCCGTCGCTGCTTGGGAGGCTCTCTATGCAATAGGTTTTCGGCGATCGACAGTAGGGCGTAGGTGCTGGTGAGCTTCCACGGCGAGGTGTGAGCCGGTTCGATCCGCTCGGCAGCCTCGACCGCTTTCTCATACCAGCCAGATGACGCCACCAACGAAGGGATCGGCCTGCCGTCGATCTTGAACAGCCACTCCTCGACGTCCTTGCGCCGATATAGCGTGCGCGTCCCCGCCTTGATCGTCTTCGGCCCCTGATCGGTCTGCCGCCAATAGCTCAGGGTGTGCACCGACAGCCCGGTCAGCTGTGCAACTTCAGCAGCTGTCAGATTGTCCCTTCCAAGAGGCACCCGGGCATCCTTGCCCTCAACGAAGCTCGCGCAGTCGCAATCCGGGGCCGCACACGACGAGCCACCGGGACGTCCTCCCACCACCGCCGTGATGCACGCTGGCGAAGTGCCCGCAAGCGCCGCAACGGGCCATCGCTTTGATTGAGCCCGGATTATCGCCCACTTACGGTCTGCGCGGATGCGGTAGCGCCTCAGAGCCGGCCGAGCAGTTCGGCCTTCTTCGCGGCGAACTCCTCGTCGGAGAGGATGCCACGCTGATGCAGTCCGGCCAACGACTCGATGGCCGCGACGATGACCGCGGGATCCCCGGACGCGCCGGAGACGAACTTCCGCGAGTCGGCACATGTGGTCTGTTTCAAGACAAGGTGGGCGCCCCTCCCTGGATGCCCGCCCTCATGGCATTGCCTCGGCCCACGAGATATGGCCCTCGAAGCCAAGCGTTCTCGCCATGTCGCGGTAGCGATCCCGATAGTCGCGGTAGGCAGTGTCGTCGCCGTGGGCTCGTGCCAGTAGAAGCCCGCAGCCGCAGTAGCCAGATGTCTCGTATCACCAGCCGTCGTCGGCTGGCGCGGCCGCTAACCGCTCGATCGCGGCCTCAGCTTCGGCCACGCCATCGGCACCAATGGTGAGGTTGGGGCAGTCAGCTTCCATTGCGTCATCCAACACCTGATCGGCCATCTGCATGGTAGTCCCCAAGTGCTGAGCCAGGTCTTTGACGATATAGCCTGTGGTCAACACCACTGCGCAGCATGTCGCAGGTTGCCCCCGCGTACTGCACAAGCTGCGCGCCGCCGGGCTCGAAATCCGGTCAGCCCAGTACGGGTAGGCGGCGCTGGCGGGCCAGCCGGTCAAGGGCGGTCTGCATCACCGAGCGGACGTGGGCATCGACCTCGTCGACATCGGGGTTCGTCCCGAACTGGGCGACGATGTCGATCGGCTCCAGCACTTGATAAGTGATCTTGGCTGGCAACGGCAGATTGGCCGGGAAGAGCACCGTCAGACCGTAGGGGAAACCGAGGGTCACCGGCAGAATCTCCATCCGGATACGCTTGAGGCCCAGTCGCTTTGCCAGCCAAGTGCCGCGAGTAAGGAACAGTTGGGTTTCCTGCCCCCCGATCGATACCGCTGGCACGATCGGCACGCCGGTTTCCAGGGCGATCCTGACGTATCCGGTGCGACCGTCGAAGTCGATAACGTTCTGCGCCAACGTGGGCCGGAAGGCGTCGTAGTCCCCGCCAGGAAAGTCCAGCACGACCGCACCCGAGTGCAGCGCTTGCGCAGCGTTGTCCGGGCTGGCATGGATGACACCGAGGCGGCCCAGTGATCCGGCGAACGGGGTGACGAACACGCCGTAGTGGGCAAGGGTGTAGAGCGGGCGGTGGTAGCCGAACTTGCCGTAGAAGGCTGGGGCGAGGATGTTGCAGTCAGGCGGCAGCACGCCGCCGGAATGGTTGGACACCACCAAAGCGCCGCCGACCGACGGGAAGGATTCCAAGCCGCGCACCTGCGCCCGGAACCATCGCGTGACAACTGGCGTCATCACGTTGATCATCCGCCTGGTGAAGGCGGGATCCCACTTGGCGATCTCCGGATTTTCGGTTTCGTTGCTGCTCACGGCTGTCCCCACACCTGTGTCTGGAATGGCTGCGACTGTCTATCCTTGGCCTCGGCCACCCGCATTGACTAGGGCCTTGGCCTCGAATGGACGGCTTCGCAAGGGCCTGGCCTGGTCCCGATCGCGTTGGCGGCCATCTTCGGCGGATGTGCGTTGGACTACCACACCGGCGTCCAGTGCGGGGGTCGACGCCCCCGCCGACAGGCAGGCTACATCCGCGCGGCAGGACCCCCGCCAACAATCCACTCGCGTGCTTTGTCGGCGTCAGCGATCGGGAACGCACGCCACTCCCCGGACACCAGGAAACCAAAGAAACCACCAAAGAACTTCGCCGCGTGTCTCATCCATTCCACATCAGTGACCATCGCGGCGCGCTCCCAATCGCGGAGGTGGCTGAAGCCCACCTTCGTATCCTCCCAGACCGCGCCGGGATCGATCCCGACATAATCAGGCGCGATCTCGCAATAGATCCGCACTCTTTCGTGCCGACCAAGTTTGTCTTCGAGGTCCGGTATCAGCACCGTTTCGTAATCGGCCTTCGTCACATGTCCATGGCACGCAATCGCTATGACGTTGTCGGGAAAGTCCTTCAGCAGCTCGATCACGATCTCCTCCTGAACTGAGATGGGGTCTGCTCTCGCGTCGTCATCGTCGATTCGTCGAGCGTGCTGGTGTAAGAGGCCAAGGTCACCAACAAACACACGTGACCACTGCTTTCAGTAACTTGGATGGGGGTCTAGCCTGGATCGCCGCCACTTCATGCGGTCGTGTCGAGCAGTCGCCTCGCTAACCGCCATCGCGGGTAATCGGGTTGTCCGATCTGACCTTAAGCTCAAGATCGACGTGGTTGACCGAAGCTACTTGTTGAAAAACAAGCGCAAGCGCCTCACTGACTACGAAATCGGTGATCGCCATTTCGCCCTTCGGCATTCCCTCGGCAACAAGCCTCACCGTCACGCTGTGGCCGTCCGGTCCGTACCTGACAAACCCGGTCCGCCACTTGGCACCGAGATGCTCAATATGCCCCAACCGGCCTTCGTCTAACAGGTCCTCGTGGTCGCCGAACTCGTCTGCCTCATATTCTGGCAACTCGTCTGTCATGTAATCGGGTGTCTCGTCCGTCATGCCGCGCACCGTACCAGCGGCGAAGTCGGTTAGAGCAACTTCGGCCCGATGGCCCTTGGGGCAAGACGCCCTCGCGCCGGGGTGCCCAAGGCGCACACGGAGCCGATCGTCCAGTGCCCGGCTCGTCGAGTTTGGTGCCGACGACCGAGCCGTCGCGGAGCTGGACAGCGACTCAGGACTGGGAACCACCGGTCGAGTTCAATCGCTCCGGTGCTCTTGTTGGGCGTCAATCCGATTGCACACGGAATGGTCACTCAAGGCGATCGTCTCCATTCCTCGTTCCTTGCCGCTCTTTGTCGTCGGCGAGGAGGGAGTCATGGTGGAGTCCCGCAGCGTCGCGAGGAGAACCGACCTTGACGAGTGACGGAAGCAACCATCCCCTGTGTTGCGGTCGCCACAAGTTTCGGAAATATTATGGCCGCTCCCAACCCCCTGATCGGGGAGCGCGGCGAATGCACCTGTAGTTGTTGGAATCTGTACTTGTAGTTGTTGGAATACGGTGTCACGGTGCAACGCTGTCACGCAGGGCGACTGCCTGCGAGCGACCTGCCGTCCGACGAACCGTTCTCGGCGGTCGAGCGGTCACAGGATGCGGCGACCCCTGCGTAAGCCACGTTCGCCTCGTCTTCGTGTGACACTTGTGACGCCGTTACAGGCTCATACACCCCGTGCGGCCCCCTGTGCCGACTAAGACTTGCCAGCCTGCCGGTTGTGTGCCAGACGCGCGCATGGACGATGCTCTAATATTTATGCTCTTATCGTCCGCGTGGGGAGTTCCCTGGTTGAAGTATCCCCGAGGGTCTCTGATGGCGTTACCGAAGGTGCATTGGATCACCGGTTTCGCCGGAGTCGCACTCGTTGTTATCGGTGTGTGGCTGCTCGCAGGCTGGGGCGGTGTCGAAACCACCCGGGCCGTCAGCGACGTCGGGTGTGTGGCTTTCGGGTTGTTCGCGGTCACGTGTGCTGGGGTGGCGGCGTGGTCCGGTCGTGGCCGTGACCGGGGTGCGTGGATCTGCCTGATGATCGGGTTGGCTGGGTGGTTCGTCGGTGACGCGATCTGGGGGCATTACGAGCAATGGGGTCGGGTGAACGGCCCGTTTCCGTCCGTGGCGGACGGGGCGTATCTGGTGTTCCCGGTCGGCGCTTGCCTGGCGTTGGTGTTGTTTCCGATCGGGTATGCGGGTCAGTCTCAAACACGTCTGGTGCTGGACGGGCTGATCGTGGCCGGATCGCTGTTCCTTGTGTCTTGGGTAAGCGTGCTGCGCGCCGTGTTCACCGCGCACAGCGTCAGCCATTTCGCGCTGGGCCTAGCGTTGGCCTATCCCGTGTCGGATCTGGTGCTGATCACGGTGGCGGTGCTGGTGCTGGCCCGCACGCATACCGGGCAGCGTGCGACGATGACGTTGCTGACGGCAGGGATCGCGTTGATAGCGCTCTCGGATAGCGCCTTTGTCTACTTGATCGCGCACAACGACTATGTGAGCGGCAGCGCCATCGATCTGGGGTGGCTGGCGGGTTTGCTGCTGCTGGGCGTGGCCGCGCTGGTCAGAGTCCCGACCCTGGAGACCGGCTTGGGGGCGGCACGGGTGCCGCCGCGGGTCGCGTTGTGGTTGCCGTATGTGCCGCTGCTGTTGGCCAGCGTGGTCGGCACGGTTTACCTGCTGCCGAGGCCGGGATCAGCCCCGGTGCTCGGAGTGGCGCTACTACTGGTGAGCGCGGTGTTGGTTCGGCAATTTCTCGTGGTCGGCGAGAACCGGCGGCTGCTGGTCATGGTGGCGGACCAGGCGTTGCATGACCCGTTGACCGGCCTGGCAAACCGTACTTTGTTTCACGACCGACTCACGCACGCCCTGCAGTCGCGGAACCGCGATCCCAGGGCGCTGGCGGTCTTGTTGTTAGACCTGGACGACTTCAAACTCGTCAACGACAGCCTCGGTCATCAGGCCGGGGACGCGCTGTTGATCGGGGTCGCAGAACGGATCCTCGGGTGTCTGCGGACCAGCGACACGGTCGCCCGCCTCGGCGGCGACGAGTTCGCGATCCTGATCGAGGGCGGAGCCGATTCCCCGTCTGTGGTCGCCAACCGGGTGATCGACATCTTCGACGAACCGTTCACCATCGACGGCCAGGAGCTGTTGATACGGCCCAGCGTCGGACTCGCCGTTGCGGCAGCCGAGGATCCCGGCGTCTCCGCGGACGGATTACTCAAACAGGCCGACGTGGCGATGTATTCGGCGAAACGCGCCGCCGCGGGCGGCGTCCACACCTTCACCCCGGACATGCAACTGATCAATATCAAAGAGCTGGATCTGCCGCGGGAGCAGAACGGCACGGCGGGTAGCACCGAGACGGCCTCGGCGGCGAACTGATCGACAAGCCCGATACAACACAATCCGCGATGCACGGCGTGCGGCTCCACGACTGCGGCGGCATACGTTCGCCGCGCTACAGCTGACGGCGGGCGTCCACTTTATGCAAGTGTCGAACGCCAGTTCGCCGCCGACATGAAGCCAAGGGTTCGGCGGGCCTAATTCTGTTGCGGCTGGCCAGCTTTTCGTTGATGAACAACGCGGCCAGGGTCTTGCCGGTCCCACAGGCCATGATCATCTGGCCCCGATCAGCCCGGTCAAAGCCCTCCACCACCGCGTCCATCGCTTCGAGCTGATGATCCCGGTCCTCACTGAGGTAGTGGTAGGTGGTACAAGGTCGCGCGGGTGATCCCGAATCTCAAGTGGCGGCGCTCGCCGTCACCTCACTCTTCACGGACCTCGTCCTCGTCATGAGTTTCGACGACCTGGTGCTGCTCCTGCCAGTCCGACGCATTGCTTTCCAGCGGCGTATCGCCGTTTTCGATCGGCACCCGCTCGTCGAGGTCGACGGTTTCCAGGTCGGCGGCCTCAGCTGCGGGGCGCTGCTGCTCGATAGCATCGGCGAGAGGGACATCGTCGGGAAAGGGACCACTGTCGCTCACTTGAGTCAACCTACTCCGACGCTTATGACTCTCATATAGCGCCGCCGCGCTGCTGCTCCAATGCCAAGTACTCCACCATCCGGCAAAGGTTGACAACAGCCGCGCTCAACTTGTAGATGGTGGCGTCCCGATCTTCCACGCACGACTGCCAGTCCGGGAACTCCTGCGGCAATTTCTGGTTGTCTGCGTTAACGTGGATTTTCTGCTCGATTTGCTCGCACACATCCACGAGGGGAAACTCTCCCGGCGCACCGATGTCGGAGAGCCATTTATCAGTCATGTCAGATCGTCACCTTCTCCAAAGAGACAAAGCCCCCGAATCTCGCAGGCTATCGGGTCCCTGTCACGAGGTTTCTGCGGGCCTGATGCCGCGCCGCTGCAGGCGGTCATCGGCGCGGTGTGGGGGGTGGAAAACCCTGGTCGCGCCGCGCAGCTCTTACGACCTTCTGCAAAGTGTGTGGGCGTGGTTGTAGATCGCGGCTTTGCTGGGCACCGGGGGCTGCGTAGCGGCTTTTGGGGGCGTTTGTTCTGCTCCGCTGGGCGCTATCCGAGGACCGGGCCCGCGCTGGCTGTGGGAACGTACAACATCTCTGTCCACTCAGGCCGAGTGTCGCCGTCTATCTTCACGCGCCATACATACGCATGACCGGGTGCCAGCGGGAGTCCGTTCTGGAAGTTTAGAAGGATCTGCGCTTTCGGTCGGATGATGTCAGCGGGAATGTTGGCGCCCGGCAGTACTGTTGGGAGCAGCTTCTCTGAGGTGGCCACACGCAGATATTGCGGCTGTCCGGTCGAGTCAAGCAGTCCAGGCATCTGTACCAACTGGTGATCTTCGGTTTCGAGCGACAGTTCGACCGCGGGATCTTCTCCAACGAACTGCGGAGCGAAGGACGCGGATACTAAGACTGCGAAAGGGGCTGTCATTCCGGACTGAAGATTGACACCTGCGATGGTGACGCCGGCGCCGACGATTGTGGCTTTTCCTTGCTGATCGATGACTATATAGTCGGCGATTGTGATCCGCACTCGAGCGGACTCCGACGCATCGCTCATGCAGTGAGGTTTGCAGTTGAACCGATTACGATCGCTCCGCGCTGGATTACCGTCGTTTTTGTCGACGAAGCATAGGTGAGGGCACCGCGTGGTATCAGTTCGTCCGGAGTCGGGATGTGCTCGCGCTGATCGTTACTCACGGGCCCTGTGGTCGGCACCGGGCCGAGCGCCTCAAATCTGCGCATAGTCTCTTCTGGGCTCATCGACTCGTCGTCAGCCCAGTCGTACGGTTCACTTTTCATTGGGGTGCCCTTGCCTCCTCGTGAGACCAACTACACCCATCGTGCTGTCTGGATGTTCCATGTGTCAGCGTTATCGGGGTCCCCTTAGCAGTGGAGCGGATCTGGTCCCTTTTGCCGCAACTGGATCAGGCGGCTGGTGAGCGGAGCGGGCGGTGTCCCTCGCGACGGAGTTCGGTCTCGACGTCGAAGGAGTAGGTGCCGTAAAAGTTGATGTGATCGTGCTGTGCAGGTGTCAGGTGTGCCGCGTCCTCGTCTGTGACGGGGTAGCCGTCAGCCCGCAGCGCGTCGAGCGCGTCGCCGAGGTAGGTCGTGGTCCATAGCACCGCTGCGTTGGTGACCAGCGTGAGACAGAGCGCCTGATCGACCTGGTCGTCGAGGTGTCGCCTGCGGACGTGTCCTTGGTGGGCGAAGAACAGATCGCGCCGCAGCGCGTGCAGGCTCTCGCCCTTGTTCAGCTGGCGACGGACCCGGCGGCGGAGTTCTTCGTCGGCGAGGTAGCGGCAGAGGTAGATGGTGCGCACCATTCGGCCGTATTCCTGCAGCGCTCGTGCGAGGGAGTTCTGCCGGCTGCTGGCGTGCGGCTTGGCAATGAGCAGGCTCGCGGTGGTGTGCCCGAACTTCATGGAGCCGACGAGCCGGAGCAGGTCGTTCCAGTGATCGGCGATCAGCTCAGTTTGGATGGGCTGGGTGAGCAGCGGCCCGGCGTTCGGGTAACGGCCTCGCCATCCCGAACCCGGGCCCAGCCGGTAGAGCTGCAGCCGGCCGATGTCGCGGATCCGCGGCGAGAACTGCAGGCCGGCGAGGTTGAAGATCGCGAACGTGGCCAGGGTCTGGCCGGCGGTGTCGGTGGTGTGCTCAGCGATGGCCAGGTCGGTCGGGTTGCCGAAGATCTCATCGAGCACGGCGACGGCTTCACGCCAGGTGGTCGGGATAACTTTCGTGCCGTAAGTCGAGTGCTGATCGGACACATGGGTATAGGTGGTGGTCCCCTCGTCGAGGAAGTACCGCGACAGCGCCCGGGCGGTGAGGCTACGACCGCGCTGTGGAAAACGCTGCCCATCTGATGACGACAGGGTGCCGCCGCCCCACAGCTGGGCAAGCGGATGACGATGGTGGGCGTTGACCAGGCGAGCGTTCGCTTCTCTCAGGGTGTCCTGGCGCAGGTACCACTGCGAGGTCCAGGCCAGGGTGTCTTCGGAGATACCGGAGGCGTCGGCCATTCCCGCGTAGCCGAGATTGCAGGCGTAGGCCAGCACCGAGGCGTAGAGATTGCGGATCAGATCGGGATTGCGCGGTTGGGCACCGCCGGCATGGGTGAACGCTTCGCTGAACCGAGTGTCGCGATCGACTTCGATGAGCAGCGCGGGCAGATGAATCTGCGGAAGCCGGGGCGGCGACCGCCTCGGCGAGCGCCGCTGCCTCGGCCGGCAGCTGCTCGGCGGGCAGCGGCGACACGATCAGATCGCCGTCCTCGCCCACGCGGGCCAGACCCTCACTCGTCGGATCAGCCAGCATTCGCTCCAGATCGGCTACGGCCGTGTGCAGTTCGGTCTCCAACCGTTGCAGCTGACGGCCGGGGTCGGCGTGAGTCCCGGTGACGGTACTAAAGTCGTCGCACTGCGTGACCCATGTCTCGGGTGGAATGAGCAGCGTGGTTGGGTCGGTGTAGCGGCGGGACCCGGGCACCCACACGTCGCCGGATCGTAGCCTCGACTGCACCCCGTACAGCACGCTCAGCTCCCAGTAATGCCGGTAGGCGGCTCCGCGGCCCTGCCCGCGGCTCGTGTCGAGGTAGCCGCGCCAGCGGGCCGGCACGAACGATATCGCGGCTGCCGTGGTGGCCTGCTCCGGGACGGTCGTGCGGCCGGCGGCGTTGAGCGCGCGCAGTACCTCCAATGCGGCCAACAGCGCGGCAACGTCGGGGCTGGCGGTGTTGCCGGTCAACGGCAGCTGCGCGATGACCGCCGGGGTGAAGGTCCGCAAGTACTTGTATCGGGCGGCCAGCAGATCGAAATGACCGTGATCACGCGGCTCGCGCTCCGCGGTCGGCCGGCGAGCCGCCTGAAGTCGCGGCATCCCGACACGCGCACGGACCAGCCGTCCCGCGTCGGCGTCGGACACGAGCGGGTCGGCGAGGATGTCGAGCACCTCATCGAGGAGCCGTCCGCGGTCGATCTCCCCGCGCGCTCTTTCCACGATGCGCTGGGACAGCTCATACCGGGCGCGGGAGTCCGCGCCGGCCAGTGCTTGGTCCAGCAGCTGTACCAGCTCGTCGAGGACCTCGACGTAGGTCTCGGCCAGCGTGGCCAACAAAATCGGGTGCCGGCGGTCGACGTCGGCGCGTTGCAACGCCTGGTTGGTGGAGCGGCGGCCGGTCTCGGCCAGCATCCGCCGCCGACCGGCCGGCAGAGCGGAAAGGTCAAGTCGATCCGCGCCGTGAGCGCGCAGGAACTCCAGCTTGGCCAGCTCCGCCTTCAGCACCTCCGGGGTGGCGGCGCTGGCGCCGCGACGCAACCACGCCAGGCGGGTCATGCCCAGCTCGTCGTCGACATCGAGCAGCCGGTCCAGGGAGGACGGGCGAGGCGGCGCCAGCAGCGCTGCCAGCCGGTGATATGTCTCGGCCCTTGCGCCGTCGCGAGCCGCAGCGACTCGTCGAGACAGCGTGTCCACCGAAGGACGGAAGATCCGTTCGCTGCGTAGCCAGTCGCAGGCGAGCTGGAGCAACACTTCGGGCGCGTCGTGCTCCAGTGCCCTAGCAAGAAGGAACGCGTCGAGCTGCTTGCGGTCGCCCGCCCCCGACGCTCGCCAGCCCAGCCGGTCGAACACCAGCGCCCGATGATCACGCCGGGTACGGCCCTCCCAGCCGCCGTAGTCGGCCAGCAACCCGACTCCGCCAGCGCCGGCAAGCCCCAGCCGGTCGGCGAGACGGTCTACCGCGGCCGGAGGGCAGCTGTTCAGATCATCCGGTATCCAGCCCAGCCACGGCAGCGTGCAGAGCTGCACGGCCGCGCCCAGTCGGTTCTCGATACGGACGTTCGAGCCGAGCCAGCGAAGGTCGTCGCTGGTCAGCGTGAAGAAGGGGACCAGGTCGTCTTCGGAGATATCGTCCGGCCAGCCACTGAGCCTCGCGAGCTCCGCGTCGGACAGGAACCGAACCGGCATGAGGCACGCTATCCGCGCCGATCAATGCTGGACAAGACCGACAGTGTCCGGCGCCGGTGACCGCCCGTAAGGGGATCGCCTTGCGGACGCCGCATGGCTGGCGCCGCGATCAGCCGCGGCAGTGATTCCTATAGGTCGTTGCCGGCGTAGGAGAGGTTGAAGCTTTTGTTGACGAGGGGGAAGTCGGGGACGATGGCTCCGCTGAGGGCGATGGGCAGTGCGGGCCAGTTGAAGAAGGATGGGTCGACGATCTTGGCGCGGGTGAGGGTGTGGTCGGGGGCGAGTTCGACGCGGTGGGTGATGGTGCCGCGCCATCCTTCGACGATGCCGACGCCGGAGGCGGCGCGGGCCGTTGTCCCGGTTGGCGGTTCGGTGCGGGTGGTGCCGGCGGTGACGGTGGATGTCAGCGCCGTGATCAGCGCGGCGGAGGCGGCGATTTCGTCGGCGCGGACGACGAATCGGGCCAGGACGTCGCCGGTGTCGCGGGTGACGGGGGTGAACGCGCCTCCGCCATCGTGGAACGGGTGTTGGTGGCGGGCGTCGACGGGCAGGCCGCTGGCGCGGGCGACGTAGCCGAGTGTGCCGAGGTCGCGGGCAGCGTCGCGGCTGAGGATGGCGGTGTCGGTGAGGCGGTCGGCGACGACGCTGTGACCGAGGGCGAGGTGGATGATCTCGGCAATGTCGGCAGCGATGGCGTGCAGGTGGCCGGTGTCGGGCAGGGTGCACAGGTGGGCGCCGCCGGGGATGACGCCGCCGCGCAGGAGCCGGTGGCCGGTAACCTCGGCGTTGAGGCGGAGCAGTTGTTCGCGAATGCGCAGGGCGTGTGCATGCAGTATGCCGTGGCCGACGTCGTTACAGAGTGCGCCGATGTCAGTGGTGTGGTTGTAGAGCCGTTCGAGTTCGAGGAGGATCGCGCGTTTGCGCTGGGCGTGTGCGGGTACGGGCCAGCCGGTGGCGTCTTCGACGGCGAGGCAGTAGGCGAGCGCGTGGCCGACGGTGGTGTCGCCGCTGACCCGTTCGGCCAGGGGCAGTGCGTCGGCGAGGTCGCGGCCTTGGAAGAGTTTCTCGAGTCCTTTGTGGACGAACCAGAGGCGGGCTTTGAGTTTGAGGATGGTTTCGCCGACGACGGAGAAGCGGAAGTAGCCGGGTTCGATGAGGCCGGCGTGGACGGGTCCGACGGGGATTTCGTAGACGCCGGGGCCTTCCACGCTGAGGAAGGGGTAGGGGCCTTCGGGGTCGCCGAATTCGGGTGGCGGGCCGGTGTCGGCGCGCATCGGGTACCAGCCGCGGGGCCAGTGGTGGTGGCGGACGAGCCGGCGGGGTTGTGGGTGGTCGAGCGGGATGACGCCGTACAGGTCGTGCATTTCGCGTTCGAACCTGCTGGCGGGGAAGGACAGCGCGGCGAGGCTGGGTAGTTGCGGCCGGTGTGGGTCGAGGCGGATGTGCAGTTCGATGCGTGAGTCGGGCGGGCCGCTGGTGAACAGGTACACCACGCGCAGCGCGTCGCCGTCGTCGTGCTGCGCGGCGACCAGGGCGAGGCGGTAGCCGCCGGCGAGCAGCTGCCCGGCGCTGGCGGGCAGCGCCTCGGGCCCGAGTTCGATCACGCTGCGTTGGGTGCCGGCGATCGTGGTCATGTCAGGTTCCTCCGGCGGCGAGGGCGGCGGCGTGCAGCAGTGCCTGCAGCGGCCACGCGGTTATTCCCAGGACGGCGCACACGCCGAGTCCGGCGATCAGCGCGGCCGCGGCGGTGCTGGGAAGCCGCAGCGGTACCGTGGTCGCGGTCGCGGTCGCGGTCGCGGTCGCGGTCGGAGGCTGGTCGCGCGACCCGAGCAGCATGTCGCCGGCGTGCGCGGCGACCGCGGCGAAGATCACTAGCATGGATGCCAAGGCGAGGGTGACCGCCCAGCCCAAGCCGGCGGCGAAGCCGGCGCGGAACATGCCCAGTTCGCTGGCGAACAGGCTGAACGGGGGCAGGCCGAGCAGCGCGAGCAGGCCGACGCCGAAGGTGCCGGCGAGCAGCGGCGCCCGCCCGGCCAGGTCGCGCACGGCATGGATGTGGCTGCTGCCCAGGGCCTGGTGCAGGTGCCCGGAGCTGAGGAACAGCACCGCCTTGGCGAGTCCGTGGCCGAGAATGTGCAGTAGCACGGCGGCGATCGCGAGCTGGCTCCCGGCCGCGGCGCCGAGGGCGATCAGGCCCATGTGCTCGATGCTGTGGTAGGCCAGCATGCGTTTGTAGTCGCGTTGGGCCAGCAGCAACGCCGCGGCGAGCGTGATCGAGGCGAGCGCGACGATGAGCAGCAGGGTGCGGGCGAAGCCGCCGCCGAGCGCGGCGTCGGAGATGACCTTGACCCGCAGGATGGCGTAGAAGGCCACCGAGAGCAGCACCCCGGACATCAGCGCGGAGACCGGGGCGGGCGCCTGGCTGTGCGCATCGGGAAGCCAGGCGTGCATCGGGGCCAGCCCGGTCTTGGTGCCGAAGCCGAGCACGAGCAGGGCGACCGCCATGCGGGTCACGCCGGGATCGAGCGCGTGCGCGTTGGCGGTCAGGCTGGTCCAGTCCATCGCGTGGGTGGCGGGCAGCCCGGTGTGCACGGCGGCGTAGTTGAGCAGCACGATGCCGAGGAAGGCCAGCGCGATGCCGACCGAGCAGACCACCACGTATTTCCACGCGGCCTCGACCGAGCCGCGGGTGTGCCGGTGCCCGACCAGGAACGCCGTGAGGATGGTGGTGGCCTCGATCGCGGCCCACAGCACGCCCAGGCTGGCGGCGAGCACGGCGGTGTTCATCGCGGCGATGAAGGCTTGGGTGAGGATCCCGTAGCGGCGGGTGGCGCGGGCGTCGGTGTGCCCGGAGGCGAGCTCGCCGGCCAGGTAGGCGGGGCTGGCGGCCATCGCCAGCACGGCGATGGCGCCGATCACGATGACCATGTAGGCCGACAGGGCGTCGGCGCGCAGCAGCCCGCCGAGCCCGGTGCGCGGGTGGGTCCGGGTGACGACGACGGCCAGCGCGATGCCGCTGGCGAGCACGC